>JAFMMO010000110.1 GCA_017859655.1 Pseudomonadota bacterium | reverse complement strand
CGAGGGGCTCGACCGCGTGCGGCTCTCCTCGATCGGGGAGCGGGCGTTCACCCCTCGGTTCCTCGAGGCCTTCGCGGAGGACGGCGGACTCTGCCCTTCCTTCCACATCCCTCTCCAGAGCGGCTGCGACGAGACCCTCCGGCGCATGGGGCGGGATTACTCAGTCGAGGACTACCTCGCCACCATCGAGGCGATCCGCACCGCGCTCCCTCGCGCCGCGATCAGCACCGACCTCATGGTCGGCTTCCCGGGCGAGGACGACGACGAGTTCCACCGTTCGCTGGAGACCTGCGAGCGCGCGGCCTTCAGCAGCATGCACGTCTTCCCCTACAGCCCGCGACCGCGAACCCGGGCGGCCCGGCTGCCCGGTCATGTGGATGCCTCGGTCAAGCAGGAGCGGGCGGCCCGCGCACGTCATCTCGCCGAGAGCCTCGGCGCGCGGGACCACTCGGCGGAGATCGGCTCGTGCGTCGATGTCCTCGTCGAGCGCCGGGGGGAGGGGCTCCTCTCCGGGCTGTCCCGGGAGGGGAGGCGGGTGGAGATCCCGACTGAGAGCGTCGGGGCCGAGCCCCCTCCGCGGCGAGGGGTCGAGCTGCGCGCCCGGGTCGAGAGCGCGGGGATGGACCGGCTGCAGGCGCGATGGACCAGGACCGAGCCGTGGCGCTCGGTGGGAGGGGTGGCATGAGTCGGGAGAGCTCACCCACCCCCGGATCGGGGAGGGAGGAGGACCGCTCCGCGGTGCGGCACTCCCTCTCCCTCCATCTCGAGGGGCTGCGCACCTGGAAGGTGGATCGGATCTTCGGGGAGCCGGTTGTCATCCCGCGGAGCCCCGCCAGCGCGGAGGAGCCTTCGCGGCGCTCCCTCGAGGCTCGCACCACGACAGCGGAGCCCCCCCGACCCTCCGCAGTCCCGCCGGCTCCGCCGATCGGACCCGGGGAGAATCCGCCGATCGATCCGGCCGAGCTGCTCGCTGCCGTCGCACGGGAGGCGGAAGCATGCCGCCGGTGTCGGCTCGGGGGGGAGCGAAACCGCTGCGTCCCCGGGGTCGGGGACCCGCGGGCCCCGCTCCTCTTCGTCGGAGAGGCTCCGGGACGGGAAGAGGACCGCCGCGGAGAGCCGTTCGTCGGCGCCGCGGGGCAGCTCCTCGATCGCATCGTGGGAGCCCTCGGCTTCCGGCGGGAGGAGGTCTTCATCGCGAACACCCTGAAGTGCCGTCCTCCGAACAACCGGGATCCTCTCCCGGACGAGTGGGGGGCCTGCTCCCCGTTCCTCGAGCGGCAGGTCGCCGCTCTCTCCCCTCGGATGATCGTGGCGCTCGGTCGGGCCGCCGCGCGGCTCCTGACCGGCCGGGATGAGCCTCTGGGCCGTCTCCGGGGTGGAAAGCACGCGTATCACGGGATTCCGGTCATCGTCACCTATCACCCGGCCTACCTCCTGCGGGAGTCCTCGGCCAAACGGGACTGCTGGCAGGATCTGCAGCCGGTGGTCCAGGAGTTCGGCCGCCCCCCCCTCCCTCAGGAGTGAGGGAAGGCCCTCCCCGACCTGGTCAACCGAGGCCCCTCAGGGACGCCCTTCTCCCTCCTCGGGGCCGCTTCCCATGCGTTGACACCTCTCCCGATCTTCTTATACTTCCCAGTCTTGTGGGGGTTCCCGGCCCCGGTTTCCCTGTCGTTCGGCTCCGAGCCCACCGGTAACGATCGGCAAGTGGTCGCTTTTCTCCACCTCGGCGGCTGTCGAGGGGAGGGGTCCGGGAGACTGCTCGCGTCCATCATTCCCGCCGGGGAGCGCGCCCATCGTGCGACGATCCCGTGACGGAACCGATGGAGGATCGGACCTCGGAAAGAAGCGCGCGTCCGCCCGAGGAGGCGGAGATGGCGACCCCTCCGCGATTTCGGAGGGTGTCGGCACCCCGGAGGAGTCATGGGTCGTGGGTGCGGTCGCACCCAGCGAGGACCCACCGGGTGGTTCCCGTCGCGCGCGCATTCGACCGAAGATCGTGGAGCTCGAGAGGAGGGGATCACGCCGGCGGCGTGGTGCCTCTCGGCGCGCGGTCGACTCGTCTTGAGCATCGCAACGGGCAGGGTGTCCCCTCGGTCTCCTCGCGGGGCCCGTACGAGACTCCCGTCACGCGGACGACGCCCCCGAGGGGGTGCGCGGACCGGGTGGCCCGATTCGTTCGCCCCGCGGCGTTGGCCGCGCACCGGTCGTTTCCGGTGGGCTCGCCCCCGAGGTGTCGTCGATCGACGGCCGGTCGGGGAGGACAGGTGAATCCCGGAGAGGGGATCCATGAGCATCAGCACGGTCTGGAGCATCGACGTCGGCAAGTCGTCGCTCAAGGCGGTCAAGATCAATCGGGACCAGGCCAGCTTCGAGATCCTCGCGGTCGACAAGATCGACTTCGAGGGGGGAGAGGCCGGCATCGACTCGATCAATCAGGCGAAGGCGGCGCTGCACGCCTTCGCGACCCGGAACACCATCGACTGCCCCGTCGCGGTCCTGCACCCGAGTCGCTCCGCCTTCTCCCGCTTCATTCAGCTGCCTCCGTTCGACGCCAAGAAGCTGGATGAGATGATCGGCTTCGAGGCGCAGCAGCAGATCCCCTTCCCCATCGACGAGGTGATCTGGGACTACCACGTCGCCGAGGGGGGAGAGGATGCCGGCGAGACGAATGTCGGGATCTTCGCGGTGCGCCGCGAGGACATCTCCGACTTCATGCTCGACTACGAGCAGTTCCCGCTGGAGACGATCTCCATCGGCTACATCGGCCTGTTGAACTACGTCCTCTTCGATCTCCGTCCCACTCGGCCGGTGGTCGTCCTCGATCTCGGGTCCGATCACACCGACCTCCTCATCGTCGATGGGACGAACTTCTGGTTCCGGAGTCTCCCCTCCGCGGGCAAGGACTTCACCCAGGCCCTCCAGGAGAAGTTCAAGCTCGACTTCACACAGGCGGAGGATCTCAAGGTCGAAGGCGCCAAGGGGGAGCACGCCCCGAAGATCTTCCAGGTGGTCCAGCCCCTCATCCGGGACCTCGTCCACGAGATCAACCGCTCGATCGGCTTCTACAAGTCGCAGGCGGGGGACGTGAAGTTCGAGGACCTCTTCCTCTTCGGAAACGGCTCCCGCCTCCTGGGGCTGAGGAAGTCCCTCGAGGAGCAGTTGAAGTTCCGCGTCCATGTCGGCAAGGGCTTCAACCGCATCCGGACCAGCCGGGAGACGAACGTCACCCTCCTCCAGTCGCAGTTCCCGGCCTTCGCCAGCTGCGTCGGGGCGGGGATCCAGGCGCTCGGCGTGGGTCAGTGCGATGTGAACCTGCTCCCCCAGGAGCAGCAGGAGGCCCTCGAGTTCAAGAAGAAGCAGAAGACGGTGCTCATCGCGGCCGCCTGCCTCTACATCCTCATCGGGTGGTACTGGGTGAGCTACGGCGGGAAGATCACGAGCGCCCAGAGCGCGCTGCAGAAGACCACCGTCGTCAAGGAGCTCGATCGCTCGAACAAGGACATCAAGTCGATCGTCGAGGATGACATCCCCGCGCTCGTCAGCACCGGCAGCGAACTCCTCGAGCCGATCCAGTCGAGGAAGGCACCGGGAGAGGCGTGGCGCGTCGCCCAGAGCGTCTTCTCCGCCTTCGACAACTCCGCACGGGTCGAACCCGCGAGCATTCCGGAGAACGAGGTCTCCTCCCGACTCGGCGAGATCGAGGCGGAGATGGAGCTCCTCAACGAGTCGAAGTGGTGGTTCACGGGGATGGAGGTGCGCCAGGTCGCCGTGAACCCCACGACCCTGACGATCGCCGACCCGCGGAAGGACGAGGACGCGGTCCCGACCTTCCTCGTGACGGTCGCCGGGGCGCGCTACAAGCTCGAGAGCGCGGCGGAGGAGGCCGCACAGGTCGAGAGCCGCATCAAGCAGCGCGCCCTCGCCGCCCTCCGTGGGATCTACGGCGAGGACCGTTACTCCGACAGCTCGGTCCAGATCTCCCTCGAGCCGGAGATCCCGACGATCCACACGAGCATGGGCTCCAAGGGCCCGCGGCGGAATCGCAAGGTCGGGGACACCGACCAGAGTCAGGGCACGCTCTTCCAGTTCACCGTCAGCTGGATGCAGCCGCTCCCCGAGGTCGCCGACGCCGGCGACGAGGAAGAGTAGGAGAGTCCCCACCATGAACGACAAGACCTTCTGGACGATCCTCGGAGTCATCCTGGTCGGCTGGCTCGCGCTCTTCTTCCTGCTCATCTTCAACGGGAAGATGGCCGTCTACTCCCAGACGACCTCCGAGCTCGAGAAGTCCGTCAGCAAGATGAAGACCTACGCCAAGAAGTCCCTCGAGGAGCTCCCCACCGAGGACCTCCTCGAGACCCGCCAGACGGAGCTGCAGCGCCAGGAGCGCGCGCTCGCGGCTGCGCAGGAGTTCTTCACCTCCCGTGAGGAGAAGCTCTCCCGCGAGCTTCCCCCGACCCCGGCCCGCTGGGGCGCGCTCTACCTCGATGCGTTCCAGGAGCTCAAGGCTCGCTACGGCGAGATCGAGGGCACCCGCAACGACGAGGGCGAGATCCTCTTCGACGTGACCCCGTTCGAGGCCCAGTCGATCACCGGGGATGAGCTCGTATGGGCGGATCGCCTCTGGCGGACCGAGGCGTGGCTCCTCGACCAGGTGATCTCCCGCGGCGGCAAGGTCGTGGAGATGGATGGCCGGGTCAAGAAGACCGACAGCGGTCGCCGGGGGCGCGAGACCTCCGAGGATCACGAGTACTTCAGCCGGCAGTCCGTGTCGGCGACCGTCAAGGTGCCTCCCTCCGCGATCGGCGAGATCCTCGGCGGCATCCTCGAGCACGACGACCTGATCCTCGAGGTCGCCTCCTTCGAGGTCGAGAAGGACACGGACGCCCTCGTCTACTCCTTCGTCCTCCCCGAGGACCAGAAGATCGAGGAAGAGCCCCACGTGGTCCTGACCCTCAGCGTGGATGTGCTGATGTTCCACCCGAAACCGGATGCTTCCGAAGAGGACTGAGCCGTGAGCCCCTCGCCCGCGCGGCGAGGCCATCCGGTGGTTCGATTCCTCCCTCGGGGAGGAGTGCTTGAGAAGGAGCTCTCGTGCAGAAAATCGACAAGATCGCGATCGCCGCGGTCGGCCTGATCCTCGCCCTCGGGATCGTCCTCTCACTGACGGGTGACGATCCGGGCAAGAAGTACACTCGTGAGATCGAGGAGTACGCGGAGACGATCAGCGACACCATGGGAGACCAGAGCCGTCTCCGGGCCGGAGACCCGGTCGCCTTCGGTGAGGAGCTCGAAGCTCTCTTCGACCTCGGGAGCGGCGAGAGCTTCCCCGAGTGGGCCTTCCACCGCCGTCCCACCCATTACTCCGTCGAGAAGTTCATCCCGAAGACGCCGCCGGTTCACGAGAACGGCGGGATCTGCAAGGTGGAGGTTCTTCGCGAAGCACCCCAGCGGCTCTACCACCGGATCACCGGGGTCGGGGCCAGCTGCAACGAGGTGGTCGAGATCGGCCGGCAGGTCGTCGAGGTCGCCCCGATGGGGGCCTACGGACCCGGTGACTGGGTCGAGGTCGCGACCATACCCTTCTCCGGCAACGGTGAGAGCTTCACTCTGGAGCTGGACACCGGCCTCGAGCCCGGAATCGCCTATGTCTACCGCTTCTCCTCCTCCGCCACCTCGATCAGCGAGCTGACCTTCAACGACGGGGCGGAGCAGACGCTGGAGTCGCCGATGGACGGGACGATCCTGTACCCCCTGAACGAAGCGTGGGAGTGCCGCCGAGCGATCCCGACCGGTCCGGGAGGACCGGGGACCGCGGCGATCACCCGGCATCGCTGGGACTGGGACAAGGGTCGGGTCATTCGGGACCCCCAGCCGAACGCGGTCGAGGGGAACCAGGATGGCAAGGTCTTCGCCGACGCTCCCTACTGGGTCGAGCAGATCCGGGGTGACAAGAACCCGGTGGAGGTCCGCCTCCGTGGCCCGGAGCGCGGCCAGCGCATGACCCTCCAGCAGGGGGTCGAGCCGCAGCCGCTCGCACCGAAGCCCTGGGAAGCCACGGATGGCCCCTGCTTCGGAACGGCGGGAGGCGAGGAGGAGAGCGGGGATGCGACCTCGACCGCGGGTGGGGGTGGAACTCCCGATCCGGTCGTGGTGGATGACGACGACGACGATGACGACTCCGGTGGGGGGGGCCTCTTCGGAGACGATTGAGCGCCCCGGCCCTCTCGTCAGCTGATCGCGCCCGGTTCCGCCCCTCGGGGCGGTGACGGGGCGGTGACGAGGCCCCGGCAGGATCATGCCCTCGGGGCGATGAGGACCCGAACTCTCTCCGCGCGCAGCTGGCCTCTTCAGGGTGGGTCAGCCTCAGCGGAGATCCCGCGACGACATTCCGGCTCCCATGGGGTGCGACGCGGACACTGCGACGACGAGAACGGTTCAAGCACTCCGGGGCCGACCCCGGGGAGTTTGCCGAGAGCACTGCAAGCTCGATCCCGGGCTCAGAGCGCGGACGGAACGCCGTCCCCCGGACCCGGGATCCCATCGAACGGCGCGACGCTGTCACGCCGGACCGAAGGAGACGATATGAAGCTGGGTACCGAGCAGACCCGCACGGGTGCGTCGAGCCGACGCGTGATCGGGGCCGCCCTCTGCGCCCTCATGCTCGCGACCGGAGCCTCCCCGCTCACCGCGCAGGTCACGGGAGATCCGGAAGGCGCCCCGGTGCTCGGAGCGGAGTTCCTCCCCGCCGCGGCCGGCCTTCTTCAGGATGGCGGGATCGACGAGCTCACCATCGAGGCGCAGCGCCGCCGCGCCGCTTCGGCGGCCGCGACCGCGGACGCGAAGCGCCTCATGGATGATCTCCGCTACCTCGACGCCGAAGACCGTCTCCGTCAGGCGATCCAGCTCGATCCCAACAACCAGGAGGCGCGTGACCTCCTCGAGCTCACGCTTGCCATCGTGGGCGAGCGCGGCCCCGAGATTCAGAACGTCGCGGACGAGATCGAGCGCCAGCGGATCGTCGCCCAGCGTCAGGCGGTGGTGGAGATCGAGCGGCTCTACGCCGAAGCCCGGCGTCAGATGACCGACGAGGAGTACTCCCTCGCTATCGACAACCTCGACATGGTCCTCGAGCGGATCCGCTGGTTCCCGTATCCGGTCGACCTCTCGAGTGTTCGTGCGGAGGCGCAGGCGGCGAAGGAGCAGGCGCTCCAGCTGCAGCGCGAGCTTGACACCCGCGTGCGCCGCGAGCGCGAGATCGCGGTCCGCGCGAACGCCAACCGGCAGATGCGCGAGTCGCTCGAGTACATCGAGAACCGCATCGACGAGATGCAGAGCCGCATGCGCCGCCTCTACCGGGATCGCGAGTTCGAGGAGGTCATGAACCTCGCCGACCAGATCCTCGAGCTCGATCCGACGCGCCTCGAGGTGCGGGAGATCCGCCGCGAGGCGGCGGAAATGCGGCACTTCCAGGAGACGATGGAGGTCTCCGATCGGAGCCGCGAGGAGTGGGACCGTACCTTCCTGTCCCAGCTCGAGTCCGACATCCCCTACACGGAGATCTTCAACTTCCCCTCCTCCGCGGACTGGAATCGGATCGCCAGCAAGCGGGTCTCGGTCGACGCCCGGGTCCGCCAGAGCGAGTCCCAGCGCACCAAGGACATCCGGGCAGCCCTCCAGCAGCGCGTCTCGGTCGGCTTCACCGAGGACGACTCCCTCTCCGATGTCCTCACCTACCTCTCCACCGTCACCGGGATCAACTTCATCCTGAACCGGGAGGCGGTCGAGGAGCTCGAGGGTGCGGATGGGGTCGAGCTCGCTCAGGTCTCCGATCTGCCCGTGAAGAACGTCCTGAACCTCGTCCTTGAGAGCATGGACCCGCCTTTCGGGTACCTGATCAAGAACGGCGCCGTGATCGTCGGCCCCTCCGAGTCGATCAGCGCCGACATCTACCTCGACTTCTATGAGGTCACCGATCTGACCAAGGCGCACCCCGACTTCCCGGCCCCCAAGCTCGCTCTCGAGTCCTCGGGTGAAGGAGGCGATGGCGGGGGGACCTCCCTCCTCGAGCTCGGTGGAGACGAAGACGAGACGAAGCTCGAGTACGACGCCGATGTCCTCCAGGAGCTGATCGAGGCCTCCGTGTACGGAGAGGACGGTCCGCCGGACGGAGAGACGATCGAGATTCAGGGGGGCAAGCTCGTCGTCCGGTCGACCCTCGAGAACCATCAGAAGGTGCAGCGTCTCCTCGAGGCGCTGAGGAAGTCGACCGGGGTGATGGTCACGGTCGAGAGCCGCTTCATCGATCTGCAGGACAACTTCCTGACCTCGATCGGTGTCGACTTCGGCAACCCGTTCAACTCGAACCTCCCGAACCCGATCTCCGACATTGACGGCTCGGGGACCGCGATCAGCGCCGGCTACGAGTTCGTCGACGCCCAGCAGCAGACGAACGTCCGCGCCGCGGTCTACAACGCCTACTCCCTGCCCCTCGGCAGCTCGGTCGCACCCTTCGAGCTCTCCGACCGGGGTGGCTTCGCCCTGCAGTACAACGTCCTCGACACCTTCATCATGGAGGCGATCCTCGAGGCGCAGGACAAGTCTCAGGAGTTCAAGAGCGTCAGCGCTCCTCGGGTCACCGCGTTCAACACCCAGACCTCGCACTCTCTGGTCATCGACCAGTCCGCGTACATCCGGGACGCCGAGGTGAACCAGACCGGCGTCGTGCCGGTCATCAACCCGGTGATCGGGATCCTGAACTCCGGATCGATCCTCCAGGTCCGTCCGACCGTCAGCCACGATCGGCGGTACGTGATCCTCGAGATCGAGCCGACCCTCGCGGTCCAGCTCCCCTCGCGCTTCAAGACCCTCACCCTCGGTCTCACCACCCTGAACGTGGAGTTCCCGGTCCTCTCGGTGACGAACATCAAGACGACCGTGACGATCCCGGACGGGGGCACCGTGCTGGTCGGTGGTCTCAAGCGGACGATCAGTCAGGACTCGCGGATCGGCGTTCCCGGTCTCTCCCGTCTCCCGATGATGGACTTCCTCCTCGGGCGGAAGGGACAGGCGCAAATGCAGTCGAACCTCTTCGTCCTCATTAGCGCCAAGATCACCGTGATCCGGGACGAGGAAGCCAAGCGCTTCAACTAGCCCCGGAGAATCCGATCATGATCCCGTTCATCGGTCCGGTGGACGGGGTCATGGTCATCCCGCCCGCTTCCACCTCAGGGGAGGGAGGAAGCCGGAGACACCGCTCGGGTGACTCCGTCTGGGCCCAGGGCGACCGGGTTCCGACGATCCGGGCCAACTCGTACGCATTCCGAGGTGTTTCGAGTAACCTCCCTCCTCGCTCTCGGGGTCCCTGCGGTCCAGAGCCGCGCGGGAAGAGCCCGCGAGGGGGTGCCAGCCTTCGGGGAGCGCGGAACGCCCGGGAACCGGCACCACGCTCGACGCGTTTCTCCTTCGGGGCTGTCGGGCGTCCCCAAATTACGGCACGAACGGTCCGGAAGCGCACGAGATAGCCGGACAGGCCGCCTTCAGGCCAACCGAGAAAGGCCCGACGGAACGATGCGGAATCGCTGCGCGAGGAACTCGACCGCTCGCAGGGCTCCTGTCCCGACCGCCCCCCGCAGGCGCCCCTTCCTCTCGGGCGTCCTCCTGCTCCTGGTGCTTGGGGGGACCCCGTCCCTCCTCGCTCAGCGCCTCTACGAGCCGGTCGAGACCGGAGATCTCACCCCGGACGAGCTCGCCACGCTCAACCTTCTGGTCCGGGACTTCGGCTTCACCGATGTGGCGCAGATGTGGGTGGACGCCCGCTTGCGCCGCGTGAGCTCGGGCTCCCGAGCGGACCTCGACTGGATTCGGGTCGACATCCTCGAGGCGGAGGGCCGACTCGACGAGGCGGAGACCCTCCGCGACGACCTCGCCCGGCGCTACCCGAACCATCGGCGGGCGAAGGCATCCGAGCTCGCATCGGTCCAGTCCTCGATGTTGAGGGTCCGCCAGATCTCCCTCGAGGCCCAGTACGAGACCGACCGTGGCGCCCGTGAGGCGCTCCTCGCCCAACGGGACATCCTGTTCCGCACCGAGGTCCAGACCGAACTTCGCACCACGATCGATCGCCTCAACAAGGAGCTCGAATCCGCGGATGCGGTGGACCCCGAGAAGGCCGATCTGCGGGACCAGTGGGAGTTCTATCAGCTCACCGCCTTCTACCAGTACGCGGAGCTCTTCCCCCCCGGAGAGGCGGGATACTCCGAGTACTACGAGAAGCTCTTCGAGGCGGCGACCGCCTTCGTGGACGAGCGCTTCGACAATCTCCTTCGGCAGTACCAGGCCCTCCTCGCGCGGGGGCGGGCGCACGGCGCTCTCGGGAGACCGGAGGATGCCGCGTGGGACTTCGAGCTCATCGCCGGCTTCGAGCCGCCGAGCGACCCGCCGTATCCGGATGAGATCGTGCGCGTGACGCGCTGGCTTCGCCTGCAGGGGCTGCAGGCTGCGATGAAGTCCTGGAACGACGCGGGTCTCTCCGATCGGGCGGTCCAGGTCTACGACGAGAAGCCGGAGAGCGAGTCGTTCCCCTGGAAGGCCGATCCCGAGGATGCGGAGCTGCTCCCCTTCGCCGTCGCGCTCGATGTCGAGGTGGCGATCGCGAACCTCGGCGGGGGTGAGATGCAGGCGGGTCTCGATTCCATCCGCGCGATGCTCGACCGCTTCGACTCCGAGCAGTACCGGGCGGGAGACCCGGAAGGCGCCGAGGTCTATCTCGCCGACATCGGTTCGGGCCTCGCGCGAGCGGTTCGCATCGGAGTCACCGGCCTCCCGGCCGAGTTCCTCTACCGCGCCTCGGTCGGATTCAAGCGTCAGGGAGACCTCGACCGCGCGATTCGGGCCGCTCAGCTCGCCCTCAGCCGGGGGAGCGGTGTCGCGGCGGATGAGTTCTGGGTCGCCTCTTCTCTCTACGAGATCGGGGAGTGCTACGACTCCCTCGGCTTGACGGAGGCCGCGGCCGGTGCGTTCCAGTCCCTCGCCACCCACTTCGGGCACAAGAAGCGGGACCCCCTCTTTGAGACCCTCCTCGCCGACGCCGCCCAGAACTGGTTCGCCATCGCGGGAGACCTTGCCAGCACGGAAGGCCCCGTCTGGGAGGCCCTCACCC
>JAFMMO010000109.1 GCA_017859655.1 Pseudomonadota bacterium | reverse complement strand
ACCCATGTGTCGAGGTGGTTCAGACCGGCGGCCCGCACCTCGACGAGCACCTCCCCCGGACCGGGCTCGGGGGTGGGAACCTCGCGGAGGGCCAGCTGATCCAGGCCGCCGTGGGCCTCGATCCGCACGGCCTGCATCCGGGGGGGGATCTCCATCGTTCACTCCCGTCCGGTACGGATCGGCTCAGAGTGCCACATCGTCCGCGGTCATCAGCCCGTCCGGCGCGCGCCAGACCGGCTCCCGCTTCTCGTTGAAGGCGGCGATCCCCTCCGCGCAGTCCGGGTGCGGGAGGAGGTGCTCGAGGTACTCCGACTCGATTCGGGGGACCCGATCCGCCCACATCCGTCGCGTCTCCTCGTGAAGAAGCTGGGCGACCTGACCGACGACCGCCGGGCTCCAGGTGGCGTAGCGGGCGAGCTCGGCGTCGAGGCTCTCCTCGATTCCGCCCGCGGCGGCCACGATGTCCACGAGGCCCCATCCGGTGAGGGTCTCTACCGCGACATTCCCTCCCCCGAGGATCATGCCGGTCGCCCGACCGATGCCGACCCGGGCGAGGAGCTGGGGGATCGCGGCGGGTGGGTAGCAGCCGAGGCCGATCTCGGGCAGTCCGACCTCCGTGTCCACTTCGGCGATGACGCGGTCGCAGCCGAAGGCCAGCTCCGCGGCCCCCCCGAGGCAGCGCCCGTGGACCGCGGCGATGGTCACGGCGGAGAGCCCCAGCAGGTCCTCGAAGAGGGCGTGAAAGGCGGGGAGGAGCCGGGGCATCAGCTCGGGGGAGTGCTCCCGGATGTCCACGCCGGTGGAGAACACATCTCCGGCCCCTCGCAGGATCACGATGCGGGCTCGGTCGTCAGCGCGGACCTGGTGGAGGACGCTGGAGAGCTCCTCGACATGCTCGAGGTCGAGCACGTTGGCGGACGGGTGGTCGATGGTGATCGTCTCGACGGTGAGGGTCCCCGCCCGGCTCTCTTCCCTGTGGATCGGCATGACTCTCCTTCTCTACTCTCCCCGGAAGACCGGCTTGCGCTTCTCGTTGTAGGCGGCGATTCCCTCCGCGGCGTCCGCGGAGGTGAACAGCTGCTGCTGCAGCTCCCGCTCGAGGGCCAGCCCCTCGTGGAAGCCGACCTCGGCGCCGCTCTGGGTCGCTCGCTTGATCAGTCCGACCGCCCGGGAAGGTCGCGCCGGGGGCGCGAAGCTGCGGGCGTACTCGAGCAGGCGCTCGTCGAACCCCTCCGACTCCCAGACTTCATGGATCAGGCCGGCCTGATGGGCCTCCTCGAAGGTGGTGACCTTTCCGGTGACGAGCCACTCCATCGCACGCGACTTGCCGAGGGTGCGCACCATGCGCTGGGTGCCTCCGGTCCCGGGGAGGACCCCGAGGGCGACCTCGGGCAGCCCGATCCGGCCGGCGTCCCGGCGGGCGACCCGAAGGTCGCAGGCGAGGGCGACCTCCAGACCACCCCCGACGCAGTGTCCGTTCAGGGCGGCGATCGTGAGTTTCGGTGTCTGCTCGAGGCGGTTCAGGGTCTCGTTCGCGTGCAGGCAGAAGTAGTACTTGAAGGTGGGAGTGACGTCTCCGAGCATTCCGATGTCCGCGCCCGCGCAGAAGAACTTCTCTCCCGCCCCGCGCAGCACGATGACATGGATCGACTCGTCGAAGCGGGCGGCGAGGATCGCGTCGTCCAGCTGTCGCATCATCTCGTGGGAGTAGCAGTTCGCCGGGGGGTTCTCCAGCAGGATCGTCCGCACCGGACCGTCGGTGCGCGTCGAGATCAGGGGAGCGCTCATCCGTTGTCCATTCCTCGTGTCGGGGTGAGTCTCCGCTCGGGGCACCTTCCGCCGTCGGAGCCCCGGCATTCTCCCCGAGGTCCGCCTCGTTTCTCAAGTTCCGTGGCGGGATCTGACGAGTTCGTGTGGCACGGAGCCGCAGGGGTTGCGAAACTCCCGCTGCGTCGGGGGAGCGCGCGGCGCGCGTCGTCGGATCCCCCGACCGGGAAGGGAAGGCCGCGGATGTCGGATCGAATCGCAGTCATCGGAGCGGGCACCATGGGGCGGGGCATCGCCCAGGTCTGCGCCACGTTCGGAATCCCCACCTCTCTCTTCGACGTGAGCGAGGACACCCTCGCCAGCGGAGTGGAGGCCATCCACGCCGGGGTGGAGAAGGGGATCGACAAGGGCAAGGTCCCGCCGAGCGCTCGCGAGGAGGTCCGGTCGCTGCTCGGGGCCTTCACCGATCTGGAGCCGGCCCTGACCGGGGCGACGGTGGTGATCGAGGCCGCGCCGGAGGAGCTCGAGCTGAAGCAGCGCGTCTTCAGCGCCATCGCGCGGCATGTCTCCGGGGATTGCATCCTCGCGACGAACACCTCCTCGCTGCCGATCACCGGGATCGCCTCCGAGGTGCCGGGGCCCGACCGGTTCGTGGGGCTGCACTTCTTCAACCCCGTGCCGGCGATGAGCCTGCTGGAGATCGTCCGGGGGCTCGACACGTCCGACGCGGTGATCGAGCGCTGCATCGCCTTCGCGGGCCGGATCGGCAAGGAGCCGATCGTCGTGCGGGACAGCCCCGGCTTCGCCACATCCCGGCTCGGGGTCGCCATCGGCCTCGAGGCGATCCGGATGCTCGAGTCCGGGGTCGCCACGGCGGAGGAGATCGATCGCGCGATGGAGCTCGGCTACCGGCATCCCATGGGGCCGCTCCGCCTGACCGACCTGGTCGGGCTGGATGTCCGGCTCGCCATCGCGGAGCACCTCCATCAGGAGGTGGGGGAGCAGTTCCGCCCTCCGCACCTGCTTCGGACGATGGTCCGGGCGGGCCGCCTCGGCAAGAAGAGCGGCCGGGGCTTCTACGACTGGCCCTGATCCGGCGGAGGGCGTCACCCGCGCGGCGGGGGTGAGGGAGCGACCTCCGCGGCCCCTGATTGACTCGACCCAATGGCGCACCTAGCATTTCCCGGGAAGCGGTCCGCCCGTTGGGCGGGCCCGTTCACGCCGCTCCGACTGCGAGGAGCCGGCCCATCCCAGGAGGAATCATGCGTCCGTCGCCCGTAGCGTCGCCCCTTCGTGTCCGACTCCCGCGCCTCGCCGCTCTCCTGCCCACTCTTCTGCTGCTCGGTGCGCCGAACCTCCCCTCGCTCCAGGCGAACGGTCCCACGAGCGCGATCGTCGTGGAGCCCGCCGCCGGACCCGGTCCGGTGATCGGGATCCCTGCCGGGGCGTTCTCGACGCGGGTGCTCCTCGACACGACCGAGGTGATCCAGGGGTGGTCCTACGGAATCTGCAACGACCCGTCGATCGTCGAGCCGGTGGCCGAGACGAACGGATCGACGACGAACACGGTGAACAATGGCGGACCTCCGGCCTTCATCCAGACTTCGCTGGATCCGGATGGCGTCACCTCCGGGGTCGTGATCGATCTGCTCGGAGCGAACACCCTCCCTCCGGGGAGCGGCTACGAGCTGCAGCTGGTCGACTACGAGTTCGCCGCCTCCCTCCCCACCCCGGCCGTGGGGGACCCCGACCTCACTTTCACGGTGGGGTTCTGCGACACCCTCGGCACGCCGCCGGTCGCGACGGTGGTCGTGGTCGGAGGGGCCAGCCTCATCCCCTCCCAGCTCGGCTTCGAGATCGTGATCCCCGCGCCGGCGGAGTGCGAGTTTGACTGCGTCGGCGGGGTGGACTCGGTCTCCCTCTCGTGGAGCGACTGCAACCCCGGCGGTCCCGCGGACTACTTCATGATCTTCCGGGACGGGGTCCTCATCGCCCTCGTCGATGACGGTTCCCTCGCCTTCGAGGACACCGGACTCGGCGCCGGGGTCTTTCACTACGAGCTGCTCGCCGTGAGTTTTCCCGACCCGAGCGGGGTGCCCAGCATCCTGCAGGGGAGCTGCGACGCCCAGGTCGTGCCGGTCACCGTGGTGGGGGTCACCCCCGCCGTCGGCCCGTACCAGGGGGGAACCCTCCTCATCGTGACGGGGACCGGCTTCGTCGCCGCCCCGGACACCACCGTCCTCATCGGAGGGCTGGAGGCGCTCGATGTGACGATCGTGAATGATCGTACGATCACCTGCTTCTCCCCCGGGGTCGACTCGGTGGGGGAGGTCGATGTGGTGGTCTCGAACGGCGCGGGGAGCGAGACCCTCGCGTCCGGCTTCCTCTACGGCTTCATCCGGGGACAGGCCTCCTCGGACCAGTCCCTCGACATCGGCGATGCCATCTTCATCCTCGACTACCTCTTCGGGGGCGGCCCGACCCCCTTCTGCCTCGACGCGGCGGATGCGAACGACAGCGCCGCCATCGACATCGGGGACCCGATCTTCCTTCTGAACTACCTCTTCACCGGCGGCGCGCCCCCGCCTCCCCCGTTCGCCGAGCCCGGGCTGGACCTCACGGCGGATCCCTACGGTTGCGGGATTCCCGCGCCCTAAGGGGCCTCGTCCGGATTCGCCCTTCCCGGCGTTGACCGTTTTTCGAGAGCGGGCTATACTTCTGAGCCTTCGAGGGAGGGCGGCTAAGTCCCGACATGATCCCATGTTGGGGACACAGCTGCGCCCCGTGCTCCCCGCCGACGCGGAGATCGCGGACTCGAGGCCTGAATTCGAAATGCCGGGGTGTGGCTCAGTTTGGTAGAGCGCCACGTTCGGGACGTGGAGGCCGGAGGTTCAAATCCTCTCACCCCGACCAAAATCTTCGAACCCCGCGTGTCGTCGACCCGCGGGGTTCTTTCGTGTCCCCCCTGCAGAGCTCACCCCGGGCAGCCCACCCCGGGCAGCCCACCCCAGACCGCCTGCCGTTTCCATCGATGCGGGTGACGAGCCCCCGCGTCCGCGTATCCTTGCGGCTGGCGGAGGTCCGTTCCCCGCCGGAGAGGTGGGAGAGTGTCCATCGAGAGTCAACTGGAGCGCTACGCCGACCTCCTCGTCGGCCATGGCGCGAACGTGCAGCCCGGGCAGATCCTTCAGATCACCGCCGAGGCCGTGAATCGGGACTTCGCCACCCGGGTCGCCGAGGCGGCCTACCGTCGGGGGGCGAAGTGGGTGCAACTGGAACTCGTGGACGCCCGCGTCTCGCGGAGCCGGTTCCTCCATGCCAGCGAGGAGTCCCTCGACTACGTCCCCTCCTTCGTCGGTGCCAAGTTCGACGAGTGGGTGGAGGAGAAGGGGGCGACGATTCGCCTGATCGGGAGCGAGGATCCCGATCTCCTCGCGGACCTCGAGCCCGCGAAGCTGAACCGCGCCCGTGTCGCGCAGTATCGCGCGGCCCGTCGCTTCTACGAGGACGGCATCGGGCGCGGCCAGGTCCACTGGACCGTCGCCGCGGCGGCGACCGAGGGGTGGGGGCGCAAGGTCTTTCCCGACCTGCCCGGCCCCGAGGCGAAGCGTCGTCTCTGGGAGGAGATCCTCCGCCTCGTCCGAGCGGACCGTGAGGACTGCCTCGAGGCATGGGAGGAGCACAACGTGACCCTCCATCGCCGGTCGGAGACGCTGACCGGGCTCGGGATCGAGGAGCTCCACTTCACCGGGCCGGAGACCGACCTCGTGGTCGGACTCTCCGAGAAGGCGATCTTCCGGGGCGGGACCGACACCGGGCCCCATGGCGTCCCTTTCGAGCCGAACATCCCGACCGAGGAGGTCTTCACCACGCCGGACTGGCGCCGCACCGAGGGACGGTGCCGCGTCACCCGACCCTTCCTCGTGAACGGGAAGCTCATCGAGGACCTTCACCTCGAGTTCAAGGAGGGGGTGGTCTCGAAGGTCGAGGCATCATCCGGTCGGGACACCTACGCCGAGTACATCAGCTCCGATCCGGGGGCGAGCCGCCTCGGAGAGGTCGCCCTGGTCGGGATCGACTCACCGGTCTTCCGCTCGGGGCTCGTCTTCCAGGAGATCCTCTTCGACGAGAACGCCGCGTGTCACATCGCGGTCGGGTCCGCCTACAAGACCTGCCTGCAGGGGGGCGAGTCGATGAGCGAGGCGGAGCTGGAGGCGGTGGGCTGCAATGTCTCGAGCGCCCACACCGACATGATGATCTCGGATGAACAGGTGGACGTCGTCGCGCGTACCCACGCGGGGGAGACCGTTCCCCTGCTCGAGAAGGGGCAGTGGCGCCTCTGAGGGCCGCGCCACGGGGGGGAGTCGGCAGCCCGGCCGTGAGCGCCCTCGAAGCACGAGACCGAAGGAGCTTCCGGGGACCCGCCCGGATGGGGAGAGCCGATCGATGAAGAGTCACGCCCTGCGCACCGCGCACGCGAGCACCCGCCGCCGGAGCTTCCTTCTGCGCCAACGGGGCGCCCTGCTCGCTCTGGTCGTCCTCTCGGGCCTCTCGACGGCTCCGGGAGCTCAGGACGCCGACGACGAGGCGGAGCCACCCTCACCGGAAGCCGCCGCGGTCCGCACGCTCCGCATCGTTCAGGAGGCGAACGGGCTCCCCAATCAGCCGACCCGCTCACCGGTGCGTCAGGAGCTCCTCGTCTCCGAGGGGCGGGTCCGGCTCGAGGACCCGCAGTCGAAGATCGTCTATCTCCTCCAGCTCGTCGACGGCGAGACGCGAGTCCGGGAGGTCAGCCTCGACGGGTCGCAGTACACCGAGGGGGAGAACCTCGGCGAGCTGCAGAGGAACCGGGACATCTCGGAGCGCCAGACCCTCGAGCGCCTCCGCAAGGAGCCGGAGCTCGCCCGGCAGTCGACGATGCGTCAGCTCCACCTCCGCGAGGGGCTGGAGCGGCAGGTCGAGGTGGAGCGCACCGGGCGGAAGGAGACGATCTTCGGGCTCCCCTGCGAGCAGGTGATCGTCCGGGAGAACGACCGGGTCGTGATCGACGCCTGGTTGACGAGCGAAGTCGAGTTCCCGATCCCGTTCTTCCGCTTCTACAACCGGCTCGGGGCCTTCTCCGGGGAGGTCCTTCGGAGCATCGAGGAGATCGAGGGCTTCCCGCTGCGCGTCTCGTTCACGGTCGTGACCGCGAGCCTCACCTACCCCATCTCGGTCGAGGCGGTGCGCCCCCCGGAGTGGCTCGAGGCGCCCGCAGCGCTCTTCGACATCCCCGCGGGGGCGAAGAAGGTCGAGCGCCAGGAGCTCGCGACCTGCCCCACCTGCGGTGCGCAGGTGGAGATCGCGGCGGCGTTCCGATGCGGCTCCTACCTCGGCGCACAGGTCTACGCCTGCAGCGCGGGATGCAAGCGGGACTTCCTGAAGAAGCTCGCCGAGGAGCGCGAGCGGCGGAAGCGGGGCGAGGGCAACTGAGCGCTCCCCCCTGGATCTCTCTCCGCGCGGTCGCCAGTCTCCTCAGTCGATGAACTCCTCCAGCGCGGAGGCGTCGACCGGATGGGCCGAGAGCGCGTCACGCACGATCCCGGCGATGCGGGAGCGCGCCTCCGGTGAACGCCCCTCGACCCGCACGGTGAGGTTCGCGGTGGTGTTCGAGGCCCGGATCAGCATCCAGCCGTCATCCCAGGTTGCGCGGACCCCGTCGATGGTGTTCACCCGATCCCCTCCCAGCTCCTGCTGGAACTGGTCCTGGAGCGCCGCCACCACGCCGAACTTGCGCTCCTCCGAGACCGCCACCTTCACTTCGGGAGTGTAGAAGGTCTCGGGGATGTCGGCGAAGAGCTCGGAGCAGGTCCGCCCGGTCTCCTGCATGATCTGGAGGGTGAGGCACGCCGCGTAGAAGGCGTCGTCGAAGCCGTAGTAGTCGTGCATCACGCAGATGTGCCCGGAGAGCTCGCCGGCCAGGATCGCTCCCTCCTCGCGCATCTTCTCCTTGATGATGGAGTGTCCGGTCTTCCAGAGGATCGGCGTGCCGCCGCGACGCGCGATGTCGGTGTAGAGGAAGTCGGAGCACTTCACATCGAAGATGATCGTCCCTTTCCCGAGCTTCTCGAGGAGGTAGCGGGCGAAGATCAGCACCAGATGGTCCGCGCTCCGCTTGACCCCGTGCTCATCGATGACGCCGACCCGGTCCGAGTCCCCGTCGAAGCCGAAGCCGGCCGTGAAGTCCCCCCCCGCGATCTTGTCGCAGAGGTCCTTCATGTACTTCGGGACCTCGGGGTCGGGGAGGTGGTTCGGGAAGGTCGCGTCCGGCTCCGGATAGAGGGCGTCCACCTCGAGGCCGAGAGACTCGAAGAGGGGGAGGGCGACCGGTCCCGCCGTGCCGTTGCCGCAGTCGATCGCGATGCGGGTGCCGGGGGTGAAGCGGAACTTCTCCTTCAGCTCGGCGAGGTAGGTCGGGACGATGGGCCGCTCCTCGAAGGAGCCGCGCTCGGCGACCGGCTCGGCCCCCTCGGCGATGGTCCGGAGCCGTGTGATCTCGTCCCCCCAGATCGGCCACACACCCCGGGTGATCTTCAGGCCGTTGTACTCGATCGGGTTGTGGCTGCCGGTGATCATGACCCCGCCATCGAGCTCGAACTTCGCGGTCGCGAAGTAGAGGAGGGGCGTCGGGACCTCTCCGACGTGGGTCACATCCATGCCCGCGTCGCGCAGCCCCTCGGAGACGGCGGCTGCGAAGGGCGCGCTCGACGCGCGGACGTCGTGCCCGACGGCGACCGTGCGCCGCCCCTCTCCGCGCAGGAGGGTCCCCAGCCCGAGCCCGATGCGGCGCACGACGTCCTCGTTCAGGTCCTCATCGACGATCCCTCGGATGTCGTAGGCTCGGAAGATGTGCTCGGGGAGGGAGGTGGGCTTGGATTCGCTCATCGGAGGTCCTTTCCGGGGGACGCGGCGGGCCGCGCGGATCGGCTGCGAGGTTGACCGCGGGGGGCCCGGATCGGGGCCCGAGCGGCAGGCACCCGCGCGAGGCGGGCGGAGGATACCCCCCTCGCCGAGTTCGATCCACCGAAGCTCCCCGCGCCTCCCTCCGCCCTTGCCGATGGGCCATGGGGTTCGATATCCTCCCCGGATCTTCCGGGGGAGTGCTCTCCGGACGCCCCTCCCCATCCCTTCGGTCCCCGCTCGACCCGATCGGAGTCGCCGTGCTTCCTGTTTCGATCCCGCGCACCAGCTCATCGAGAGGGCGCGGATCCGCCGTCCTCATCCTGCTCCTCTCGCTGCTCCTCGGGGGGAGGGCCTTCGGGCAGGATCCCGTCGTCATCCTCCACTGGAACGACTTCCACGGTCAGGTCTACCCGATGCGCTTCTCCTCCGGCGAGGTCGGAGGCATTCGGGCGATCTCCGCCGTGGTGCGCGCGGAGGCCGCCACCGTCGGGGAGGAGAACCTCCTCGTCCTCGACGCGGGAGACTGGTACCAGGGGACGCCCGAGGGGATGCTCCCCGAGGGTCGGATGATCATCGACCTCTTCAACGCACTCGGCGTGGATGCGACGACGATCGGCAATCACGACTTCGATCTCGGAGTCGACACGCTGCGCTCTCTCATCGAGGCGGCGGGGTTCCCCGTCCTCGGCGGCAACATCCTGCTCCCGGACCGCAGCGGGCCGGTCGATTACGCCCTGCCGCACGTGATCATCGAGCGGGGCGGAATCCGGTTCGGAATCGTGGGAGTCGTCACCGAGGAGACGAAGCGGATCCTCATGACCGAGATCGCCCAAGGTCTGGAGTTCGAGGATCCGGTCCCGGTCGTGCGCCGGTCGGTGGAGGCGCTGCGGGCGGAGGGAGCGGAGTGCCTCATCGTCCTCAGCCATCTCGGGGAGGAGGGGGATGTCCGCCTCGCCACGGAGGTCGAAGGGATCGACCTGATCCTCGGCGGGCACTCCCACACCCGCATCGACCCGAGGATCGACCCGACTCACGGCACGGTGATCGCGCAGGCGAGCTCCAACGGAGCCCTCGTGGGACGCCTGGAGGTGCGTCGGGATGGGGACGGGGTCTCCATCACCGGTGTGATGATGGAGATGGAAGGCCGCAGCGCCCCGGTCGATCCGGACATCGAGGAGATCCTCGCCCGGTACGCGCCGGATGTGGAGTCGGTGATGGGCGACGTCGTCGGCGAGCTCCCGGTCTTCCTCGATCGACCCCCGCGGACCCGACCTGCGCCGACCGACGCGGAGCGGGCGACCGCTCGGGAAGGAGGTCTCCCCGAGCCGGTCGAGGACCGCACCGCATGGCACATCCGCTCCGACCCGCTGACCACCTGGCTCGCCGCGGTGATGGCGGATGAGGCGGGGGTGAGGATCGGCCTGCACAACCGGGGCGGGGTTCGGGCGAGCCTCCCGGAGGGCACGATCACCCGCCGGGATCTCTTCCAGGTCTCCCCCTTCGGCAACACGGTCGTCCAGGCGGACGTCACCGGGTCCCAGCTGCGCGCGATGGTGCAGACGGCGCTCGCCCGTCCCGAGAGGCGCTTCGATGTGGTCGGGCTCGAGATCGGCTGGACCCACGGGGAGACCTTCGGGCCAGCCAAGAAGCTCGTGAGCCTGCGGAGCGACGGGATCGATATCGACGACGAGGCGATCTACACCATCGCGACGAACAACTACCTCGCCTCGGGCGGGGACGGCTGGGGCGAGATCTTCACCCGCAGCTATCGAGAGACGGGGAGCGACCTGTACGAGGCCTCCGTCGAGGCGATTCGGGCTCTCTCCGGAGAGGAAGGACGGCGTCGCCTCGACGCGGCGGTCGGAGCGCAGCAGTACCGACAGGTCGGCGGCGTGGGGGAGAGAGCCACCAGCCTCTTCGGGCTCGTCGCGCTCCTTGGCCTCGCGTGGCTCCTCTCGACGAATCGCAAGCGGATGCAGGTGCGGGTGGTGGCCTGGGGGATCGGCCTGCAGGCGATCCTCGCCGCTCTCATCCTCCTGACCACGCCCGGGCGCGCCCTCTTCGATGTCGCCAAGGGGGCGTTCCAGAAGGTCCTCGACTTCTCAACCCAGGGAGCTGCGTTCGTCTGGGGTCCTCTCGCGGATGTTCCGGCGAGCGGCTTCATCTTCGCGGTGCAGATCTCCGCCACGATCATCCTCGTGGGGGCGCTCACGGCGATTCTCTACCACATCGGCATCATGCAGATCCTCGTCTGGCTCCTCGCGAAGGTGATGCAGCTGACGATGCGCACGAGCGGCGCCGAGTCCCTGGCCGCCGCGGCGAACGTCTTCGTCGGGCAGACCGAGGCTCCCCTGGTCGTCCGCCCCTACCTCGCACGGTTCACGGCCTCGGAGACGATGTGCCTGATGACGGGGGGAATGGCGACCGTGGCCGGGGGGGTCCTCGCCGCATACGTCGGCATGG
>JAFMMO010000108.1 GCA_017859655.1 Pseudomonadota bacterium | reverse complement strand
GCTCGCCGCCGAGGGGTTCGCGCGGATCGTCCGTGACGGTGTCGAGACCCGCCTCGACGAGGTCGACGAGGACGCCGACCTCGAGGGGGCGGAGCTCGTCATCGACCGGCTGCGCCCCGCGAAGGTCGGCCGGGGCCGCCTCGCGGAGAGCGTGGAGGAGGCGTACCGGCGGGGGGACGGGGAGATCATCGCCCGCACCCGCGGCGGGGAGCATGAACTGCGGTTCTCCGAGCGTCCCAGCTGCCCCGAGGGACACGGCACCCTCTTCGCCCCGCTCTCCCCGAGGCTCTTCAGCTTCAACCATCACTCCGGGGCCTGCCCCGAGTGCCAGGGGATCGGTCACCAGCGGGACCTCGACCCCGAGCTGCTCTTCACCGATCCCGGCTTCCCTCTCTTCGAGGGCGCGATGGAGCATCGGGTCGGCAGCTGGATCGGGCGGAAGAGCGGCCGGGTCCGCAAGGCGATCGACTGGCTTCGAGAGCGCTCCCGCGTCTCCCGCAGCACCCCGGTCTCCGAGTACCCCGCATCCCTCCTCGCCGAAATCCTCGACGGGACCGGAGAGGAGGTGATCCCGATCACCTACCGATCGATGCGCGGCACCGGTCGCCCGCGGCGGGTGACGGGGACGACCTGGGAGGGGCTTCGTGCGTGCGTCCGGCGCTGGCACCTGCGGGCCTCCTCCGACAACTGGCGCAGCTCGCTCGAGGAGCGCATGTCGAGCCAGCCGTGCCCGGCCTGCGGAGGCGGTCGGCTGCGGCCGGAGCTCCTCGCCGTCCGGGTCGGGGGGGAGGGGATCGCGGACATCGCGAGGCGCTCCGTCCGGGAGGCCCTCTCCTACTTCAACGAGCTCCGGCTCGAGGGTCGTGGACAGAAGGTGGTCGAGGGAGTCCACGAGGAGATCGTGGGGCGACTCCGGTTTCTGGAGGCGGTCGGGCTCGGATACCTGGGACTCGATCGCCACCGAGACCCTCTCCGGGGGAGAGTCCCAGCGGATCCGCCTCGCGACCCAGATCGGCTCGCACCTCGTCGGGGTGCTCTATGTCCTCGATGAGCCGACGATCGGCCTCCACCCGCGGGACTGCGATCGCCTCCTCGACTCGCTCACGAGCCTGCGCGACCACGGCAACTCCCTCGTCGTCGTCGAGCACGACGAGGGGACCATGGAGCGCGCCGATCACATCATCGACCTCGGTCCCGAGGCGGGGCGCCACGGAGGACGCATCGTCAGCTGCGGGACTCCGGATGAGGTCCGGGCGGATCCCGCCTCCGGAACCGGAAGGTATCTCGCCGGGATCGAGCGCGTCGGGACTCCGGAGGCGCGCCGCGCCGGGGACGGGGGCGCCCTGGAGATCATCGGGGCCCGCGCGAACAACCTCCGCGATGTCGACATCCGCATCCCGACCGGGACCCTCACCGTCTTCAGCGGCGTGAGCGGGTCGGGGAAGTCGAGCGCGGTGATGGACATCCTCGCCCGAGGGCTCGCCCGGAGCCTCCACGACGCGCGGACCCCGGCCGGGCCCCATCGGGAGCTCCGCGGGGCGGAGGCCTTCGAGTCCCTCGGGGTCATCGATCAGACGCCGCTGGGACGCACCCCCAGCTCGAACGCCGCGACCTACACGGGGATCCTGGCTCCGATCCGGACGCTCTTCTCCCGGACCCCCGAGGCACGCACCCGAGGGTGGGGACCGGGGCGCTTCAGCTTCAATGTCGCGGAGGGGCGCTGCGAGGAGTGCGACGGCAAGGGCGGGATCCTGGTCGAGATGCACTTCCTCTCGGATGTCTGGGTCGAGTGCGAGCGCTGCCGCGGACGACGCTACAACGCGGAGACCCTCAAGATCCGCTACAAGGGGCTCACCATCGCCGATGTACTGGGCCTCGAGGTCTCCGCCGCGCGCCCGCTCTTCGAGAACATCCCCACCGTGGCGCCCATCCTCGATGCCCTCGAGGATGTCGGGCTCGGCTATCTGCCCCTCGGGCAGTCCGCCACCACCCTCTCCGGCGGAGAGGCGCAGAGGATCCAGCTCGCGGCGGAGCTCGGTCGCCCGCCGCGCGGCCGCAAGTGCTACATCCTCGACGAGCCGACGACCGGGCTTCACTTCGGAGACGTGCGCCGCCTCGTGCGCATGCTTCATCGACTCGTCGATCGCGGAGACACCGTCATCGTGATCGAGCATGACCTCGATGTGATCGCCAACGCGGACCACGTGATCGATCTCGGCCCGGAGGGGGGGGACGGCGGCGGCACCGTCGTGGCCGTCGGGACTCCGGAGGAGATCGCGGCGTGCGACGAGAGCCACACCGGGCGCTATCTCCGCCGACGCGGCACCCTGCTCGGGCGGGGGGACACCGCCGAAGCCGGCGGCCGGAGCGCCATCGCCCGCTGAACCCTCGCGGTTTTGCCGGATCCCGGAGGTCGGGGTACTCTTCCCAGTCCACTCCTCCTTCCGAGGAGGGACGGGAAGGGAAGGCCCCGTGACCCGCACCCTCTACGATCGCGTCGGCGGCTCCGCCACGATCGGCGCCGCCGTCGATCTCCTCCACACCAAGATCCGCCTCGACCCCGCGCTCGCCTCCTGGTTCAGCGAGGTCGACACGCGCCGGCAGTCCTTCACCCAGAAGCAACTCCTCGTCCGAGCGGTGGTGGGGGGCCCCTGCGACCTCGCGGAGCTGATCGAGAGCGCTCGCGACGAGCTCATCGCCGCGGGGCTCGGTGCCGTCGAGTTCGAGAGCCTCCGGGCTCACATCGCCAGCACCCTCGTGGATCTCGGCGTCGGGGAGTGGCTCCTCAACGAGTTCCACTCCCTCTCCGAACGCTTCCTCCCCGCGAGCTGGTCCAAGCACAGCTCGGTCGCCTGAGATCCACGGTCGGAGCCGGTCCGACGCCGGGGACCGCAAACAGCAGGAGCGGGCGCGCCGATCCGAGGATCGACGCGCCCGCTCCTTCGCTTTCATCTCCGCCGGATCGCCCGGGACCCGGGATCATCGCCCGTCGTTCATCCGCTCCCAGAAGAGCTCCTCGATCCGACGCTGATGGTCGAGGTCGGTCTCCAGACTCCTCAGGGCCTCCTCGAGGACCTCGTTCGCCCGCGCATCGGCGCCCCGCCGCGCGAGCGCGGTTCGCACCATCTCGAGGGAGCGGCGCACCTCGGTCGCGCCCGCCGCATAGCGCGCGGCGGTCTCGTAGAGGTCGATCGCCGCGGCGTCGCTCGAGTTCGGAGCGCGCAGGAGCCGCCAGGGACGGCGCCGGAGCTCCTCGGAGAGATCCCGCGCGTTGCGGCTCGTGGCCGAGACATCCTCGAAGCTCGCCCTGAGGTCCGGAGCGACCTGGCGCACCAGATCGCGCAGCTCGCCGACCATGTCCCGACCCTCCCGGGCGGTCACCCGCGTCGCCTCGATGGCCCGGGGGAGCTCCTGCACCGACCGATCCAGCTCCTCGAGGAGGCGCTCTCCCCGGCTCGCGAGGCTGCGAATGGGGGAGCTCAGATCATCGAGGGCATCGTCCGCACGCTCCGCGAGATCGCGGATCTCATCCGCCGCCTGCCCGATGCGGCGCAGGGTGTCGGAGACCGCGCCGGCGCGCTGAAGATCCTCGAGGACCGGACCCAGGCTCCGGGTCACCTGAGTCACCGAGCGGATCGCCTCCTGCAACGCCCCGGTCACATCCGCCATGGTGGTGACCGGGACCCCCTCGAGGATCATCCCCTCGGGGAGCGGGCCGCCGTCCCCCTGCTCGAGGTTCACCACGGTCGATCCGGTCAGGGTCTTCTCGATGGTCGCCACGCTCCCCTCGCGAAGGAAGCCACGGACCTCCGGGGGCACCTCGAGGGTGAGGAGCACCGAGACATCCTCCCCGTCTCCCCCGTCCGCGAAGGCGATGTTCTCCCCGCCGTGAAGGCGACTCTGCTGCCGGAGGTCGAGCTTCACGACCCGACCGCAGGGGACTCCATGAAAGTGAACCGGATCGGAGTGCATGAGCCCATGCGCCGCCGGCAGGCGGACCTGGACCGTGGCCCTCCCATCGATCCATCGTCGCGCCTCGTCGAGGGAGAAGACCAGGGTGAAGAGGAGCAGGCAACCGAGGGTCAGGGCGAGCCCGACCCGCACTCTCACGCGCTCGTGACTCATCGCAGTCTCTCCTTGCCGAGGAGGGAGGTGGCGTAATCCTCCCGGCCCGAGCGGTCGTTCAGGGGTCCCTCCGCGGCTCCATCCAGGAACTGGCGCAGACGAGGGTCCCCGTGGGTCCGGAACTCCTCCGGGCTGCCGCTGGCCACCACCGTCCCCTCATGGAGGAAGACGAGGCGGTCGGCGAGACGGAGGGCGCTCTCGATGTGGTGGGTCACGACGATCGAGGTCATGCCGAGGATCCTCCCGAGCGTGGCGATGATGCGGTCGACTCCGGCGAGGGAGACCGGATCGAGACCCGCCCCCGGCTCGTCGTAGAGCATCAGAGGAGGGTCGAGGACGAGCGCCCGGGCCAGGGCCACACGCTTGCGCATCCCACCGGAGAGCTCCGCGGGCATCAGGTCCACCGCGTGGCGGAGACCGACCAGCTCGAGCTTCATCTTCACGAGGATGTCGATCTCCTCCGCGGTGAGGGCGGTGTGCTCCCGCAGGACGCACGCGAGATTCTCGCGAACGCTCATCGACTGAAACAGCGCACCGTTCTGGAAGAGGAACCCGACCTTGACCCGGTGCGCATCCAGCCTCGCGAGGTCGAGCTCCGCCACGCTCGAACCGAGGACCCGGATCGTCCCGCGCGAGGGCGTGACGCTCCCGGTCAGCGCGTTGAGCAGCGTCGACTTGCCGGAGCCGGAGCCTCCGAGGACGACCAGCGTCTCTCCTCGTCGCACCTCAAGGTCGAGGCCCCTCAGGACCCTCCGCCCCCCGAAGGACACTTCCAGCTCCCGCACCTCGACGACCGGCTCGCCCACCACCGGCGTGGGGTCGCTCTCGGACAGCAGCGAGCTCCTCGGCGTGACCATGCCGCTCACCCGATCCTAAAGAAGAGGAAGGTGAGGAGGAGATCCGCGGCGATGATCGCCACGACCGACTTGACTACGGCGGCGGTCGTCGCCCGCCCGACGCCGAGGGCGCCGCCGGTGACCCGGCTCCCCTCGAACCAGGCGATCGAGACGACGAGGAGCCCGAAGACCTCCCCCTTCAGGAGTCCGAGGAGGACATCCTGCAGATCGAGCGCGGCGAGGGTCCGGGTGATGTACTGGCCGGAGTCCATCCCGAGGATCGCCTCCGCGATGACGAGACCTCCTCCGATGCCCAGGTAGAAGCCCAGGCCGGTGACGATGGGGGCTGCGATGGCGATCCCGACGAGCCGCGGCGCAAGGAGGTAGCGGGTCGGCGCGATGCTGAAGCTCTCGTAGGCGCGGAGCTCGTCGGAGACCTTCATGCTGCCGATCTCGCTCGCGATCGACGCGCCGGCGAAGCCGCTCAGGACCACTCCGACGAGGAGCGGCGCCATCTCACGGACCATCGCGATCCCGACGATGCTCGGCAGGAACTCCACGACTCCGAGCAGCTCGAGGATCGTCGCCAGCTGGAGCGCGAGGATCATCCCGACGAAGCCGAGGACGACGGTCAGGAGGGGGAGCACCCCGATCGAGAAGCGATCGACCTGCTCGACGATGGCGAAGGCGGGCACCGCGCCCCGCCGACGACGCAGCCCGGCCGGGGCGAGCCAGTAGAAGGCCCGCCCGACCGAGGTTCCCCAGTCTCCGACGCTGACCATCGATTTTCGGAACATGCCGGTCGACACCCCTTCCGAGAGCTCCTCTCGTTTATCGGGTGTCCGGCCGCATTCCTTGAAGGAGAGGGCGAGGCGCGCAGCGGTGGGAGGGGTCAAGGACCGCCGGAGGCGTCCCGCTCCGCCCAGAAGGTGCGGTATCGCTCCACCGCGGGGGCGCGGCGCGCGGGGGGATCGAGCGCCTCGTAGCGGAACTCATCGCGGTGGCCGATGAGCAGGTTCAGGGAGAAGAACGCGTTCAGACGGACCGAATACTCCTCGTCCATGAGCAGCTCTATGAGACCTGAGACGGCCTTCCGGTCGCCGGCTCGACCGGCGAGGAGCGCGGCCTCTCCCCGCACCTGGGGATCGGGGCTGCGGGCGTCCACCGCGAAGACGCCGGTGCGGGTGGGAGTGTCGCGACAGGCGGGCACGCCCGCGAGGAGCACGAGCAGCAGGGCGGCGACGCCCGCGAGGCGCCGGAGCGGCGGGCTTCCCCGGTGGGTCGGATCGAGTTCGGTCATCACTCTCGCTCTCCCTCCGCCGGGTAGGGTGCAGAAGTTCGGGCAGCACGGCAAGGGCGCACCCGCCGCGCGCCACTGGAACTCCGATCCTCCAGCCCGTAAGGTCACGAGGCCCGGCGTCGCCGGACCCAAGAGAGCACCGCCTGGAGCACCGAGGAGAGCACCGTGCGCCCACTCGTCTGCGACCATCTCGTCGTCGGAGCCGGCCTGCTCGGCCTCGCGACCGCGGACCATCTGCTCCGCCGGGGAGCCGACTCGGTGCTCGTCGTCGAGCGGCGCAGCTCCCCGAACGGGGGCCGCCCCGGCGAGGTCGGGGCGATCCTCCGCTGCACCGCGCCGGCCCTCACCGAAGCCGAGGAGCGGGGCCGCCTCCTCCTCACCTCCGGCGCGGACTACCTCGATCACGACTTCCTCTCCGAGGGCTCCGGCTATCGAAGGCTGGGCTCGATCGGGGAAACGTCGCACCCGTCGGCCGGTACTGCCTTCGAGGAGCTCACCGGCGAGCAAGCGGCGGAGAGATTCCCGGGCCTCCTCTCCGCGGAGTTCTCCGGGCGATTCCACGCGGAGGACGGGACCCTCGACACCATGGGTCTCCTCACCGCCCTCCACGCTCGGGTTCGGGCTCAGGGAGGGCGCGTACTCTTCGACGCCGAGCTGCAGCAGTTGACGGAGGAAGAGGGGACGGTCCGGTTCCAGGCCGGAGTCCGCTCCGGTCGCGCCGGGCGGGTCCTCCTCGCCGCGGGACCGAGGAATCCACGACTCCTCGAGCTCGTCGGCGTCCGGGCCGACTGGGCGCTGGAGGAAGTGCACTCCTTCCGGGTCGGGACCCCCGAGATCCCCGGACCAGTGATTCGCCTCGAGGAGCCGCCGGGCGGGAGCCCACGCGGAGTTCTCCTCCCGCGGGCACTCCGGGAGTGGGACCTCGAGGTCTCCCGTCCGCAGTCCGGAGACGAGGAGCCCACCGTCGACTGGTCCCTCCTGGAGGCGCTCCGCGAGGAGTGGGGGGGCCGACTCCCCTGGCTGAGGGACAGCGATGTCCGGAAGGCGCGCGCCCACTCACGACTCGCCCTCGATCCCCGGGAGCCGATCCTGACCAGCCGGGGGGGGCGGACCCTCGCGGGCGGCGCCTTCGGTGCTCACGGCCTCTCCCTGTTCCCCGCCGTCGCGGAGCAGCTGGCCGAGCGCGCGCTGGGGGAGGTGGACCCCCTCGCCGGCATTCTCGAGGATCCCGACTGAGGGTGATCCGGCTCCGCCTCGCGCAACGGCGGAGCGTCCCCCGGCGGCTCGATCCGAGGGAGCGTTGTACCCTTGATGGGAGCGACGCCTCGCCCAGACCGGGCGGGTCGCGGACGCAGGAGGCGGGAACATGTCGAGCATCGCACCGAACCCGGATCGCCACGCCCAGGCCCGCCTGAAGCGGGTGGTGCGTCGGATCTACGACATCCCCAGCTTCCCGGAGGTCATCCTGCGCCTCGCCGAGGTCGCGGATGACCCCGACTCCTCCAGCGCCGACCTCGCCGCGGTCATGGAGAAGGACCAGGCGCTCGCCGCGAAGATCCTGCGCCTCGTGAACTCCGCGTTCTATTCCCTCTCCCGACCTGTCGCATCCCTCCACCACGCGATCAGCCTCATCGGCTTCAACTCCGTCCGCGCCCTCGCCATCAGCGTCTCCGTGCGCAGCTCCTTCCCGACCGATGGCGACCCGGTGGGGCGCATGGCGTTCTGGGAGCATTCCCTCTTCGTGGCCTGCGCCACCCGGACCCTGGGGAGTCGCCTCCGCCTCCCCGGCGGGGATGACCTCTTCACCGCCGGCCTGATGCACGATCTCGGGGTCCTCGTCGCTCGACAGCACCTGCCGGAGGAGATGCAGGAGGCGGACCGGCTCGTCCGCGAGTGCGGGGCCGGAGCGATCCAGGCGGAGCGGCAGGTGGTGGGGGTGGAGCACCCGCTCCTCGGCGCATGGCTCGCCGAACACTGGCGACTCCCGCCGATCATCCACGCCGCGATCCGGGATCACCACGACGCCCTCTCCCCCGACTGGTCGGAGCGCTGCGCCCTCGACGAGGAGTCACGGAGGGCCGTGGAGCTCGTCGCCCTCGGGGACCGACTCGCCCAAGCGGCCGGGCGCCCGCGGATCCCCGACGCCCCGCCCGTCCTCGAGCGGATCCCGGAGCATCTCATCCGGCTGCTCGACGGCGCCGACCCGGATCGCCTCGCGGCGGAGATCCTCCGTCAGGCGGAAGGGGCCCGGGAGTTCATCACATCCTGAGCCTGCCCGAAGCGCTCACTCGCCGATGATCTTGACCAGGACCCGCTTGCGGCGCCGACCATCGAACTCCGCGTAGAAGATCTGCTCCCAGGGTCCGAAGTCGAGCGCCCCTCCGGTGACCGCGACCACCACCTCACGCCCCATGATCTGTCGCTTCAGGTGGGCATCCCCGTTGTCCTCGCCGGTGCGATTGTGTCGGTACCGGTCGATCGGCGCGTGCGGGGCGAGCTTCTCCAGCCAGTCGTCGTAGTCGGCGAGGAGGCCGCTCTCGTCGTCGTTGATGTACACGCTGGCCGTGATGTGCATCGCGTTGACGAGGCAAAGCCCCTCCCGAACCCCGCTCTCCCGCACGCACTCCTCGACGAGCGGCGTGATGTTCCGGTACTCCCGGCGGGACTCCACCTCGAACCAGAGCTCACGGCGCAGGTGCTTCATCGCTCTCCTTCGCGGGCGCGGGCCCGCAGCTGCTCCCAGTAGGTGATCCGCTTCGCGATCTCGCGCTCGAAGCCCAGCTCCCCCGGCTCGTAGAACCGCTCCCCGCGCAGCTCCTCCGGCAGGAAGGGGACGAGCAGTCCCCGCGGATCCCGATGCGGGGAGTGATAGCCCGCCCCGTGCCCCAGCGCGCGGGCGAGCCCGGTCGGCGCGTTCCGCACCTCGGGGGGCACCGGGAGGGTCCCCGTCCGCCGGACCGCCTCGACGGCGGCGGAGTAGGCGCGATGGACGCGATCCGACTTCGGGGCGGTGGCGAGGATGACGACGAGCTCCGCGAGCGCGAGCGCGCCCTCCGGCATCCCGAGGAAGTGAACGGCATCCCGCGCCGCCACCGCGTGGCGCAGGGCATCCGGATCGGCCGCGCCGACATCCTCGCTCGCGAACCGCACCAGCCTCCGGACGATGGCGAGGGGGTCCGCCCCTCCCTCGAGCATGCGGGCGAGCCAGTAGAGCCCCGCCTGAACGTCGCTGCCGCGGAGGGACTTGTGGAGCGCCGAGATCGAGTCGTAGTGCTGATCCCCATCGCGGTCATGTCGGGGCGGGCGGGTCGAGAGGATCCGGGTGACCTCCGCGGGACTCACCCTATCGAGTCCCGCGCGCCCCGCTCCGAGCGCGACCCACTCGAGGTCGGTGAGCAGCGCCCGCGCATCTCCGTCCGCCCTCGCCACGAGGAGCGCCTTCCCCTCCGCGTCGAGCGGGGGTGGCGCCGACCCGACCCCGCGCTCGGCATCCGCGAGGGCCCGCTCGAGGAGCGCGGCGAGCGCCCCCTCGCCGAGGGGCTCGAGCACGAGGACTCGGCAGCGGGAGAGGATGGCCGAGTTCAGCTCGAACCCGGGGTTCTCGGTCGTCGCCCCGACGAGGATGATCGAGCCATCCTCCACCGGACCTAGGAAGGCATCCTGCTGCGCCTTGTTGAAGCGGTGGATCTCGTCCACGAAGAGGACGGTGGCTCGTCCGCCGGCCGCGCGCTCCTCCCGGGAGCGCGCCACGATCTCCTTCACCTCCCTGACCCCCGAGGTGACCGCGGAGATCCGGACCGGCGGCCGATCGAGCTCGGTCGCGATGAGCCGGGCGATCGTCGTCTTCCCGCACCCCGGTGGCCCCCAGAGGATCAGCGAAGGCGGGCGGCCCGAGGAGAGGAGGGGGGGGAGGAGTCCCCGCTCTCCGAGCAGGTGCTCCTGTCCGACGACCTCCGCCAGAGAGCGCGGGCGCATCCGCTCCGCGAGGGGGGCACGATCATCCGTTCGATCTTCGGTCACCTTGCGTCTCCCCCCGCCGTGGGGTACCTCGGGAACTCCGGTGGGTGCCGGGGGGACGAGTGTAGCCGAGAAGGAGGCTCGATGCGGTCGGATCGGCGAGCGGAGCGCGCAGGGGCGGAGAGCGGAGCCGCGCCCGAGCCCGGCGAGCCCTGGGTCTGGATCGATGGCCGGATCGGACCCGCTTCCGAGGCCCGGATCAGCACCCTCGACCACGCCTTCCTCTACGGCGACTCCGTCTTCGAGACCCTCCGCACCTATGGCGGGCGCCCCTTCCGCCTCGAGGCGCACCTCGATCGCCTGGAGAGGTCCGCTGCGCGGATCGCCCTCGACCTCCCTCTCGATCGCTCCGCCCTCCGACAGATCGTGGGCGAGGTCGCCTCGGTCGCCGCGCCCCGCGACGCCGGGCTCCGAGTGATGGTCAGCCGAGGGGAGGGCCCCCTCGGGATCGATCCGGCCCCCTGCCGGGCCCCGGGGGTCATCGTGCACGGCTGGTCGATCGAGCCCGGACTGCATCCCCAGTGCGTCCGAGGGGTCGACCTCGTCCTCTCCGGGATTCGACGGAACCCGCCCGCCGCCCTCGATCCAACCATGAAGAGCGGCAACATGCTGAACGGCATCCTCGCGCTCAACGATGCCCGGGCACGGGGGGGGGAGGATGGGGTGCTGCTCACCCTCGACGGGACCATCGCGGAGGGCCCGACCTGGAACCTCTTCTGGGTCGTGGGAGACGAGGTCCGGACCGCGGAGGCAACCTCGGTCCTCGGCGGGGTGACCCGGGGGGTGATCCTCGAGCGCCTCGCGGCGCGCGGGGCCCCGACCCGATGCGGGGCGTTCCCGGCGAAGGACCTCGCGGACGCGACGGAGACCTTCTGCACCAGCAGCCTGCGCGGGATCG
>JAFMMO010000315.1 GCA_017859655.1 Pseudomonadota bacterium | reverse complement strand
GCCGGCTTCGTGCTCCACCGGGGACTCTGGGTGACCCCCGCGCGGGTCGCGGAGATGGAGGCGGAGGAGCGGGCGGGGCGCCTCGATGACCTGCTGGCGGATGCGGGGCATGACAACCCCTTCGTGCGGGAGAACGCGATGCACGAGCTGCTGCAGCTCGACGACCCCGCGCTCATCCCCGCGCTCCGGCGACGCCTCTCCGATGAGGACCCGCTGCGGAGGATGTGGGCCGGGCGCGTGCTGTCGAACTTCCCCTTCGAGGAGTGGGGGCAGCTCCTCTACCGCGCGACGCTGGGGGAGGTGCGATCGGAGGTCCGGTCCGCGTGGGGGGCGATCCTCCGCTCGTCAGGGGACGCGCGCATCGGCGGCTGGCTCGCGACGGACCTCACCCAGGCGGGCGCCGACCCTTCGCGGCGCCACGCCCTGCTCGCCCTCGCCGCCACCTGCCCGACGCATGCCGTGGTGGAGCCGCTCATCGGCTGGCTCGAGGATCCCCAGTGGGGGCCTCTCTCCCGCCGGCTGCTTGAGGAGTGGCTCGGACCGCTCCCCGTCCCCGCCGAGGATGTCCGGGCGCGCTGGGCCGGGCGGCGGGAGAGTCTCCCGGCGGACCTGGGAACCGGCTGGCTCTCGTCGGACTGAGGGCGGCGTGACGGCGGAGAGCGGGGGGGACCGCTGCTAGTCCTCGATCGGCTGGAGATGCGGTGCGAGCGTCTCCCCGAGCGCCCCGATCGCTCGGCAGCCGATGTCCACGAGCTCATGCCATGCCTCCCGCGGGATCGGGTCCGCCTCGCTCGCCCCCTGGACCTCGACGAGGGCCCCGTCCGGCGTGGCGACGATGTTCAGATCGATCTCCGCGGCGGAGTCCTCCCGGTAGTCGAGGTCGACGAGAGGGCGGCCACCGACCCGCCCCACGCTCACGGCGAGGATCCGGGCGATGCGAGGGTCCTCGGCGAGGCGCCCCCGCTCCTGCTCCGCCCGCACCAGGCTCCCCAGCGCGATGGTCGCCGCGTTGATCGACGCGGTGCGGGTGCCTCCATCCGCGTGCAGGACCTGGCAGTCGCAGTGAAGGGTGAGGCCGGGGAGCCGGGAGAGGTCGACGCTCGCCCGCAGGGCCCGGCCGATCAGGCGCCGGATCTCCTGGCTCCTCCCATCGACGCGCCCCCCGGTGGGCGGACGATGGCGGGGCCGGGTGGAGTAGGGTGCGAGGGAGTACTCGCCGGTGGACCAGCCGAGCCCGTCCTCCCGCCAGGAGGGGACCCCATCCTCGAGGGAGGCGACACAGAGGATCTCCGTGCGTCCGCAGCGGTAGAGGACGCTCCCCGGCAAGGTGTCGGTGAGGGGCTGCGTGACCTCGATGGTCCGGGGGCTCTCCGCTCCCCTGCCCTCGCTCCGTTCCGCTCCCATTCCGCCTCCCTTGCTCCCGCGATCTCCGGCGACTCCCGAGCCCCGACACGATCCCCCCGGGCTCCGCCTCGGAGCGGGGACCGGGGCTGAAGAGGTAGCACGACCGCCGCGCGCTGTCACCCGCCCCGCCGGACCCTCTCCGGGGAGAGGTCTCCGGTGCCGTGGCAACCGATCGGGCCTCGTGTAGAATCCGGGCCGGCTCGGAGAGCCGAGGGTGGGGGTCTGGCGTCCGTGGATCCCCGCACCACGACGGGAGTTGGAGCGCATGAGAGTCTTGGTCGTCGGGGGCGCGGGCTACATCGGGAGTCACGCGGTGCGGGAGTGTCGGCGGGCCGGTCTGGAGCCGGTGGTCTTCGACAACCTCTCCACGGGGAATCGCGAGTCGGTCGAGGGAGTCGAGCTGATCGAGGGGGATCTCCTCGATCCTCGCGCGCTCCGGTCGACCTTCGAGAACGACGCGTTCGATGCCGTGTTTCACTTCGCGGCCAGCGCTTCGGTGCCCGAGTCGGTGGCGAAGCCCGCGCTCTACTACCACAACAACGTGGCGGGGAGCCTCAACCTCGTGCACGCCATGCTGGAGGCGGGGGTGGAGCGCCTGATCTTCAGCTCGACCGCGGCCACCTACGGCGACCCGGTCGAGGTCCCGATCCCGGAGACCCACCCGACCCGACCCGTGAACCCCTACGGCGCCTCGAAGCTCCTCGTGGAGCGGATGCTCACCGACATCTCCGAGAAGCACCCTCTGCGGTACATCGCCCTGCGCTACTTCAACGCGGCCGGGGCGGACCTCTCCGGGGACATCGGCGAGTTCCATCGCGAGGAGAGTCACCTCATCCCGCTCGTCTTCCACACCGCCCTCGGCAAGCGGGAGCTCTTCAAGATCTTCGGCAACGACTACGAGACTCCGGACGGGAGCTGCATCCGGGACTTCGTGCATGTGACCGACATCGCCCGGGCCCACCTCCTGGCCCTCGAGATCCTGGACGAGCATCCGAATCAGGCGATCAACCTCGGCTCGAGCACGGGCTACAGCGTGCGCGAGGTGATCGATGAGTCCCGTCGGATCGTGGGTGACCTCCCGATCCGGGTCGAGGAGGCGCCGCGGCGCGAGGGTGATCCCCCCGTTCTCGTCGCCTCGAACACCCGGGCCCGGGAGGTGCTCGGCTGGGAGCCCCAGCTCTCCGAGCTCACGACGATCCTCGAGACCGCGTGGCGCTGGCACCATCGGCACCCCGACGGATACG
>JAFMMO010000107.1 GCA_017859655.1 Pseudomonadota bacterium | reverse complement strand
CGAGGTCCTCCGCCAGCCAGACCTCTCCCTCGGAGCCCCGTCCCAGGGGTCGCAGGAAGCGCAGATCGAGCTCTCGACCGATCTTCTCCACGAGACTCCTCCCCACTCGGAGGGTCCCCCGAGTGTGAACATCCTTTCACACCCGGCCGCCGCCGTCAAAGGCCGGTCCGGAGGGTCAGGAAGGGGGGGTTGAGGCTGCGATTGGCCGGTTTCGGTGGCGCGGGATAGTCTTCAAGGGGGCCCGCTTCTCCTCAATCTGTCGCGGAAGACTCGCTCCTCCCCGAGGGAGGCCCGCCGCAGGAGCGCGCGCGGGTCCGCGCCCGGTCGGATGAAGGTGGAATCGATGCACGAGCCCCATCTGCACAGCAGCTTCACCCTCGAAGTGGGCGAGGGGCGCCTGCGCGTTCTGCTGGTGCCCCGGGTCTCACACCCTCCCCACGGGGCCGGGGTGCGGGACCTGCAGCGCTGCATTGTCGAGCAGGGAATTCAGCACGGCGTCGACCGCGAACAGCTGAAGGGCGTGCTCGCGGCCTGGCGCCTCGGCGAGGCGGGGCCCTGGGTCATCGCCGAGGGGACCGCGCCGAGCGCGGGTCGCCCTGCCGGGCTCGATCGGATCCCGCCGCCGCCTCGCTCCGGCCGTGATCCCGTCGAGCTGCTCCCGCTCTTCGTCCGCCGCGGGGACCGGCTCTTCCGACCGATCGCCGCGCTTCCCTCCCATCCCGGCGTCGATGTCTTCGGCGCCCCCATCCCGATCCCGGAGAGCGCGGCGGGGGAGACGCCCCGACCGGGGGGCGGGATCGCCATCGAGGAGGACGGAACCTGGGTCGCCCGCGCGACCGGCTTCCTCCATACCGCGGAGGGGGAGGTCCGCGTCGTTCGGACCCTGCTCCACCCGCACCGCCTCCCGCCCGGGAGCTACCGTTGGCCCGGAGATGCGAAGATCGAGGGTTCGATCGCCGCGGAGACCGTTCTCGAGATCGGCGGCAACCTGTGGATCTCGGACGAGGTCGAAGCGGGGTCCTGCCTGAGGGCGGGAGAGGACCTGAGGATCGATGGAGCGGTCAAGGGGCGTGGCTCGGTCCGGCTCGAGGCCGGGGGGCGCATCCAGCTCGGCGATGTCGCGGGGGCCCTGATCACGGCGGGCGGACAGGTCGTCCTCACGGGAGAGGTCCGTGACTGCCGGATCCGGACCCGGAGCCGCTGTGTCGCGGAGGAGGGGAGCGTGGTCGTCGGTGGGTCGGTCGAGGCGGTCGGAGGGATCGACCTCCGGGAGGTCCGCTCGGACGGCTCTCGTCACCCGATGCTCTCCGTCGGGCGCGCGAGCTGGATCAACGAGGAGATGCGCTCGATCGAGTCGGAGATCCATCGCTGGACCCAGTACCGGGAAAAGCTGCTCACGGACTTCCGCCGCGACAATGAAGCGCTCCTCGAGCGCCGCGCGAAGCTGTGGCAGCAGCGGGGAGGGGTCCAGGAGAGCTTCCTGCGCGCCGAGGAGGAGGTCCAGGATGAGCTCGCCCGCGTGGACCAGCGGATCTCGCGCCTCAAAGGCCGCCTCGAGGGGCTCGCCTCCGATCGTTGCACCGATGCCCGCGCGGTCGTCCTCCTCCGCGGGGCGGCGGATCCGGAGACGCGCGTGATCGTGCGAGGACGCAGCTACGCTCCGACGGGCCGCGCCCTCGAGCGCGTCGCCATCGGGATCTTCGGGGAGGGGCGGACTCTCTGCGCGATCCCCAGCGCGCTCTATCTCACTTCGGAAGTGAGCTGACGCCGGCCTCGCGCGCGCTCCCGCGCGGGCGCGGTTCCGTGGTCTTCCGCCCCCTTCCCCGCTAGACTCCTCCCTCCCGCGCGCACCGCCCGATCGGATGCTCCCGGGCGGGAGGAGGAGCCCCTTGTCCGACCCGAGCCTTCCCATCTCCGACCTCGAAGCCCTCGCCGACCTCGTCGAAGCGCGGCGTTCCCGCGGAGAGCGCATCGTCCTGACGAACGGCTGCTTCGACCTCCTTCACGTCGGACACCTGCGTTCCCTCGTGGATGCCCGCTCTCGCGGAGACTTCCTCGTCGTCTGCATCAACGGGGACGCGAGCGTTCGCCGCTCGAAGGGTCCGGATCGCCCGATCTTCCCGGAAGGGGAGAGGGCGGAGCTCCTCCTGGGTCTCACCGTCGTCGACGCCGTGCTCATCTTCCACGAGGACACCGTCGACGGGATCCTCGAGCGGATCCGGCCGGAGGTGTACGCGAAGGGGACCGACTACACGCCCGAGAGCGTCCCCGAGGGACCGACCGTGCGCGCCTACGGCGGGGAGATCGCGATCGTGGGCGATCCGAAGGACCACTCCAGCCGCGGAGTGCTCTCTCAGATCCGCTCAGCCCCGGACTCGCCCTCGTGAAGGACGGACGCGACCTCGCGGAGAGCCGGCGCGGCCCGGGCGCCAGCCCGCGCGCGGCGACACCCCGCCCCTCCGGAGCCGGCCGGTGACGGAGCGGGGCGAGGCGCTCCTCCTCGCGGTGATCCAGGGGCTGACCGAGTTCCTCCCGATCTCCTCGAGCGGGCACCTCGAGGCGTGGAAGCGCATTTCGGGGTCGGAGCTTCAGGGAGACCTGAGCCTCGATGTCCTCCTCCACCTCGCCACCCTCTTCGCCGTCCTGCTCGTCTATCGAAGAGATGTGGCCCGTCTGATCGGCGCGCTGCTCGGTGGTGGCGAGTCTCGCCGCGAGCTCCTCCTCGTGCTCCTTGGGGCGGTCCCGGCCGGGGTGTTCGGGCTCCTCCTGCGCTCGAGGATCGAGGGCCTCTCCCTCGCAGCGCCCTGGGTCCTGCCCGTCGCCTGGGTCGGCTGCGGACTCGCGCTGCTCACGATCCCGCTCGCCCTGCGGCGAGGATCCGCTCCCCGTCCGATCGGCGTCGGAGCGGCCCTCTGGATCGGGGCCTGGCAGGTGGTCGCGCTCCTCCCCGGGGTCTCCCGCAGCGGCATCACCATCGTCGCGGCGCTCTGGGCGGGGGTGGAGCGGGAGGAGGCGGCGCGCTACTCCTTCCTGATCGCGGCTCCTCTGGTCGCAGGCGCCGCCCTGCTGGAGGTGCCGGATCTTCTTCGGGGCGGCGAGGCGGGGAGCGGGGCGGGAGTCCTCCTGCCGGCGTTCCTGCTCGCGTTTCTCATCGGATGGGTCGCCTTGAAGCTCCTGCTTCGCCTCCTGCGGACGGGGCGAATGCACCTCTGGGGCTACTACCTGCTCGCCGCCGCGGTCGGGCTCATCGCCTTCGGGCTCTAGCGAGCGATCCGCGCCTCTCGAGGCCGGCTCCTGCGCAGCGTCGTCCGCTCCGAGGTCCCGCCGCGCAGCCCGTCAGGGTGAAGAGAGTCGATCGGCCGAAGTCCCACGCCGACCACCATGCCGATCCCCAGCATCACGATGAGCATCGAGGTGCCCCCGTAGCTCACGAAGGGGAGAGGCAGGCCGGTGACCGGGACGAGGCCCACCGTCATTCCGATGTTCACAATGGTCTGAAACGCGAGCTGGGCCGTGACGCCGACGCAGAGGAGTCGGCCGAAGGGGTCCCGGGTCTGCCAGGCGACACGGAGGCAGAGGAGGAAGAGGGTCAGGAAGAGGAGCAGGACGCCGGTGGTGCCCACGAGGCCCCACTCCTCGCCGATCACCCCGAAGATGAAGTCGTTGTGATCCTCGGGGAGATAGCCGAGGCCGTGGTGGGTCCCGAGTCCGTAGCCCTTTCCGGTGGGTCCCCCCGAGCCGACGGCGATCATCGAGTTGTGCACGTGGTAGGCGCCGTCCGCGGCGCCCGTGCGTTCTCCCAGCCCGAGGAAGACCTGCACGCGGGTCCGCTGGTAGTCGTGTAGGAGGAAGAAGTAACCGAAGAGGGCGGAGAGCACGCCGAAGCCCCCGATCGTGCCGAGGGCGCGACGAGAGATCCCCGCGACCCAGAGCATGGAGAGTCCGATGGGGACGAAGACGAGGGCGGTCCCGAGATCGGGCTGGGCCGCGACGAGCAGGAAGGGGATCCCCAGGATGAGCAGCCCCGCCCCGAGGGGGAGGTGGTCATCGCGCACGCGCGATGTCTTCAACAGCCTCGCGAGGAGCAGGATGGAGAAGAGCTTGGCGAGCTCCGATGGCTGGACGCTGATCCCGGCGACTGAGAACCAGCGGACCACACCCCCGCGGCTCCACTTGACGGCCAGAAGGAAGAGGAGGAGGGAGAGCCCGACCAGATAGAGGGGCACGGCGCACCGCTCGGCGAGGCGATAGTCGGCGAGGGCGGCGACGGTGAAGATCAGGAGACCCACGATGACCCGCGCCAGGTGCGCCTTCGCGAGGGGGCTCGGGAAGGGGTCCTCGGGACCGGCGGATGCGGAGTGCACGAAGAGCACGCCGACGATCAGGAGGGCGCCGACGATCAGGGGAATCGCGAGCGTCGGGAGGAAGCGGCGGTCGAGGTCGGGCCACTTCATCGGTCGGAGTCCCGGGGGCGGAGGTTCAGCCCCCGCTCACGCTCGAGCCACTCGAGGAGCTCCGCGGCGATGGGGGCGCACTCCTCCCCGCCGTGACCGAGGACCCGCTCGAGGCAGATGGCGAAGGAGACCTCGGGATTCTCCGCCGGAGCGAAGCCGATGAGCCACGCGCGGTTCCAGTCCCCTTCTTCACCGTCTTCCCCGGCACGCCAGCGGGGCGGCACCTCGCCTCGGCTCATGCTCGCGGTCCCCGTCTTGACCGCGCAGTCGAAGCGCCGCAGCCCGTACTTCTCCTTCCCCGCGGTTCCCGTGGCGGAGCGCACTGCGCGCTCCATTCCCCGGACGACACTCTCCCACGAGGAGGCTCGGAGGGGAGGCACCGCGAGGGGAGGCGCGTGGACTCCCTTGATCAGGGAGAGACCCGGATCCACGCCCCGGTTCGCGACGATCGTGACGAAGCGGAGCATCTGGAGCGGCGTGGTCGTGAAGGAGCGACCGATGGCGACGGAGGGCGGACTCGCGCGTGGGGCGAGGCCGACCGCCTGGGAGCCGATTCCAAGCTCCACCCGCTGCCAGAATCCGAAGCGTCGCGCCCAGTCGACCATGCGACGAAGACCGAGGCGGTCCCCACCCACCCGGTAGAAGAAGACATTGCAGGAGCGCTCGAGGGCATCCTCGATGTCCAGCTCGAGCCCGCGGTAGTGGTTGGCGCAGCGGAGCCGTCCCGGCCGGGCGGGGTCGTAGGCGCCGTCGCAGACCTCGGTGTGGGCCGGATCGATCACGCCCTCCTCGAGCGCGGCGAGGGAGACGAGCACCTTGAAGGTGGAGCCGGGGTCGATGGGATACGCGGCGGGCCGGTCGTAGAAGTGGCCTCGCTCCTCCTCCACGAGACGACGGTACTCGTCCTGATCCTCGAAGACATCGGGGGTCGCCGCCGGGTAGCTCTCCCAACCGAGGATCGCGCCGGAGCGCGCGTCCGCCACCAGGATCGAGGCGGCCCAGGGGTCCCGACGCGCGGTCAGGCGCCCGAGCTCCTCGCAGAGCTCGAGGTCGAGCTGCAGCTCGAGATCGGCGCCGGGGCGAGGGGGCTCCAGGTCGAGCGGCTCGCCCCGGGGGGCCTGACGGTGGTCGACGATCCAGAGGGCTCCTCCGGCCCGGCCGCGGAGGCGCTCCTCCCGGCTGGCCTCGATCCCATCGTGACCGACGAGGTCCTCCGAGTGATGGGAGCGCTCCTGGAGGAGCCGCACCGGCTGCAGGCTGCGGAAGCGATGCCGATCGACGATCGGCTCCCTCGCCTCCTCCCAGCGGTCCTGGTCGCTCGGCCGACGGGCCCCGACGCGTCCGGTGAGTCGGGCGATCCCGGCCGGACCGGTGAACTCCCGTCGCGGCGTCTCCCGCACGCGGAGTCCGGGGAAGCGATCGGGGAAGAGGAGGAGCTCCTCGACGAGCTCGTCCGGGAGGTCACCGACGAGGCGGTGCTCGAGGATTCGGTAGATCTCCTCGCGCCGCGCGCTCGGGAGGGAGACATCCTGGACCTGCTCGTAGCGGCGCCAGACCGCTGCCCACAGCTCGTCCGGGTCGCGGCCGAGGCGCCGCGCGAGGAGACGGACGGTGCGCTCCCCCTCGAAGAGCGCGTGGGGCGCGATGTCGATCCTCCCCTCCCCGGGGGGGACGACCACCCCGGGATAGCTTGCCGGGCGACGACGGATCGCGAGGGCGAGGGCCTCCGCCGCCTCGCCGGGGACCCCGGAGATCCACGGGAGGGGGGGAGCCGCCGTGGGGGCGGTCAGGTCCGCCCGGACCCCCTCACGGAAGCGCTGGAGTGAGGTCCAGAGCTCCTCGGCATCGTGAGGGAGCGAGGCGCCGCTCGGGTCGCTGCGCAGGGCGCGGTGCACGCGGCGGCAGACCCAGCGGACCTTCTCGATCTCGTCGAGGGTGTAGACGACCTCGTGGGAGGGGACGTCCTGCGCGATCACCCGCCCGGTTCGGTCGAGGATCCTCCCCCGCGGTGCGGGTTCGGCCCAGACCCTGCGGTGAGTCCGCTCTGCGGCGTGCTGGTAGGTCCGCCACTCGATTCCCTGCAGCCAGATGAGGCGCGCGGAGATCGCGGCGAAGCTCGCCACGAGCGCGATCACCAGCAGCAGGATTCGGCGGCGTTGCAAGGGAGACTTCCTCTCGCGGGGGATCATCATTCTGGCAGAACCCGAGGTGGGATTCACCCACCCCCGCCGGAGTCTCCCGGGAGGCGACCGACGTCACATCGGGTGGGTCGCGCTCCTCAGCCACGGGGACAATCGATCGAGGAGCGGGAAGAGGAGCGCGGCGGCGAGGCAGCCGAGGAGCACTCCCGTCGCCGCGTGATCGCTGCTGCCCGCGAGCGGAATCGACCAGAGGGCGCGGGCGATCGCGGCCGCCGTGAGGAGGGCCCCGGCCACGATCACCAGGCGGCGGGTGGGGTCCCGAGGGTCGACCCCTCCCCGCGCGAGGCGGACGACGAGGAGCGCACCCAGGATCGGGAGCGCCACTTCGGCGATCGACGAGACGCCGAGCTGGAGACGGAGGAAGACGAGGCCCGCCGCGAGGAGGAGGAGGCGCCCCGGGCGATCGACGAGGGCGAACCAGAGCAGGACGAGCAGCGGCAGATCGACGACATCCGGCCCGCCGCCGACGAGGGGGGCCAGCGCGTGCTGCGTGCCGAGGCCGAGCAGCAGGACGGTCGCGCAGCGGAGAGGGCGGACACCACGGATCATCGCACCGCCGCCGCTCCGACCCCGAGGACGATGACCTCCTGCGTGTCGTCGAGCCCGGGAGGAGGGGAGAGGCGGGTGGTCTCGACGGGGATCCTCCCCTCGACCACCTCGGCGATCACGAGGCTGCGGGGGAAGGGCGAGCTCCCCCCGCGGGTCAGGAGCAGGTCACCCGACTCGAGGTGGAAGGGGTCGAGGCGGGTCACCGGTCGCATCTCTCCCCGCCCCGGACCTCCGGCGGCGATGCCGCGTCCCTTGCCGGGGATGTGGAAGCGGACGCGGAAGGCGGGATCATCGCTCAGGATGATCCGGGCGCGGTGGGGCTCCACCTCCGCGACAACGCCGACGACCCCGGCGCGTCCGATCACCCCCTGTCCGGGGCGGACCCCCTCCTCCGCGCCGGCTTCGAGGAGCGCGGTGTGTCGCTGAGGCGAGGCGTCGGGCAGGGGGCGGAGCCGGGTGACGATCGGCCGGAAGCCATCGAGGACCCCCTGGTAGAGGTCGAGGAGCTCGCGCCGGCCCGCCTCCCGCTCCGCGCGCTCCTCGATGAGGAACTGCTCCTGGAGGAGCTCGTACCCGCGGGCTTCCCGGCGGTCGCGCGACTCCGGTGCGGCCCAGCGCTGGGCTGCGGTGGCGATGAGGATGAGGAGCATCCAGCAGAGGAGCGCGGGGCCCGCGGCATCCCGATGACTCACCCCGCACCTCCCGCGCTCGGGGGCGGCGGGGAGTCCGGGCTCCTCGGGTGGTGGGGCGCGGGGGAGTGGATCACCCCCGGATCAGACGTCATCCTCGATGGCGTCGAGGACCGAGGAGTACTGGTCGAGCTTCTCGAGGAAGATCGCCGTCCCGCGGGCCACGCAGGTCAGCGGGTCATCCGCGATGCGGACCGGCAGACCGGTCTCCCTGGCGATGAGCTGGTCCAGCCCGCGCAGGAGGACGCCCCCTCCGCAGAGGACGAGACCGCGCTCGACGAGGTCCGCCGAGAGCTCGGGGTCGGTCTTCTCCAGGGTCTCCTTGATCCCCTCGACGATGGCGCTGACCGGCTCGCGGAGCGCCTCCCGGATCTCCTCGCTGTTGATCTTCACGGAGCGGGGGAGTCCGGCGATGAGGTCGCGCCCCTTGACCTCCAGGCTCAGCTCCTCCTCCAGCGGGTGGGCCGAGCCGATCTTGATCTTGATCTGCTCAGCGGTCAGCTCGCCGAGGAGGATGTTGTAGGTCTTCTTCATGTACTGGATGATCGCCTCATCCATGTCGTCTCCGGCGACGCGCAGCGAGACGGAGGTCACGACATCGGCGAGGGAGATCACCGCGATCTCGGTGGTCCCGCCCCCGATGTCCACGACCATGCTGGCGATCGGCTCCTCGATCTCGAGGCCCGCCCCGAGGCCGGCGGCGCGAGGCTCCTCGACGAGGTAGACCTTCCGCGCGCCGGCGCGCTCCGCGGAGTTGTAGACCGCGCGCTTCTCGACCGCGGTGATCCCGCTGGGCACCGCGATCACCACGCGGGGGCTGAAGAACCGCTTCCGCTTGTGAACCCGGGTGATGAAGTACTTGAGGAGCGCCTCGGTCACCTCGAAGTCGGCGATCACGCCATCCTTGAGGGGGCGGATCGACTCGATCGAGCCCGGGGTCCGGCCGATCATCTCCTTCGCGACCCGTCCGACCGCCTGGCCGCCCAGCAGAACCTGGTTCGTCCCCGCCTTCACGGCGACGACGGAGGGCTCGGAGAGGACGACCCCCTCCCCTCGAACGCAGACGAGGGTGTTCGCGGTCCCGAGGTCGATCCCCATGTCGGTGGAGAAGATCCCCAGAAAGCGATTCAGCGAGTTGTTGATGAGCTGGAGGACCATGGCGACCTCGCGCGTTCCCACTGGAGTGTGCTGGTTCCGAGTGACTCCATCCCATCCTCGGCGAGGAGGCGCGCCGGTCCGGACGCCTTCGCGGGTGCGCTGCGAGGATGGTGAGGAATCGTCACGGCACGCGACCCCCCCGGGTCGGGTGCGTGTCCACGGCTGCGGAGCGGACCCCACTCGGGGTCGGCGGAGGAAGTGGATGGAGTTGCTTCCGTTGGCCGAGGACGCGCGCATTCTACGCGGCGAGGGAGGCGGAGGGAAACGCCTTCTGCCGCGGGTTCCGCCCCGGAGGCAGCCGGCGTCCGGGGGTGGGGGCGGAGAACCGAGGGGGTCGGGCGAGACCTGCTTCGGCGGCGTCCGGGCAGGGGTCGCGCGCCGCTTCGACGCCGGGGGTTGGGGGAGGCCGGGAGGTCGAGGCGGGAGGGAAGGAAATGAGAAGAGGTCCGCTCTCCAGTGGAGAGCGGACCTCTGGCAGGCTTCTTCACCCGAGGGTCGCGGGGATCACTCCCCGACGATCTCCTCCAGGTTTTTGATCGCCTTCTTCGGCCCCTTGTTGTACCAGGTCTGGGCGCTGTCGGTCGGCTTCTCAGCCCCGACGACCGTCTGGTCCTTGATCTTGGCTCCGACGAGCACGATGGCCGTCAGGAGGCAGACCGCGGAGAGGACGAGGAGGCTCGTGGCCAGCGGACTCGAGCTCTTCCGCTCGATGATCGGCTGATCGAACATGTTGCGTGTCTCCTCTCGATCAACCCGCGAGGCGGGTCGAGGCGCTCTGACCGGTCGAGATCTTCCGACCGCTGTCGGTGTAGAGGATCTTCGCGCCGCTCATGTCGTCGAGGATGGTCTCGACGCGCACCTTGCCGACATAGCTCCGACCGTCGTAGATCTCGAACTCATAGCCGACCTGCACGCCGTCGTCGCGGCCGACGGAGAGGACGATGACGCCCTCGCGCACGGCGACCACCTGGCCGTCGATCTTCGGGACACCAACCACGGTGCTGAAGTCAATGCCGCGGTGCTGGGCGGTCTCGATGAGGACCGCGAGGTCGTCGCGCTCGGCGGTGATCGTGGCGAGCTGCGCGCTCGCGTCCTCGAGCTCGGACGCCATGTTCTGGCGGTCGAGGACGGCGCGGTTCATGGCCGCGACGGCAGCCTTCTTGGCCTCCTCGGCATCCCCGGCCTGCTGGGTGAGGTCGTGGATCCGGTTCTCCTTGGTCTCGATCGTGTTCCGCGCGTCGGCGATCTGACCCTCGAGGAGCTCGATCCGAGCGCCGAAGGTGCTGATCTGCTTGTCCTTCTCACCGTTGGCGGTGCGGAGGTCGCGGACATTGTCCTCGAGCATGCGCTTCTCGGACTGGAGGTTCTCGACGTTGGCGGTGAGGCCATCGTTGCTGTTCTGGAGGCTGTCGATGGTGCCCTTCAGGTCCTTGGCCTGCTGGTCGGCGCGACCCTCGAGGTCGTCGAGCGCCTGCCCGGCGTCCTCGGCGGCCTGCTTCCATCCCTCTTGGACGGTGAACAGAGTCGAGACCGAGCCCAGGAAGAAGATAGCCAGGATCAGGTTGATCACCACGAAGGCCTTAGCGAGCCCACTCATGAGATTCGTCCTCCCCTCAGGGAAAATCGGAGGAGACACCTCGAAGGCGCCCTCCTACGGAACTCCGGCAGATCGAAACCTGCTCCACTTGCTCTCAAGATCGCTGATCGACGGGCTCCGCCCGCCGACTGCACCCCCCGAGCGGCCGATCCGATCGAGGGGGTCCCCGTAATCACCCCGCAGCGCACGAGCTTCGTGCCGTCCTTGTGGTGAACGATCGGACTCATTGTCCGCTCGGGTCGTTCTCCCCCCGCACAGCGCGCGATGGGGAACGCGAACCGGATTCGGCTTCCGAATTCGATCGTGGGTCAGGCCGGCCCGCGGGGGCGTCGCGCCTCGGTTTACCCTACTCCGTGTCGGATGTGCAGGTTGCACAGCACTTTCCGGAGCCCAATTCCGAGGAGCGGCTCCCCGCCATGACCCAGGTCAGCCGACCTCGGTAGGGAAGCCTCCGCTGGCCCTGCCTTCGTCCCGGAGCCCCAGATCACGCGAGATGCGGACGGGGGAGGGGCGACAGCCAGTTGCCCAGAACATGAAATTATAGCGTCAGGGGACTTCCGGTCAACACTCGCGGACGGCTCCGGACGGGGGAGGG
>JAFMMO010000106.1 GCA_017859655.1 Pseudomonadota bacterium | reverse complement strand
CGGCTCGGTCGCGGGGCAGGCGGGGACCGGCGTCCTCAGCCTCTCCCTCTTCACGCCCCCCGAGGACTGCACCAACGGCATCGACGATGACTTCGACGGCTCGATCGACTGCGTCGATCCGGACTGCTTCGGCACTCCGGCGTGCGTCTGCGAGCCGTTCCTCGGGCTCGTGTGCGAGCAGGGCCCCGGGCTCTCCGCCGACCTGAGCTGGTCGAACGGAGAGGCCTACGACACCATCGTGCTCCGCCGGGATGGCGGCGTCCTCGCCACCCTCCCCGGCTCCGCCACCGCCTACAACGACGCCACCGTGAGCGCCGGGCAGCGGGAGTACGAGCTGATCGGCCAGTGCGGCACCCTCTCCACGACGATCGCGTGCGCGGTGATCCTCATCGAGCCGGTCTACTTCACGATGGTGCCCGGCTCCCCGACGGTCGAGGTGCCGGTCCAGGGCGGGGCGGCGAGCTTCGCGGTGGGGGTGACCTTCTCCGAGGACCCGTCGAGCCCGACCTTCCCGAGCCCGACCCAGGGCTTCAGCCTCGGGGTCGCCCACGATGCCAGCCTCGCGACCGCCACCGGAGTCGAGCTCGTCGGCTCCCTCGCCGCCCTCGACGGGGGTGCGGGGCCGCAGTTCGCGAACCTCGGACTCCCGTCGGGTGGTTTCACCATCGGCGTGGTCTACAGCTTCATCGGCCTCGAGACGATCGCGCTCGCGGCGCCGGAGGAGCTGCTCCGGGTCACCTACGAGACGGTGCCGGCGAGCTTCGACGGCTTCGCGGCCCCGGTTGTCGCGAGCTGGAACATCGCCAGCGGCCTCGGATCACCGCCGGTGGAGACGACGATGGTGGTGGGGGGGGCCTCCCTGCCGGTCGGGGAGGGGCCGGGGACCGTGACCTTCAACCCGCTCCTCGGGACTCCGTTCCTCCGGGGGGATCCGAACCACGACGGTCAGGTGAACATCGCGGACGCGGTCTTCTCCCTCGGCTACATCTTCGGCACCGCCGCGACCTGCATCGACGCCATCGATGTGAACGACAGCGGCTCCGTCGACATCGCCGATCCGATCTACCTCCTCGGCACCCTCTTCAACGGAGGACCGCCGGTGGCGGCGCCCGCCATCGAGTGCGGGATCGACCCGACCGATGACCCGCTGGATTGCGACAGCGCGCCGGCCTGCGACTGATCGGTCCGGCGGGAGCTCACCGGGCCCCCATGGAGCGCGGCCGGTCCCCCGAGGGGGGACCGGCCGCGTCTCCACTTCCGTGACCCGGTTCGCCCGTCCCGGGCTCCTCCGCCGGTGCGACAGCGACGGGGCTCACCCCGCGGCGGGCCACATCGTCGCGAAGACCGCACCGGTGGCGAGGGCGTAGAGGAGCCCGTCGAAGATGAACTTCACGGTGATCCCCCAGCGCAGCCCCTTCCAGATCGACTCCGGCATCGCCCCGATTCCGTAGACGGCGAGGGAGAAGGTCGCGAAGCGACGGAAGACCTCCTTCGACTCCGCCCCCGCCGGGGTGGCGAGCCCGATCAGGTAGGCGCCCACGGCGGAGACGAGGAGGATGTAGGCGAACCAGATCCCGAGCTGCCGCCCCATCCGGACGGGGCCCGGAGGCATCACGGTGATGAAGCCGACCGGCCCCTCCTTGAGCTTCGCGATGTGCTCCGGGGTCCCGTACTCCTGCATCGAGTTGCAGTGAGGGAACATGTAGTGGCCCGGGCCGACCCCCCCCTCCCGCATGCTGGCGAGGATCCCCGCCTCTCCCTCGAGCCGACCGTAGTCCGACCGATGCAGCGGCAGGACCATGTGCACCAGGGAGCTGACGAAGAAGACCGCGATCCCGGAGACCAGAATGGGGAGCCAGAGCTCCGAGAGACCGACCATGAGGACCCCCTTCCGCGCCACACCGGCATGGTGTGTCCGCCCCGGGAGATCGTAGTCCGAGGCGGGACGGGAGGGCAAGGCGCGGGGAGGGCGGCGGGGGGGGAGAGGCGACCTTGACCCCCTGCGCGGGAGGGGACTAAGGTACCCGGGTCATCCCGACCCCACTCCCCTCCGAGAGGACCTCCCATGACCCCCCGCATCCCCGCGCCGCGGCTCGCGGCTCTCCTCCTCGTCACCCTCCTCTTCCCGATCGGTTGCACCTCCGAGACCGCCTCCGTCCCCGCGGAGAAGAAGGCCGAGGCGCTCCGGGTCGCCGTGATCCCCAAGGGGACCACCCACGAGTTCTGGAAGTCGATCCACGCCGGCGCGATCCAGGCGGAGCGCGAGCTCGAGGGCATCGAGATCGTCTGGCAGGGACCGCAGCGGGAGGACGACCGCGCCCAGCAGCTCGCCCTCGTCGAGAACTTCACCGCCACGGGGATCGACGCGATCGTCCTCGCCCCCCTCGACGACCGGGCCCTCGTCGCGCCGTGTCAGCAGGCGATGGGGATGGGGATCCCCGTCGTCGTCATCGACAGCGGTCTCCAGGGGGAGATGGGGAAGGACTTCGCGGCCTATGTCGCGACCGACAACTACCGCGGGGGCCAGCTCGCCGGGGAGAACCTCGGGCGGATCCTCGAGGGGCGGGGGAAGGTCCTCCTCCTCCGCTACGATGAGGGCTCCGCCAGCACCGAGCAGCGGGAGGAGGGCTTCGTCGAGGCGATCCGGAAGTTCCCCGGCATCACGCTCATCGACCCGGAGCGCTACGCCGGGGCGACCCGGGACAGCGCCCAGCGCGAGGCGGAGAACCTCCTCGAGTCCGGGAGCTACGACGGCATCTTCTGCCCGAACGAGTCCTCGACCTTCGGGATGCTCCTCGCCCTGCGGGCGCGGGAGATGGCGAGCAAGGTGCGGTTCGTCGGCTTCGACGCGAGCCCGGGGCTGCTCGATGCCCTCCGGGTCGGACAGATCGACGGCCTCGTCGTCCAGAACCCGATGAAGATGGGCTACGAGGGGACGAAGACCGCGGTCGCCGCCCTTCGGATGCAGCCCTTCGAGCCGAGCGTCGACACCGGGGTCGCCTTCGTGACGGCGGACAACATCAACGACCCCGAGCTGCAGCCCTTCGTCGCTCCGCCGCTCTCCGAGTATCTCGACGAGTGAGCCCCCCCTCCGCTCCGGAGGGTGAGGCCCTCCTCTCGATGCGCGGCGTCCACAAGGCGTTCGGGGCGACCCGGGCCCTCGTGGGCGCGGACCTCGACCTCGCCCGGGGCGAGGTCCTCGCGCTCATCGGCGAGAACGGCGCGGGGAAGTCGACCCTGATGAAGGTCCTGGCCGGGGCGCTCCTCCCCGACGGCGGCTCGATGACCCTCGAGGGGCGGCCCTATCGACCGGCGGGGCCGCTCGAGGCGCGCCGGGCCGGGGTCGCGATGATCTACCAGGAGCTGAACATCGCCCCGCACCTCACCGTGGCGGAGAACATCCTCCTCGGGACCGAGCCGCACACCGCGGGGTGGCTCCACCGGCGGGCGCCGCGGGAGCGCGTCGTCGCCGCCCTCGCCCATCTGAAGCGGCCGGACATCTACCCGGACGCTCCCGCCGGGAGCCTCCCTCCGGCGGCGCGTCAGCTCGTCGAGATCGCCCGCGCCCTCGTGCAGGACGCCCGCGTGATCGTCATGGACGAACCCACGAGCAGCCTCGGGGCTGCCGACATCGAGCATCTCTTCACCGTGATCGAGGGGCTCTGCGCCGCGGGGATCGGGGTCGTCTACATCTCCCACTTCCTCGAGGAGGTGCTGCGGGTGGCGGATCGCTACGCCGTGCTCCGCGACGGCGCGCTCGTCGAGACCGGCGCGGTCGCCGGGGTGACGGTCGATCACCTCGTCACCACGATGATGGGGCGTCGCCTCGACGAGATGTTTCCGCGGGTCCCCCGCGAGCGCGGAGACCCCCTCCTCGAGCTCGACGGCCTCGGCGGGGAGCCGCTCCCTTCCGGCGTCGACCTCACCGTCCATCGAGGGGAGATCGTGGGGATCGCGGGGCTCGTCGGCTCCGGCCGGACCGAGCTCCTGCGGACGATCTTCGGGCTCGACCCGGTGCGCTCCGGGCGCGTGCGCGTGGGGGGGTGCGCGATCCTGCGCCCGACCCCGCGAGAGCTCCTGCGGCGCGGGGTCGGCCTCGCGAGCGAGGACCGCAAGGAGGAGGGGCTCGCGCTCTCCCGCTCGATCGCGGAGAACACGACCCTCTCCCGGCTCGATGGCCTCACCTCCCGCGGGCTGATCCACCGGGGAGCGGAGCGCACCGCGGTCCGGCGATGGGTGGAGCGCCTCGCCGTCCGCTGCGAGGGGCCGGACCAGCCGGTCGAGTCCCTCTCGGGGGGGAACCAGCAGAAGGTCGCCCTCGCCCGGCTCCTTCATCATGATGTCGACCTGCTGCTCCTCGACGAGCCGACGCGGGGGATCGATGTCGGCTCGAAGGCGGAGATCTACCGCCTGATCGGCGCGCTCGCGGCGGGAGAGGGGGAGCAGCCCCCGAAGGGAGTCGTCGTGGTGTCGAGCTCGAACCCCGAGCTGCTCGGGGTCTGCGACCGGATCGGGGTGATGCACCGAGGCCTCCTGGGGCCGCTCCGGCCCGCCGAGGAGTGGAGCGAGCACGCGCTCACCGTCGCGGCGGTCGGGGGGAAGGAGTGATCGGATGAGCGGGACCTCCGAGCCCCAGCGGACCCCCGGCGCCCTCGCGCGACAGCTCCGAGGGGCGCTCGCGCCCTTCATCGGGATGATCGTGGTCGGAGCGGTGTTCGCGGCCTTCGCGCCGGAGAACCTCGGCCCGAAGACCTGGCGCCTGATGCTCGTGCAGACGGTGCCGGTCGGGCTCGCGGCTGCGGGGATGACCTACGTGATCATCTCCGCCGGGATCGACCTCTCGGTGGGGTCGGTCATCGCCCTCGCGAGCGTCACCGGAGCGCTGACCCTCCACGGGGGGCACGGGGGGGAGGCGGCCGTGCTCGCCGCGCTCCTCACCGGCGCCACCTGCGGCCTCTACAACGGCCTCCTCATCAACGTCCTCCGCCTGCCCCCGTTCATCGCGACCCTCGGGACAATGGGGTTCTATCGCGGCATGGCGAAGTGGCTCTCGGGCCGGGCGGCGGTGCGCCCCGACGACCTCGATGGCCTCGACCTCTGGCTGCGCCCCTACCCCGAGCTGAGCGGAGCCCCCGCGTTCCTCGGGCTCCCCATCGGAGTCTGGGTGCTCCTCGGGGTCACGGGGGCCGCCGCGCTCGTCCTGCGGCGCTCGGTCTTCGGGCGGTACACCCTCGCCATCGGCTCGAACGAGGCGACCGCCCGCCTCTGCGGGATCCGGATCGGTCGCACCAAGCTGGGGATCTACACCCTCGCCGGCGCCCTCGCCGGGCTCGCCGGCCTGATGACGATGGTCCGCCTGACGGAGGGGGATCCCACGAGCGCACTGGGACTCGAGCTCGATGTGATCGCCGCGGTGGTCATTGGCGGCGCGAGCCTGTCGGGGGGGCAGGGCTCGGTCCTCGGCGCCTTCATGGGGGCGCTCCTGATGACCTTCCTTCGCAACCGCTGCACCGCCATGGGCCTCCCCAACTACGTCCAGGAGATCATCGTCGGGCACATCATCATCGGCGCGGTCGCCGTCGATCAGCTGCGGCTGCGACGACGGGGGAGCTAGCCGCCTCGGTGCCCCCCGGGGCCGCTTCGGATACTCTGGGCTCTCCGTCGGGGCCGCCCGACCCGAGCCTCCCGCTCCGTCGCTCCGAAAGGACCCCGCCGTGCAGATCTGCGTCTACCTCTCCGCCAGCCTCGAGGCTCCGCGCCCCTACTTCGAGACCGCGCGCGCCGTCGGTCGTCGGATCGGGACCGGGGGGCACGGGCTCGTCTACGGCGGGGGGAACATCGGCACGATGGAGGAGGTCGCCCGGGGCGCGAAGGAGACCGGCGCCTCGGTGGTCAGCGTCATCCCGAGCTTCTTCCATGAGGACGGGCTGACCTTCGAGGAGAGCGACGAGCTCATCATCACCCGCGACATGCAGGAGCGTCGACGGATCATGATCGAGCGCTCCGATGCCGCGATCGCCCTCCCCGGAGGATTCGGCACCCTGGAGGAGCTCGCGGAGTTCCTCACCGCCCACCAGCTCGGGTTTCACGAGAAGCCCCTCGTCATCGTCGACCTCGATGGCTTCTGGTCCGGCTACCTCACCCAGATCGAGCGGATGCGCGAGGAGCGGATGATCCACGATGTCCACAAGGACCTGATCCGCGTCGTCGAGGACGGCGTGGCGGCGGTGGAGCTCCTCGAGCGGCTCGACGGGGCGGAGGCATGAGCGGCGGAGGCATGAGCGGCGGAGGCATGAGCGGAGGCCTTCCCGAGGCGATCGTGCACCTGCGACGCAGCGCGGGGATCATCGCGCGCCTCGCAGAGGAGCCCCCGGTCGATCCGACCTGGCGCCCCGACCCCGCGCGGTGGTCCTTCATCGAGGTCATCGGGCACCTCCTGTGCGAGGAGCGCGAGGACTTCCGCCCGCGTCTGGATCTCCTCCTGCACGAGCCGGAGACGCCGTGGGCTCCCATCGATCCGGAAGGGCGGGTCGAGGAGCTCGACTTCCGCGCGCGCACCCTCGACGCGGTCGTGGCGGAGTTCGCGCAGGAGCGGGAGCGCTCGCTCCAGTGGCTGGCGTCCCTCGATGTCGCCCCGCTCGAACGGGAGCGCACCCACCCCCGGGGCTTCGTCCTGAGGGGGGGAGACCTCCTCGCCTCCTGGGTGGCGCACGACCTCCTGCACATCCGCCAGCTCATCGGGCTGGAGTTCGCGGGGGTCGAAGCGGAGTGGGCGGAGTTCTCGACGCTCTACGCCGGGGAGTGGTCCCCGGCGGAGGGGGAATAGGGGCGCGCGGCCTCTCACCCTTCGAGGATGGCGGACTCCCGCGCGGCGCCGCTCTCCGTGTCCCTCTCGGCGCCCCTCCCAGGGCCCCTCCCAGCGCTCCTCCCAGCGCTCCTCCCAGCGCTCCTCTCCGTGCAGCTCTCGAGGAAGCTCCGCAGCCGACCGAAGTAGCGCCCCACATCCGCGATCCAGAGATCGTTGTGCCCCGCGCGCTCGATCGTCACCCGCTCCTTCGGGGCGGCGGCCGCGATGTAGAGGGCATCGCCGAGGCGCAGGGGGATCACCGCGTCCTCCTTGCCGTGGAGGAAGAGCTTCGGGCAGGTGAGGCCCCCGATCTTGCGCGCGCTCTCGAAGCGGTCACGGCCGAGCCAACCGATGGGGAGCCCCCCGAGCTGGGCCCGCGCCACCGCGGGAATCGATGGGTAGCCGGAGTGAAGCACGAGGCCGTCGACGGGGTGGCGCGTCGCCATCTCGACCGCGACCCCGGTCCCGAGGGACTCGCCCATGAGGATGAGCGCCGGCTCGGTGGGGAGCTCCGGCCGCTCCGCCGCGAGCTTCGCCCGCGCCCAGGCGAGCGCGGCCTCGGCATCGAGGTAGAGCCCCGCCTCGCTCGGCTTCCCCGGGTTCCCCCCGTAGCCGCGGTACTCGACCTGCAGAACCGAGCAGCCCTGGTTGCGGATCATCTGGACGAACTCGTACCGCCCCCCGCGGTTCCCGCCGTTCCCGGGGAAGAGGATGACGAGCGCGCGGGGGGATCCGGGATGGAACCACGCGGTGAGGTCGAGGCCGTCCTCGGTGCGGAGGGTCACCGCGCGGACGCGGGCGCCGACGCCGCCGTCCGGGAGGGGGACGGGGCTCGCGTCCCGCGGGAAGAGGAGCCAGCGCTGTCCGAGGAAGAGGAGGATCAGGAGCAGGAGGACGATCCGACCGCTGAAGAGGGCGAGGCGGCGGACCCGGCGCGCACCGGCCTCGAAGCGCGGGTCGGGCTCCTCCTCGGGTCGTCGCGCATCATCGGACAAGGAACGCTCCCTCCTGGGTGGAATCGCGGACCGGAGTCTCCCCGATCGCCGCTCCCGAGTCCAATCGGGGGGGGGGATCCGTTCCGCCGGGGGCGCTCGTCCGTTACAGTCTTCCTTCCCCAGAACCTCAGGAGATCCGATGGAAGCGTCCACCTCTTTCCTCGCCATCCTCGCCCTCTCCGACCTCCCCGATGAGCTGCCGACCGCGATCGAGGGCGTGCTCCTCCCGGTCTTCGGTGAGACCTTCGATCGCGACACGCGGGTCACCGAGGGGTTCGCCGGGGCGGTGGGGGAGGAGCGCCTGCGGATCGTCGGCGTTCCCGAGCCGGTCCCCGAGGCGGTGACGGAGGGTCCCCTCCGGGGAGCGTGGTACTGGCCGGAGGGCGCCGCGGCGTTCGAGCGCGCCGGGGCCCATCTGGTGGTCGCCGTGAAGGGGCCGGAGTCGGGGAAGCCGACGATGCGGGCGCTCTTCCTGACGCGGGTCGTCTCGATGCTCTCCCGCGCCTTCGATGCGCTGGGGGTCTTCTGGGCGGGGGCTCCGTCGGTGCACTCCCCCGAGGCGTTCCAGGCCTCCTCCGATGGGATGTCCCCGAGCGAGCTGCCGCTGCGCCTCTGGGTCGACTTCCAGGTGATCCGCAACGACGACGACACCCACTCCCTGCGCACGAGCGGCATGGAGTCCTTCGGGCACTACGAGCTCGAGGTCCATGGCTCGCCGAAGGACCAGAACGAGGTCGCCTCCTGGGCGTACAACGTCGCCCACTACATCCTCGCCGAGGGCGGGGAGGTGGAGGACGGGCACGCGGTCGGGCGCAACGCGAGCGAGTGGATCCGCGTCCATCACATCCCATCGGTCTGGAACGAGAATCGCACGGTCTACTACCTCGACCTCGAGGCGGAGAGATGAGCCGTTGACCGCCGCTCCCCGCCGGATCGCCGTCGTCACCTCCTCCCGTGCGGACTACGGTCACCTCGTCTGGCCGCTGCGCGAGCTCGCGGCGCGGCCGGGGGTCGAGCTCCGCCTCATCGCCTTCGGCTCTCATCTCTCCCCGACCTGGGGGGACACCATCGCGGAGATCGAGCGGGATGGCTTCGAGGTCGCCCACCGCGTGGAGTGCCTCCTCTCGAGCGATCGTGATGTCGGCATGGCGAAGACGATCGGGGTCGCGACCCTGTCCCTCGCCGACATCCTCGCGGCGGAGCGCCCCGATCTGCTCCTCATCATCGCGGATCGCTACGAGATGCTCGCGCCCGCCTCGGTCGCTCTCGCCCTGCGGATCCCCATCGCGCACATCGAGGGAGGGGAGCTCTCGGAGGGGGCGATCGACCAGGCGGTCCGGGATGCCCTCACCAAGATGGCCCACCTACACCTCGTCCCCACCCGGCGCGCGGAGGCGCGGGTGCTCTCCCTCGGCGAGGAGCCGTGGCGGGTCCATCGGGTCGGCGCGCCGAGCCTCGATCACCTCCGCCGGAGCGAGATCCCCGCCGCGGCGGAGGTCGCGGCGCGGCATGGAGCGAGCATCGACCCCGGGCACCTCGTCGTCGCGTACCACCCGGTGACCCTGGATCCCGACCCCGCGGCGGAGGCGGATGCCTTCTTCGCGGCCCTCCGCCGGGTCGACCGTCCCCTCGTCTTCTGCTTCCCGAACGCCGACGCCGGCAGCTACGCCCTGCAGGAGCGGGCGCGTCGTCTCGCCGAGGAGCGCCCCCGTACCCACCTCTTCGTGAACCTGCCTCACCTCGAGTACTGGGGTCTGTTGCGGGAGGCGGCGGCGATCGTGGGGAACTCGTCGAGCGGGATCATGGAGGCGCCGGCGATCCCGATTCCGGCGGTCGATGTCGGGAGACGCCAGCAGGGGCGGGAGCGCGCGGCGTGCGTCATCGGCGCCCCGCCCGAGGCGGAGGGGATCCTCGCGGCGATCGAGCGGGTGCTCTCCGAGGAGTTCCGATCGGTGCTCCCGACGGTCGAGAGCCCCTACGGGGACGGCACGGCGGGGGAGCGGATCGCGGAGCTCCTCGCGGGGGTCGAGCTCGGCGATCGCCTCCTCGACAAGCGCGTCCTCTCGATCGACCCCTAGGGGAGCTCCCCGAGGCGGGCGACCGACGCGGTCGGCACCCAAGCATCCCGGCCATCGGAGAGCCCGACCCTCCGCCACCCCTCTCGCTCCTCGAGGATCGTCACCTCCACCCCATCGGGCAGCGGCTCGGAGAACTTCGCGGGGGCGCTGCGGGAGTCGGCGGCGCGGGCCACCGTGTCCTCGACGATGATGACCGCCTCCATCGTGTCGAGCGAGGTGCCGCCGCCGGTGAGCAGGAGCGCAACCCCGACGAGCAGGGGGAGGACCGCGAGGGTCCGCAGGCCGCCCCGACGACGGGCGATCCCGACGGAGAGGAGGAGCGCGGCGATGAGCAGGGCGCCCGCCGCGAGGATGCCGCGCTCCGCGGAGGAGAGCCGCTGCGCCCAGAAGAGGAAGGTGTCGAGCGCGCCCCCCTCGGCCGGGGTCGGCACCCAGTCGGGGAGGAGGCGGCGGGCGTGCGCGAGGTTCCCCCCCGCGCGCCGGTGGTCCGGGTCGAGGCGGAGGGCGGTGCGGTAGGCGTGGATCGCCACTCCGAGGCTCTCGCCGCCGAGCGCGGCGTTCCCGAGGTTCGTCCAGAGGTCGGCGTTCTCGGCGGTGCCCTCCCGGATCGCCCGCTGGAACTGGAGGCGGGCGCGCTCGAAACCCTCGAGCCGCGCATCCCGGTCGGAGAGGGTGAGGGCCCGCTCGTACTCGGCGATCGCCGGCGGCAGGACCTCCTCCAGGAGGGTGCGGGCATCCCGCGCGGGAGCGCTGGTCGGGAGCAGGAGGAGGACGAGCAGCGCTCCGAGTCGGGAGAGCCTCGGGATGTTCGAGCGGCTCATCGTCCCGCCTCCTCGAGCTGCCGCGCGAGCTCCCGCGCTCGGCGTCCCCGCTCCTCGTCGCCACGGGTCTCGCCATCGGGGGCGTAGATCCCCTCCTCACTGATCCGGATGAACTCCTCGAGCCCCTCGACGCTCCCGCCGCCTCCCTGTCGGACCTCCCGAGCCATGGCGCGGAGGGCGCCGACGAGGGCGCGGGCTCCATCCGGGCCGGGGTTCGTCGCGGCGGCCTCCACCTCCCCGGCGAGTCGGGCGAGGCGCTGTCTTCGCGCCCGGACCTCCGGAGGGACGCGGTCGCGGACGCGGGAGCCGAAGGCCGCGAGGAGGGAGAGGAGCCCGAGGAGGATGAGCCCCCCCCGCGCCGTGGCTCCGCCGAAGCGGTCGCTCTCCGCGATCGCGAGGCGCGCGGCGGACTTCTCGAGGGAGAGGTCCGCGCCATCGAGGACGAAGCGGGGGCGCGCCCCGCCGGCGCGGACCGGGGCTTCCTCCCGCTCCGCGCCCTCGCCCGGCTCGGGCCCCCCGAC
>JAFMMO010000314.1:1006-2660 GCA_017859655.1 Pseudomonadota bacterium | reverse complement strand
AGACGGCAGCCCTCGCCGCGTGGAACACCGGGGACGCCCCCGCGGCGATCGAGCTCTGGGAGGCGCTCCGAAGGGAGTTCCCGGCGGACGCCGAGCGCTGGCGGACTCCCCTCGCCACGGCGACCCTCCGCGCCGCTCACGATGCGCTTCTCGGTCGGCGGCACGATGAAGCCGCTCGACTCTATCGCCGGACCCTCGACCTCGACCCCCGACGCCTCCCCGAGGTGCGGGAGCCGCTGGCGCTCTGCACCGTGGAGCGGGCCCTCCGCTTCATCGACGAGGGCCGACCCGCCCGGGCGGAGTCGGAGATCATGGAGGTGCTCGGGATCTGCCCCGAGGAGCGGGCGCTGCTCTTTCACCATGCGCTCATCCTCGAGGGGCGCGGAGACTACCGCACCGCCGGGGAGCTCTACGCCCGCCTCGCCGGAGAGGAGCACCGCGCGATCGAGGGCGCCGCGTACCTTCGGGAGCTGCGCTCCCGCGCCGCCGATCGGCTCCAGGGCGGGGTGGCGCTCGACGGCCCCCCCGCCGTCCCGCCCCCGCCGGAGGGCGAGGCTCCCCCCGGGCGGACGACCCGAGACGGCCCCTTCCGCATCCACTCCGTCGGCGACGAGGCCCCGAGCGCGGTCCTCGCCGCGCTGACGCGGAGCCTCGACGAACTGCGGCGGGACTGGTTCGGCGGTCACGCCGCGCTCCCCGACGGACTCGTGATCGATGTCCACCTGCACGCGGATCGCGCCGCGCTCTCCTCCGTCGTCGAGACCCTCTCGGCGGGCTGCGACGGCTTCGTCCTCACCGAGCGGAACTTCGGAGTCCTGCTCCGCCAGGAGCTCCACCTGAACGCCGCGTCCCCCCAGCTCGTCGCCGGGGTGATCCCCCACGAGCTCGCCCACCTCCTCCTCGCCCACCGCCTCGGCGGGGTCCGCCTGCCGCCTTGGCTCGACGAGGGGATCGCGGTCGGGCGAGAGCCCTCGCTCCTGCGCGGGCACCGGGATCGGCTCGTGGAGGAGGCCCGGGAGGCCGGGCGGCTCCTCCCGGTCGTGGACCTCCTGGCGGCGGACGCCATCCCGACGGCGGGGACCGATCTCTTCTACGCCCAGTCCGCCTCCCTCGTGCGCTTCCTCCAGAAGCGGCTCGGGCGCAAGGAGCTCCTCGAGTTTGCGCGAACCGTCGCGGTCCGTGGGATCGAGCCCGCCTTGAGCGAACACGCCGGCTACGCTACCGTGGCGGACCTGCAGCTCGCCTGGAAACGGTCGCTCGCGGAGTGAGGCCCGCGGGCCTCTCTTCCCTCCCCCCTCTCCCCTCTCGGGTCGCCGCCCGCCGACGGAGACGACCGCCTCGCGGCCGGGAGAGACCGATCGATGGGAAAGCGCGTGTCCCGACTCCATCGCTCGCCCGCCGGTGAGCGCGCCGAGCCCGATCCCTCGCGAGAGCGTCCCCCTGGGGATCCTCCCGCCGATGCGGGCGCTCCTCTCCGCGCGGCGAGCGACGGCCGGAGAGTCCGGGAGCGCATCCTCACCACCGCGATCTGGGTCTCCTTCGGCCTGCACCTCGTCCTCCTCCTCGCCCTGCCCGGCCCCGGCGGGGTCGAGGCGGCCGCGAGCCCCTCGGTGACGCTCCAGCTTCGGTCCCCCTCAGTCGAGTCCCCCTCGGT
>JAFMMO010000314.1:0-996 GCA_017859655.1 Pseudomonadota bacterium | reverse complement strand
CCCCCGCGACCGAGCCCCTCCCCACGGAGGAGGAGGGCTCACCGAAAGCCCCCGAAGACACGGAGCCCGTCCCGCCGCCCGACGAGGCCGACGACGACAAGGCCATGGAGGCCGACGAAGGTGCGGAGCCGCCTCCTTCTTCTCCGGTGGAGCCGGACCGGGATGGGGAGAGCGCGGAGAGCGCCACCGAGGCGGTCGTCGAGGCTGTCGTCGAGCCCCTGTCCTCTCATCCCGCCACCGACGATGCGGCCCGGATCGAGGCGCTCCTCGAGCGGACCCGCACCGCGCTCTCCGGACCGGACCCGCGGGAGCGCTACCTCGTGGTGGAGGTCTTCAACCGGGTGAAGCAGGCGCTCGACCAGGCCCACGATGCCTCCCCCCTCCACCGCCGCCTCGGGGAGGTCGATCCCTCTCGAAAGACCTGCCTGCTCTCCTTCCGCATCGATGGCGACGGCTACATCTTCGACCTCGGGCTTCGCACGCCCCCCGGTCGTGCCAGTGCGCTCGACCTCGAGGCCCTCCACGCCGCGATCTACGCCATCAACCCGCTCCCCGCCCCTCCTCCCTCGCTCGAGACTCCGATCGAGCGGACCTTCGAATTCACCTTCCCATGAGCGCGCGGGGCGGGAGTCCCCCCACGAGCGTGACGGCGCACCTCGCTCTCGACACGGTGGCCGCGGTGCTCGAGGAGGAGCTGCCGGAGCGGGCTCCCCGCCTCCTCGTCGCGCTCTCCGGGGGAAGCGACTCCGTCGCCCTCGCCTCGCTGCTGCGGACCTGGCGCGATCGCCACCGTCCCGAGGCGACGATCCTCCTCGGGCACCTGGATCACGGCCTCCGAGGCCGGGCATCCCGTCAGGATGCGTCCTGGTGTCGGGAGCTCGCCTGCCGTCTCGGGCTGCCGATCGAGACGGGGGCCGCGGATGTCGCCGCCGGCGCCGCCGCTGCCTTCAGCAAGGGGCGCGGTTCGAGAAATTCCTCGGAGAAAAAGATGTCGCC
>JAFMMO010000009.1 GCA_017859655.1 Pseudomonadota bacterium | reverse complement strand
CGCCGAGGTCGCTCCCCGCCTCCCGTGGATCCCCGACCACCAGCGCGCGGACCCGATCGACGAAGCGCGGGATGAAATCATCGATGATCCGCGCGTCGACGAGGAGCCGCGAGCCGCAGAGGCAGATCTCTCCCTGGTTCGTGAACCCGGCGCGGACGGTGCCGGCGAGGGCGGCATCGAGGTCTGCGTCCGCGAAGACGATGCTGGGGTTCTTCCCCCCGAGCTCGAGGGAGAGCTTCTTGAAGAGGGGCGCGGCGGCGCCGGCGATCGAGGCTCCGGTGACGGTCCCCCCCGTGAAGCTGATCGCCTTCACGTCGGGGTGGGTCACGAGAGGGGCGCCGGACTCGGCTCCCCGCCCATGGACGATGTTGAGGACCCCGGGCGGGAGCAGCTCGGTGGAGAGCTCGCCGAGGAGGTCCGCCGTGATGGGGGTCACCTCCGACGGCTTGGCCACGACGGTGCAGCCCGCGGCGAGGGCGGGCGCGATCTTCCAGGTGAAGAGGTAGAGGGGGAGGTTCCAGGGCGAGATGCACCCGACCACCCCGACGGGGCGCCGCAGGGTGGTGTGCCATGCGTTGGTCGCGGGATCGGAGGTGCCGGCTCGATGGAACTCCGAGCTCTCGTGCAGGATGGCATCGGCGAAGAAGCGCAGGTTCGAGACCGCTCGGGGGATGTCCACGGCGCGGGCGAGGGCCAGGGGCTTCCCGTTGTCGCTCGACTCCGCCTCGACGAAGGACTCGAAGCGGCTCTCGATCCCCGCCGCGAGGGCGTGCAGGTGCTCGCTCCGCTCCGCCGCGCTCCTCCCCGACCAGGCGGGGAAGGCCTCCTTCGCCGCCGCGACCGCGCTGGCGATGTCCGCCTCCCCGGAGGCGGGGACAGCGCCGATCGTCTCACCCGTCGCCGGATCGACGGTCTCGAGGGTCGCGCCCCCGATCGCCGGCTGTCCGGCTCCACCGATCCAGTTTCGCAGAGTGCGCATGGCTTCGTCTCCGTTCGCTGCAGGGGGCGCAGTGTACCCGGGCCCCCCCGACGATTCCCGTGATCCGGTCCGCCGCCGCGCCCGGGCTGTTGCAGGCCCGTGACCGTCCGCCTCACCCCGAGCGGCGACAATTCAGGGATCGCGCCCCGGCCTACGGGCCACCGAGGACCCCACCGCCCGGAAGGAACCCGATGCAGCCCTCACCGCAGCCTCGCCCTCGCCGCTTCTCTCCACGAGTCCTCTCCCTTCCGCTCCTCCCGCTCCTCATCTTCTCCCATCGGCTCGGCGCGGAGGAGCCCGCTCTCCCCGCGTTCGGAGCTCCGGCCCCCACCAGCATCGCCGAGCTGGGGGAGCGGCTCTTCCTCGATCCCCGGCTCTCCTCGACCGGGACGATCTCCTGCGCGAGCTGTCATGACCCGGCGCGGAGCTTCACCGATGGGGTGATGCACTCGGTCGGCGAGCAGGGAGCGCCGGTCGGGCGCAACGCGCCGACGATCCACGGTCTCTCCGAGGTGGAGAGGTTCATCGACCCCCTCGCGTTCCCGAACTTCCTCGGCAACCTTCGCAACCCGATCCACTTCAACGACTCCGCGGGGATGGGGAGCGACGAGGAGACTGAGGCGGAGATCGAGGCGGAGATCGAGGCGAGACGGAGCGCGGAGCCCTTGAGCAACCGTCGGGCGGCGGTGACGGGGCGCGAGCGTGTGAACTTCGGTCAGCGCCGCTCCCTCGAGGTCGCCATCTCTCTGGCCGAGTGATCTCTCTCTCCGCTCGGGAACCCCCTCGAGATGGGAGGGGACATCGAGGGGACGATCGCGCTCTTCCGGGAGCGGAGCGGGGCGGGTCCGCTCTTCGATGCCCTCTTCGCGGGAGAGGGGGGGGTGACCCGGGAGCGGGTCGGCCTCGCCCTCGCCGCCTTCATCCGGGGGATCGGGAGCCCGCCCACCGCGCCGTTCGCCCGCTTCCTCGCCGGAGAGCCGGGCGCCCTCGACTCGGAGGCGCGGCGTGGCCTCGAGCTCTTCCGCGGGCGCGCGGGCTGCGCCTCCTGCCACGAGGGCAATGACCTCCGGGACGGGCGCGTTCATGTCGTCTCCCCGCCCGGCGCGCCGCCCCGGCGCGCTCCCACCGAGAGGGCGGGAGAGACCGGAGCCGCGGCACAGACCGGGATCGAGACTCCCGATCCGGTTCTGGTGAACGGCTTCCGAGGCGGGGCTGGAGCGGGCTACGGCGGGCTCCCCCCGAACCTCACCGCCACGCCGACCCTCTGGGATGTCGCGCAGACCGCGCCCTACTTCGGGGACGGGACGGTCGAGACCCTCGAGGCGGCGTTGGAGGTGCATGTCCGCGAGCTGATCGCGGTCGGTGCGCTCGCTCGGGAGGAGCCGCCGGTCGATGCCCTGCAGCAGTCGAGGGGAGGCGAAGCCCTGCGGGGCCTGGTGGAGGTGGTTCCGGAGTCGATGCGCCCGGCCGAGTCGGACCCCACCCGCTGGCCTCTCCCCGGGGAGCTCTCGGAGACGGAGCGGCGCGAGCTCGTCGCCTTCCTGAGGAGCCTCTCCCCCGAGGAGACGGTCGTGCCGGACGCCCCCGACTCAGATCGAGTTGAGGCGACCGCCATCGACGGGGAGGCTCACGCCGCTGATGTAGCTCGCGGCCGGTGAGGCGAGGAAGGCGACGACATCCCCGATCTCCCGCGGAGTGGCGAAGCGCCCGAGGGGAATGAGCCCGCGCATCCCGTCGGCGATCTCCTCGGGGCTCTTCTCCGCCTTCTCGGCCCGGCCCGCGATGAGCGAGCCGAGTCGCTCGGTGTCGGTGAACCCGGGGAGAACGCTGTTCACGGTGATGCCGAAGGGACCGAGCTCCTTGGAGAGCGTCTTCGCCCAGCTCGCCATGGCTCCGCGCGTGGTGTTCGAGACCCCGAGGTTGGGGATCGGCTCGTAGACCGAGGTGGAGATCACGTTCACGATCCGACCGTACCCCGCCTCCTTCATCCCCGGCACGGTGAGCTGGGCGACCACCTGACTCGCGATCACATGTCGCGCGATCGCCGTGATGAACTCCTCCGGCTGCGCGCTGTGGATCGGCCCGGCCGGGGGCCCTCCCGAGTTGTTCACGACGATGGTCACCGGACCGTGCGCCTCGACATGATCCTGCACCCGCGCTCGCAGCGTCGGCGTGTCATCGAGGTCGAGGGAGAGGAAGCGATGCTCCCCATCGGGGGCGGGGGGGAGGGAGGACGCGGCCTCCCGGAGGCGGCTCTCGTTCCGCGCGACCAGGGACACCCGCGCCCCCAGGGCGGCGAGCGCCTCGGCCGAGGCGCGTCCGATCCCGCGACTGGCCCCCTGGACGAGGGCGTGCTGGCCGGCGAGGGAGAGGTCGGGGGGGGAGAGTGCCATCGGTCCTCCGGCGGGGCGGTTGGGGAGCGGGCTCCGCTCCGTGGGTTCCCGATGCTAGCCGACCCCGATCCCGGGATGCCAGCGATCCCCCGCGAGGTCGCGCCGACGGCGGTCAGTCGGCGTGGGGGTGGCGGGTTCGCTTCCGGTGGGCATGCCACTTCGGGATGAGGAAGCCGGAGAGGTTCCCCGCGGCGAAGAAGAGGGCGAGGAGGAGCCACCGAGGGAGGGTGAGCGAGCCCCCGATCACCTTCACGGTGGTCGGCTCGGTGTTCTGGAAGATGGTGGTGAGGGCGAGGCCGATCGCGAGGAGGAGGAGCCCGAGGCGGATGCGCCCCAGAGAGTGCGCAGGCTCCGCGCGGCCCGCAGCGGACTCGTGCGTCTCGTGGTCGCTCAACTCTGCCGCCGTCCCGGAAGCGAGTGTGGTGTCGCCCCTCAAGGGGGCTCCCCCGCGAGGAGGGGTTCGGACCGAACTCAGTAGGGCAGGACGTCCGAATCGAAGTCACCGCCCGCGGAGGCCTCGCTCGAAGCCTTCGTCGTCTTCGTGGCCTTCTTCTTGGCGGTCTTCTTCTTCGTAGTCTTCTTCTTCGTGGCCTTCTTCTTGGTGGTCTTCTTCTTCGTCGTCTTCTTCTTGGTCTTCTTCTTCCCGACGCGGGCCCGGCGATCGAGGATCAGCTGCGTCGCCTCCTGCTCGGTGAGCTCGGTCGGCTCGGCGTAGTCCTTCGGCAGGCTGGCGTTCGTCTCTCCATCGGTCACATAGGGACCGTAGCGACCCTTCAGGAGCTGGACCCGGGCGCCGTCGAGCGCCTCGATGCTCTCGAAGACCTTCAGCGGCTCGGCGGTGCGCCGCCCGCGCTGGCGGGGCTGGGCGAGGAGCTCGAGGCAGCGTTCCTTCGTCACGGTGAGCACATGATCCGCATCGGTGAGAGAGCGGGTCTCGGACCCGGCGCGGAGGTAGCCTCCGTAGCGCCCGTAGGTGACGGTGATGTCCTCCCCCTCCGCGGTCTGGCCGACGATGCGGGGGAGGGAGAGGAGCTGGACCGCCTCCTCGAGGGTGAGGGTCTCCGGCTCCATGCCCGGAAGGAGGCTCGACATCTTCGGCTTCGTCTTCTCGTCCTCGTCCCGGTCCCCCAGCTGGACGTAGGGTCCGAAGCGCCCGACCTTCAGGTAGATCGGCTCGCCGCTCTCGGGGTGAGCCCCCAGCGAGCGCGGACCTTCGGAGGCGACCCGGAAGAGCTCGAGGACCTCCTCCTGCCCCAGCTCGTCGGGGCAGATGTCCTCCGGCAGGTTCGCCCGGTTCCCCTCGCCCGCCTCGAGGTACGGGCCGTAGCGACCGACCCGCACGACGACCGGGTTCCCCTCCCACTCGTGGGGAAGGGGGATCGAGCAGACCTGGCGAGGGTCGATCGCCTCGAGGTTCTGCTCGAGGAGGCCCTTGAGGCCGACCACCCCGTTTCCGAAGTAGAACTCCTTGAGGTAGGGGAGGGACTGGAGCTCGCCGCGGGAGATCGTGTCGAGGCGATCCTCCATCTTCGCGGTGAAGTCGAGGTCGATCAGGTTCCCCATGTGCCGGGTGAGCAGCTGGGTCACGGCGAAGGCGGTGAAGGTGGGGACGAGGGCCTGCCCCTTCTTGAAGGTGTACTCCCGCGCCTGAATCGTCCGGATGATGCTCGCGTAGGTGCTCGGGCGGCCGACGCCGGACTCCTCGAGCTTCTTCACGAGGGAGGCCTCCGTGAGGCGGGCGGGGGGCTTCGTATGGTGCTCCTCCGCCTTGATCTCGCGAGCGGTCAGGGGGTCGCCCGCCTTCATCGGGGGGAGGTTCCTGTCCTTGTCCGCGAGGTCCGCGTCGGGATCGTCGCTCCCCTCGACATAGGCGCGGAGGAAGCCGGGGAAGTCGATGACACGGCCATTCGCGGTGAAGCGGAAGGTCTTCCCGTCCGCCTTCCCCTCGATGGTCACCGTCATCTGACGCCCGACCGCCTCGGCCATCTGACACGCCATCGTGCGCTTCCAGATGAGGTCGTAGACCTTCGCCTCGTCCGCGCTGATCTTCCGGCCGATCTCGCCGGGGGTCTGGAAGACTTCGCCGGCGGGGCGGATCGCCTCGTGCGCCTCCTGGGCGTTCTTCACCCGGCCCTTGTGGATCCGCGGCTCCTTCGGGAGGAACTCCGGGCCGTAGAGGTCGGTGACCGCGTTCCTCGTGGCGTTGAGCGCTTCCTTGGAGAGGTTCACCGAGTCGGTCCGCATGTAGGTGATGAAGCCGAGCTCGTAGAGGCGCTGGGCGGCGCGCATCGTCCGCTGGGCATCGAAGCCGAGCTTGCGTCCCGCCTCCTGCTGGAGGGTCGAGGTGGTGAACGGGGCGGGCGGGCGCTGCCGGAACGGCTTCTCCTCGGTCTTCACGACCTGGAACTCACCGCCCTTCAGCGACTCCTGCAGGGCGAGGGCCTCCTCGCGCCGCAGATGGCGGACCTCCCGCGCGGATTCCCTCAGCGCGCCGGTCTCCGCCTCGAAGTCCTTGCCGCTCGCGAGCCGATCCCCGTCGATGGCCACGAGGTTCGCCGCGAACTTCCCGTCGGAACCGGCCAGGAATCGAGCGGAGAGGTCCCAGTACTCCGCGGAGCGGAAGCGCATCCGCTCGAGCTCGCGCTCGACGATGATGCGGACGGCGACCGACTGGACGCGCCCGGCGGAGAGCTTCGGCTTGATCTTCTTCCAGAGGAGCGGGCTCACCTGATAGCCGACGAGGCGGTCGATGATGCGCCGCGTCTCCTGGGCCTCCACGAGGTGGGTGTCGAGCTCGCGAGTCTCGGCCAGGGCGTGGGTCACCGCCTCCTTGGTGATCTCATGGAACACCATGCGCTTCACCGGGCACTTCGGCTGGAGGACCTCGAGGAGGTGCCAGCTGATCGCCTCGCCCTCGCGATCCTCATCGGTCGCGAGCAGGAGCTCGTCGACCGACTTCAGCTTCCTCTTGAGGTCGGTGATGACCTTCTTCTTGTCCCCGTTGACGACGTAGAGGGGCTCGAAGTTCTCGTCGATGTTGATGCCGAGGCGGGTCCAGGCCTCGCCCTTGAGCTTCTCAGGGATCTCCTCCGCCCCGTTCGGCAGGTCCCGAATGTGGCCGACGGATGATTCCACGATGAAGTCTTCCCCGAGGAATCTCCCGAGGGTCTTCGCCTTGGTGGGGGACTCGACGATCACGAGGCGCTTGGTCATGCTCGCAGGGGTTTCCTTCCCGCTCTCGGGTGCGCTTCCCGGAGCTGTTGCCCGACAGCTTTACTCGCACCTCCGGGGGGAGCGCAACCCCCGGAAGCAGGTCGAGGCTCGCATTTCCCTCGCGCGAGGCGGTCCTCCTCGTGAGCGTGATGCCCCGAGAATCGCCGAACGGAGCCACTCTCGGCCTGCCTTCGCCTTCGGACGGAGCCCTTTCGAACTGAAGCGGATTCCCCGGGGATTCTCTCCGGGTATCGTCCGCGGATCCGGTGCGAGCCCCGGTTCGAAGTGCGGAGCGGCGGAAGAGAAGGAGGTGCCGGATGAGAAACGAGTCGATCCTCGGCGCGCTCGGGTGCCGACTCCTGGCGCTCCTGCTCCTCTCCCTCCTGCCCGGCTGCACCCGGGCCGGGGATGAGGGCGCCTCGACCCCCTCCCCGAGCGGGGTCGGGGGAGGCGTGGGCGCAGAGATGGGATCGCAGGAGAAGGAGGGCCCCGTGGCCGAGTCGCAGACCGTCATCCTCGCCGGAGGGTGCTTCTGGGGGCTGGAGGACCTCCTCCGGAAGATCGATGGGGTCCTCGACACCGACGTCGGCTACTGCGGGGGGGAGAACGCGAACGCGACCTACGAGTTTCACCCGGGTCACGCCGAGGCGGTCCGGCTCGTCTTCGACCCGGCGCGGATCTCCCTCGACGAGCTCCTGGTGAACTGGTTCTTCCGGATGCATGACCCGACGACCGTCGATCGTCAGGGGAATGACCGCGGCTCGAGCTACCGGAGCACGATCTTCTACTTCGACGAGGCGCAGATGGCCGCGGCGGAGCGGGCGATCCGCGTCGTCGACGCCGCCGCCCGCTGGCCGGGTCCGATCGTCACTACGGTCGAGCCCGTCCGGAACTGGAGCCCGGGCGAGGGCTACCATCAGGACTACCTCATCAAGAACCCGGGGGGCTACACCTGCCACTTCCTGCGGGAGTGGACCCCGATTCCCATCGACGCCCCCTGAGGACGCTCCACCCGCGGAGGACCCGTGCCCGAGCTCCCCGAGGTCGAGACGACGCGACGGCTTCTCCACGAGCGGCTCGCCGGCCGACGGATCCGGGCGGTCGTCGTGCGCCGCCGCGATCTCCGTTGGCCGATCCCGCGCACGATCGACCGTCGGCTCCCCGGGACCCGCCTCGAGCGGGTCGAACGGCGGGCGAAGTACCTCATCCTTCGGACCCCCGTGGGGGCGATCATCTCCCACCTCGGAATGTCCGGTCGCTGGAGTGTCGTCGAGCCCGAAGCCCCGGTCCTCGCTCACGATCATGTCGACCTCCACTTCGCGGGAGGCGTCACCGCCCGCTATCACGACCCCCGGCGCTTCGGAGCCCTCCTGTGGGGAGGGGATGATCCGGGGGAGCATCCCCGTCTCGTGGGGATCGGTCCTGAGCCCTGGGGCGGGCCGGACGATGAGGCCATTGCCCGTCATCTCCACGAGATGGCGCGCGGGCGTCGGATCCCCCTCCGTGACTTCCTCCTCGACGGTCGGGTGCTCGCAGGGGTCGGCAACATCTACGCGAGCGAAGCGGCTCATCGGGCGGGGATCCGTCCGACGATCGCAGCGGGTCGCATTTCCGGACCTCGCTATCGGCGGCTCGCCGCCGCGCTCCGGGGGGTCCTCGACGAGTCGGTCTCACGCGGCGGGACCACCTTGCGGGACTACGCCTCTCCGGATGGTCGAGCCGGGGAGTTCGGCGAGCGGTGCGCCGTCTACGGCCGGGCGGGGGAGCCCTGCGATCGCTGCGGAGGGATCATCGTGCGGAAGGTGCGCCAGGCGCGGTCGCTCTACTACTGCCCCAGCTGCCAGCGTGGCTGAGATCTGTCGCCCCGGGGTCTGCTCCCGATCCCGGATCTGCGTTAGGATCGGAGGATCCGAAACCCGGCGTGCGTCGCGGGGTTCCCCCCGTGAGGTCGCGCCCGGCCCCGGATCGGCGGCGGACGCCCGATCCGCGGGTGCGACCTGAGACGCCAGTCCGGTGCACCCAGTCCGGTGCGCCCAGTCCGGTGCGCCCAGTCCGGTGCGCGCAAACCGACGCCGCGTTCCCTGCGGCGGAACCCCGGAGCCAGCATGATCCACACGATCTCCCCTCGAGGGATCCCGAGCCTCCTCCTCGCGCTCCTCCTCGCGCTCGTCGCGAGTGATCTCGGTGCCCAGGGACCTCCGCCCCCGCCGCCCCCTCCCCCGCCGGGAGGACCCCTCCCGCCGCCGCCCGTCCCGCCCGAGAATCCGCTGACCGCGCAGAAGAGCGTGCTCGGCAAGATCCTCTTCTGGGACGCCCAGCTCTCCGCGGATGACACCGTCGCCTGCGGGACCTGCCACATGCCCGACTTCGGGGGCTCCGATCCTCGTGCGACCTCCCTGAACCCGGGACCGGATCTCGTGTTCGGGAACGCGAACGATGTCCACGGGAGCCTCGGAGTCGCCCGCCTCGATGCCAGCGGCGCTCCGCTCCTCGATCCGCTCTACGGTTGGGATCGGCAGGTCACCTCCCGTCGCAGCCAGTCGATCCTCAACTCGGCCTACACGCCGCTCCTCTTCTGGGATGGCCGCGCGACCGGGACCTTCATCGATCCCGAGTCCGGTGCGGTCCTCATCCCGGTGGGGGGCGCCCTCGAGTCCCAGGCGCTCGTCCCGATCCTCTCCTCCGTCGAGATGTCCCACCCTGGCCGCACCTGGGACGATGTGCGGAGCAAGCTGCAGGTCGCGACCCCGCTCTTCCACGCGACCGACCTCCCCGCCGATGTCTCGGTGGCGCTCGCGGCGAACCCGACCTATCCCGCGCTCTTCCAGGCGGCGTTCGGCACCCCCGACATCAACGCGGCCCGGATCGCCTTCGCGCTCGCCTCCTACCAGCGGACCCTCGTCACGAACGATGCCCCCATCGATGACTTCCTGCAGTTCGGACCGACCGCCCTGACGCCGGAGCAGAACGCCGGGAACCAGCTCTTCGCGGCCAACTGCTTCCCCTGCCACAACGGCCCCCTCCAGACCGACAACACCTTCCGGCGGATCGGAGTGCGGCCGCCGCCGGAGGACCTGGGGCGCGGCGCGATCACCGGACAGCCGGTCGACAACGGCCGCTTCAAGGTGCCGAGCCTGCGGAACGTCGCCCTGCGCGCCCCCTACTTCCACAACGGGGGCAAGGCGACCCTCGCCGAGGTGATCGACTTCTACAATGTCGGGGGAGACTTCCCGAACCCCGCGATCGATCCCCTGGGTCTGACCGCGAACCAGCAGAACCTCCTCGAGAACTTCCTCGCCACCGTCCTCACCGATCCGCGTGTCGCCGCGGGTGTGCCCCCCTTCGATCGCCCGACTCTGCGCCCCTACTTCCGGCGCGGCGATGCGAACGGGGACGAGGGGGTGGACATCTCCGATGCGATCGCGCTCCTCGAGACCCTCTTCGCGGGGGGTCAGCTGGTGAACTGCGAGGACGCCGCGGACGCCAACGACGACGGTCAGCTCAATGTGGCGGACGCGATCACGATCCTCGGTCGCCTCTTCTCCGGGGATCCGCCGCTCCCGGCTCCGTCCGATCGCAGCACCGGACCGGATCCGACCCCCGACCCGCTCGGCTGCTGAGCTCCCGGGCTTCGATCGGGAAGCGGCCCCTCCGGCTCGGCCGGAGGGGCCGCTTCCTCATCCCGGAGCTCTCCGCTGATCCGGCTCCTCTTGCCGCCGCTTCCACGGTCCCGCAAGCTGTCGGAGAGGAGGACCCATGATCGCTCCCGTCGCCGCGCTCGCCCTCGCGCTCTGCCTGCCGTCCCCTTCCAGCCCGGCCCCGACGCCGGAGCCGCCCCCTCACATCGTGGTGATCCTCGTCGATGACCTCGGAGGGGCGGATGTCTCCCTCCCCGCGGTCGAGGGAGCGGAGGAGCTCCGGGGGCCCGCCCCGACTCCGCACATCGCGCGCCTCGCGCGAGAGGGGATGCGGGCCACCGATGCCTACGCGGCGGGTCCGGTCTGCACGCCGACCCGGGCGAGCCTCCTCACCGGGCAGGCCCCCGCGCGGCATGGGATCACCTACTGGACCCTCCACGCCGGGCGGGACACCTCCGCCCGCCATCCCACCCTCTCGCCTCCCGCCTGGCGGACCGATGGACTCACCGCCGAGGAGGTGGTCCTCCCCGCGCTGCTGAAGAAAGCGGGCTACACGACGATTCACGCCGGCAAGGCGCACTACGGAGCGCACGGGACAAGCGGCGCGGATCCGCGGGCGCTGGGCTACGACATCAACATCGCCGGTCACGCCTCCGGCGCTCCGGGGAGCTTCCGAGGCCTCGAGAGCTTCACCCGGAGCGGCCGACAGGGGAAGCTCGGGGGAGAGCCCTCGGTCTGGGATGTCCCGGGCCTCGAGAAGTACCACGGGCAGGACATCTACCTCACGGAGGCTCTCGCCATCGAGGCGGTCGCCGCCTTCGAGGTCGCGGTGCGGCGTGGCGAGCGGGTGCTCCTCGACTTCCACCCCTACGCGGTGCACACGCCCATTCAGGCGAACCGGGACAAGCTCGCGAAGTACGAGGGACTCGACCCCCGGGAGGCGGCCTACGCGACGATGATCGAGTCGGTGGATGATGCGGTGGGGTCGATCCTCGACGCGATCGACCGCCTCGGCATCGCGGAGACGACGATCGTGATCTTCACCTCCGACAACGGCGGGCTCTCCGCTCATGCCCGAGGGGGCACGCCCCACACGCACAACGCACCGTGGCGCAGCGGCAAGGGCTCCGCCTACGAGGGGGGGACCCGGGTCCCCGGGATCATCCGCTGGCCCGGGGTCACCCGGCCCGGAGCGGTCACGAGCTACCCCTGGAGCACCTTCGACCTCTTTCCCACCCTGCTGAACGCGGCGGGGGTCCGGGCGCCGGAGGGGCACACCATCGATGGCGTCGATCTCGGTCCGGTGCTCGCCGGGAGGGAGCGGCCGGCGCGCCCGCTCGTCTGGCACCAGCCGCATCAGTGGGGGGCGAAGGGCCCCGGCATCGAGCCGTTCACCTCGATCCGGCTGGGGAGTGAGAAGCTCCTCCACTTCCACGCGGGTCCCCGCTTCGAGCTCTACGATCTGGCGGAGGATCCGGGAGAGCTGCGAGACCTCGCGTCGGCCCGGCCGGAGCGCGTCCTCGCCCTCGCGGAGCGACTCGAGGTCTGGCTCCGTGAGGCCGGCGCCCTGACCAGCATCGACAAGGCGTCGGGGGAGCCGATCCCGGGGCCGCTCGTCTCCGCCCGCGCGTTGCACTCACCGGCGGAGCGTGATGGCGAGTGATGTCTGCGCGCCTCCCCGTCCGGGAGGGGCACCGCTGCTGCTCCTGCTGGTGGGAATCCTCGGCATCTCGACCGCGAGCCTCTGGGCTCGGGGCTCCGAGGCCTCCGGCGTCGAGCTCGCCTTCCGCCGCCTCGCCCTCACCGTGCCGATCCTCATCCTCCTCTCCCGGGTCCGCGCCGCGCTGGTCCGGAGAGAGCCTCCCCCGCCGCCCCTGGGATCGGAGGGGGTCGCGGTCCTCGCCAGCGGCACCTGCCTCGCGGTGCACTTCAGCGCCTACTTCGCATCCCTCGCCCGCCTCGACTCGGTCGCGGTCACCCTCGTCCTCGTCTCCATGCATCCCGTGCTCCTTCTGCTGATCGAGAGCGCCCGCGGCTCGATCCGCGCCACCCCGCGTGCGATCGGGGGGGTGCTCGTCGCCTTCGGGGGAGCGATCTACCTCGCCCGGAGCGAAGGGCTGCGCGAAGGGGGAGACATCATCGGGGTCGCCTACGGAGTGCTCAGCGCGGTCGGCATGGTCGGCTACCTGCTCGCCGGTCGCCGGGCCGGGCCGCGGCTGGGGGGGGCGCTCTACGCCCGGCGGAGCTACGCCATCGCGGCCCTGCTCCTCGCGATCGTCGTCGGGGCGGACGGGGGGGACTGGATCCCGGAGAGCGGCGTCGAGTGGCGGGTGGCCCTGCTCCTCGCCCTCTTTCCGACCGTGCTCGGTCACACCCCGATGAACGCGGCGCTCCGTCACTTCCCCGCCACGGTCGTCTCAACCGCGTTCCTCGGCGAGGTCGTCGGCGCCTCGATCCTCGTCTGGATCTTCCTCGGAGAGGTGCCCCCGGACGAGTTCTGGGGCGGAGGGAGCGCGATCATCGCGGGCATTCTGGCCGTGACCCTCTCGAGGAGGGGTGGCGTCGGAGGCCGTTCCCGGTAGTGTGCTGCCGCCGCGCACCTCGTTCCTCCCGGGAGGAAGCGATGTCGAACGCTCCGTCCGCCCGTCTGCTCCTGCTCCTCCTGCCCCTCTCGTGGGGCGCAGGGGGTTCTCTCCTCGCCCAGGCTCCCCTCCTCACCACCCTCGGCGGCTCCGCCGGGGTCGGCGCGGGGATCTCCACCAGCGCGCTCCTCGACAACCCTCAGGATGCGAGCGGCTGGTCCCTGACCATCTGCCACGACCCCGCGGTGATCGAGCTCGTGGACTTCGGGCACGGCGCGGACGCCCTCGTCGTGAACGGCGGCGGGACCCCCGACTTCGCCTCCTTCAACCAGGAGTCGTTCGGGTTCTCGGTGGGGGTGATCATCAGCTTCCTCGGCATGGCGGTTCTCCCGCCCGGGAGCTTCGAGATCGTGGCGGCGAGCTACACGGCCCTCGCGGAGGGAACGACGACCCTCTGCCCCTGCCCGATCGGCTCGCCGCCGATCACCTCGGTCGTCGTGATCGGCGGCAGCTCCGTCCCGATGGACCTGAGCTGCGGGGAGTGGACGGTCACTCCGCCGCTCGACTTCATCCGGGGAGATGTGGACCAGAGCGGCGCCGTCGACCTGACCGACGCGATCGCGGGCCTCGCGTTCCTCTTCGAGGGCGGCGGTCTCAACTGCGAGGCGGCGGTGGACGCGAACGCGGACGGGCTCGCAGATGTGAGCGATCCGGTCACGCTCCTCGCGTGGCTCTTCGGGTCGGGGCCTTCCCCCGGCGGAGCGTTCCCCGACTGCGAGGCGGACCCGACTCTCCAGTGTCCCACCGGCGCGTTCTGCCCCTGAGCCCCTCGGGGGGCTACTCCTCCCACCCCTGATAGCAGACCGGGCGGAGGAACCGCTCGATCGCGGCGAGCCCCACCGAGGTGAAGCGGGCATCGGTCGTCGCCGGCCACGGCCCCCCGTGCTGCATCGCCGGCGAGACCTCGACCCCGGTCGGGGCGCCGCCGAGGAGGAGCCGCCCGCAGCGCTCCTCGAGGATCGGCCGCAGCGCCTCGCGGAGGGTCACGTCGCGGGGCTCCGCCTGGATCGTCGCGGTCAGCTGCCCGGGGAGGACGCGGGCGATCTCCAGGAGCTCCTCCGCGTCGCGCGCGATCACCGCGAGCGTTGCGGGCCCGAACAGCTCCTCCGTGAGGGCGGGCTCGGACAGCAGCGTCAGGGCGTCGACCCGGTGGAGGACACCACCGACCGAGCACGCCTCGCCGCCGCGCGGGCCGCGCGCCATCTCCTCCACTCCGGCGATCGCGCCCCGCCGGGTGACGCCGCTCTCATAGTGGTCCCGGATCTCCGTCCCCAGCATCACACCGGCGGGGCCGTCGAGCATCCGCGCGGCGATCCCGGCGAGGAGGAGGTCCGAGCCCTCCCCGTCGATCCACGCGATGAGCCCGGGATTGGTGCAGAACTGGCCGACCCCGAGGAGCACCGACCCGGCGAGGAGGTCCGCGATCTCCCGGTGACGATCGGCGAGCGCGCTCGGGAGGACGAAGACCGGGTTCACGCTCCCCATCTCCGCGAAGACCGGGATCGGGATGGTGCGCTCCCCGGCGCGTCGGAAGAGCGCGGTCCCTCCCGCGCAGCTCCCGGTGAAGGCGACGGCTCGCAGCGAGGGGTGATCGACGAGGGCCGCGCCGACCTCATGGTGGCGGCCGTGGAGGAGCGAGAAGACCCCCGTGGGAAGGGAGAGGGCGGCGATCGCCTCGACGATCGCTCCCGCCACGAGGGCGGAGGTTCCGGGGTGGAGAGGGTGCCCCTTCACGATGACGGGGCAGCCCGCGGCGAGGGCGCTCGCCGTGTCGCCCCCTGCCACCGAGAACGCGAGGGGGAAGTTCGACGCGCCGAAGACGGCGACCGGTCCGATCGGCAGCGCGCGCCGGGTCAGGTCCGGTCTCGGCAGGGGCTCCCGGGCGGGATCGGCGGGGATGTGGAGCGGGGCGAATCGATCGCCATCGCGGAGCTCGGTCGCGAACGCCCGCAGCTGACCGCAGGTGCGACCCCTCTCCATCGTGAGGCGGGGGAGGGGGAGGGCGGTCTCCAGGTGGCTCCGCTCGAGCAGCTCGTCTCCGAGCGCCTCGATCCCATCCGCGATGCGATCGAGGAGGTCCGCCCGCACCATCGGAGAGGCGTGACGAAGGGCGCGCGCCGCCTCCTCGGCGGAGCGCACCGCGCGATCGATCTCGACCGGCGTCGCCTCGCAGAACGCGCCCTCGAGCGAGTCCCCGGTCGAGGGGTCGATGGCGTGGAAGCTCTCGTTCCCCTCCCGGGAGAGCTCACCCGCGATCCAGTGCCCTGTCTCGATGCTCATGCCCCCGCCTCCTCTCCGGCGGAGCCCGCTCCCGCCCGCGCGCTCCCCGGAGGCGCGGCGGCGAGGGCGGTCTCCAGGATCCGCTGAACCGCGGTGGCATCCTCCTCCGGGAGCGGGAGCCGGGGGGGACGGACCCGCGCGCTCCCTTGACCGAGGAGCTCCTCGACGAGCTTGATCCGCTGGACGAAGTCGGGGACCACATCGAGGCGGAGGAGGGGGAGGAACCAGCGATAGAGCGCATCCGCCTCCGGATCGCCGTCCCGCGCGGCCTCGAAGAGACGCACCGACTCGACCGGGAAGGCGTTCACGAGCCCCGCCACCCAGCCGACCGCCCCGGCCCGAACTCCCTCGACGACGACATCGTCGAGTCCCGCGCTCACGGCGAGGCGCTCCCCAGCCCGCTCGATGATCGCGGTGATCCGTCGGGCGTCGCCGGAGGACTCCTTCACCGCCTTGAGGTTCGTGTGCGCCTCCGCGAGGGAGCAGAGCGCGTCCGCGCGGAGGTCCGCGCCGTACGCGCCGGGGTTGTTGTAGACCATGCAGGGGAGCGGAGTCGCGCGGATGAGCGCCCCAATGTGGGTGAGGACCTCCCTCGTGTCCCCCGAGTGGACATAGGGGGGGAGGACCATCAGGCCGGTGCACCCGACCTCTCGCGCCGCCTCCGCGAGGGCGACCCCCTCAGCCGTGCCGGCCGCGGCGATCGCGGCGATCACGGGGACGCGCCCGGCGCACGCTTCGACCGAGGTGGCGAAGAGCGCGCGCTTCTCTCCGGCGGAGAGGGTGTTTCCCTCGCCGAGGGAGCCGGCGGGGATGATCGCGCTGCAGCCCGCGTCGATGGCGCGGGCGATCCTAGTGGTGACGGCGGCATCATCGACGCGACCCTGCGCGTCGAACGGAGTGGTGATCGCGGGCATCACTCCGCGCCAGGTGGGGCGCGGGAGGGAGCGGGCGTCGGCGGGGGTGGGGGACACGGGGACCTCCTCAGGGTGCGTTCTCGCATCGCACTCCCTCGAGGGCAAGGAGTTCACGGGGCGCCCGCTCAGTAGCCGCGCTCGAGATCGAGGGCCCTCGCGTCTCCGCGCTCGATCTCCGCCAGCCGCTCGAGGAGGTGCCGCGCCCGCAGCGCCTCGATCTCCGCGCCGTGTCCCGCCCGGTGGGGGCTGAGGACGCAGTTCGGCAGCTCTGCGAAGGGGAGGGAGGAGGGAGGGCACGCGGTCCGCTCATCCTCGGTCGCGGGCATCCGCCACCAGACATCGATTCCGGCTGCCCCGAGCGAGCCTTCGACCAGGGCCTTGTGGAGCGCTTCCTCGTCGATGATCGAGGCGCGCCCCACGTTCACGAGGACCGATCCGGCCGGGAGGAGCTTGAGCCGAGACGATCCGAGGAGCCCATCGGTCTGCGGGGTGGCGGGGAGGGTGACGATGAGGAGGTCCGCGGCGGGGAGCTCATCGTCGAGGGCGGCCAGGGGGAGGAGCGGGACGCCCGCGGGTGCGAGCCGATCGGACCTCTCCGGCTCCCGCACGATGCCCCGCACCGAGACATCGAGCGCCTGCAGCGCGCGGGCGACCCGGGAGCCGATCGCGCCGACCCCGAGCACGAGCGCGCGCTTGCCGGCGAGGATCGGGCTCGGGTCCGGAGCGTGGCGCATCGACCAGTCCCCGCGGCGCAGCGCGCCATCGGCAGGGATGATCCGCTTCGCGGCGGCGAGGAGGAGGGCGAGGGCGGTCTCCGTCGTCGCGGCGGCGTTGTGATGGAGGTTCGTCACCGAGAGTCGCGGTCGAGCGCGGAGTGCGGCGACCGTCTCGGCCGGAAGGCCCGCGAAGGGGACCACGATCCACTGAAGATCGGGGCAGGCGTCGAGGAGGGACGCGGGGGGGCGGCCGGAGACGAGGACCTCGATCCCCGCGCCCCCGGTGGGCTCCGCCGCGATCCGAGGGGGCTCGAAGCCGCGCGCTGCGCACTCTCCGCGGATCGCCTCCGCGAACTCCCCCTCCGGGTCCGCCCGGACGATCACCGTCATTCCGACCCTCCTCGCTCTCGCCCGGGGGAGTCTAACGGAAGCAGGGGGCTGGATGCCTCCGTCCGCTTCGGATCGACTCTCGTAGAGGCGGATCGGCGGTCCAGCGAGGGGAGGGTCGGGATGGCGAGGGAGCGGAGCCCCTGGGAGTTCGATGGTCGGCGCGTGCTCATCACGGGCGCGAGCCGGGGGATCGGCCGGGCGCTCCTCGAGGAGTGCGTCCGGCTCGGCGCGGAGGTCATCGCCGTCGCCCGCGAGGAGGAGACCCTCGGAGAGGCGATCCGCACCGCGACGGGGCGCGGCTCCGCCCGGGCGGTCCGCGCCGACGCGACGACCGCCGCCGGGAGGGCGACGATCATCGCGGCATTGGAGGCGGGGAGCGACGCCACCCCGGGAGAGGACGCAGGGTCGCTCGACGTCGCCTTCCTGAATGTCGGCACCAACGTGCGGAAGCCTCTCGTCGAGTTCACGGAGACCGAGCTCGACGCCCTCTTCGCGACGAACCAGCGGGGGACCCTCGACCTCCTCCGCGCCCTCCACCCGCACCTCTCCCGGGGGCGGAGTCCTTCGGTCGTCCTCATCGGATCGGTCGCGGGGATACAGGGGATCCGCACCGGCGCTCCCTACGCCATGACGAAGGCCGCTCTCCACCAGCTCGCCAGGGTCCTCGCCGGAGAGTGGGGACCGGCGGGGATCCGCGTCAACGCGCTGGCTCCCTGGTACACGCGGACCCCGCTCGTCGCGGAGCTCCTCGCCGATCCCGAGGTGCACGAGGCGATCGTGGCGCGAACGCCGCTGGGGAGGATCGCCGAGCCGGAGGAGGTCGCCCGGGCCGGCGTCTTCCTCGCGCTGCCGGCCGCGTCCTTCGTCACGGGCACCACCCTCACGGTGGACGGTGGGTTCTGCGCGTACACCTGGTGAGGCCGGGGTCGCGGATCCTCGGCGCTCCTTTCCGGGAGCGGGGGTCGTCCCGGCCGGGAAGGCGGTGGCCGCACCGCCCGCGCGGAGGGACGAGGGATCGCCCCGCGGCACCGCGAATGGGAGAGGAAGCGAAGAGCGACGGAGAAGAAGGGGACCGGCGCGATGCGGTCGGTTTCTTCGGGACGGATTCCCGGTCCACCTCCCCGAGACGGTTCGACTCCGGTCCGCGTTCGTGCCATCCTCCGGGACGGTCCTCCCCCGGCTTCTCGGTGGGGAGTCCCTGGGAAAGGTCCCCTTGAAGCTGCCCCCCACCCGCGGCCCCGCTCTCCTCGTCTGTCTCTTCGGGCTGCTGATCCTCTATCCTCACTTCGAGGAGGTGAGGGCAGGGCGGGCGATCCTCACCCTGCTGATGCTCAGCGTCCTGCTCAGCGCGCTCTACGCGGTGAGCGAGGATCGACGGTCCCTCTTCCGGGCGGCGCTCCTCGCCGCGCCCGGCGTGGTCCTCAGCTTCATCTACCAGGGCGGCGCCGGCGGAGGGGTCATCGTGGCGATCGCCCTGCAGCTCGGGTTCCTCGTCTATGTCGTCACCCGGATCCTCGGCTTCGTTCTTCGGTCGGGGTCGGTCACCGGAGAGAAGCTCTGCGCCGCGCTCTGCGTCTACCTGCTCCTCGGGATCTGCTGGAGTCTCCTCTACTCGCTGCAGGAGAACCTGCGCCCCGGCTCCTTTTCGACCCCGGACGGGGGCCCCGCGGAGTGGCGCGACCTGATCTACTTCAGCTTCGTCAGCCTCACGACCCTGGGCTATGGCGATGTGACCCCGGTCACGAGTCATGCCCGCTCCTTTGCCATGTTGGAGGCGACGACCGGGAGCTTCTATCTCGCCGTGCTCGTCGCGCGCCTGGTGTCCGCCTATCGTCCACGTCGCGCCTCGGGCGGGATTTCCTGACGCAATGGCGGTGTGACCGTGTTGAACCATGGTCGAGGTTCCTTCAGGATCCTCCGACAGCCCCCGAGAGATCTGGAACGAGGTTCGCCCATGCTGGGTCCGCGTCTGCTCATCCCGCTGCTGCTGGCTCCTCTCCTCGGATGCGGCGGAGGTCCTTCCTACATCCCGGAGAGAGATCGCCCCGAGCTTCCGGTCCCCGACTCCTTCGGAATCGGCTCCCCCGAGCAGGTGCAGGATGGCTGGATCGCCAGCTTCGGAGACGAGACCCTCGAGAGCCTCGTGATCGAGGCGCTCTCGAACAACCCCGACCTCGCGGCTGCGGCCGCTCGGGTCGACCAGGCCGCGGGCTTCGCGAAGAAGGCCGGGGCCCTGCTGGAGCCGACCGTCTCCCTCGGAGCGGGAGCCTACGGCGGGGGAACCGGAGAGGCCTCCGGCCCCACCGGGGGTGGAGTCGGTCTCTCCTTCGACTGGGAGCTCGATGTCTGGGGGCGGCTCTCGGCCGGCGCCGAGGCCGCGCGGGAGGACTACCTCTCCGCCGTCCTCCTCGAGCAGTACGCCCGGCAGTCCCTCGCGGCGCAGGTGGCGAAGGGGTGGTTCCAGCTGACCGAGATCCAGCTCCAGAGCCGGCTCGCGCAGCAGGTGGTCGACCTCCAGCAGGAGATCCTCACCATCACCGAGGCGCAGCTCCAGCAGGGCGCGGTCGCCCAGACTCAGGTCGACCTCGCGCGCGCCGCCGTCGCCTCGGCGAACGAGGCGCTTCGCTCGGTCCAGGGGGCGTTCAATCAGGCCCAGCGGAGTCTCGAGGTCCTGCTGGGGCGCTACCCGTCCGGTGAACTCGCCGCGGCCGACGACTTCGTCGCGGTCCCCCCCGCGATCCCCGCGGGCCTTCCCTCCGACCTGCTCGAGCGTCGCATGGACATCGTCGCGGCGGAGCGACAGGTGGCCGCCTCCTACGGGCGACTCGACATGGCGAAGGCGGCGAAGCTTCCCCGCGTGGCGATTACGGCGGATGGCGGGGCCGCGTCATCCGACTTCTCCTCCCTGCTGAACCCGGCGAACATCGCCTGGAACTCGGCCGCGAACCTCCTCGCCCCGATCTTCGACGGGGGTCGGCGCGATGCGGATGTCGAGATCGCGAACGCCCAGCAGGAGGCCGCGGTCGCCGAGTACCGAAGCACCGCGCTCCAGGCCTTCGCGGAGGTCGAGACCGGGCTGGAGAACGACGGCATCCTCCTCCAGCGGGAGCAGTTCCTCGATGTCACCCTCGACAGCAACCAACGGACCTACGAAGTCGCCCAGGCCCAGCTCGAGGCCGGGCGGATTGATCGCATTCAGGAGCTGCAGGTGCAGGCGCGTGTGCTGAACGCCCGCGTCGCCCGCATCAGCATCCGAGGCCTCCGCCTGATGCAGCGCGTCGATCTCCATCTGAGTCTCGGCGGCAACGCCGAGGCCACTTCTGAGTAAGGGACCCCCCTGCCATGAGACTCCACTGGCTCGCGTTTACCGTCCTCCTGACCCTGGTCGGGTGCGAGGAGGAGGCGAAGGTCTCTCCCGTGCTCGAGGGACGACCGATCAAGATGCTCGTCGTCGGCAGCCACGGCGGGGACCTCGTCCGCGAGTACTCCGGCGAGGTGGCCGCGGCCCAGCAGGTGCAGCTCGGCTTCGAGGTGCCGGGGCAGCTCATCGAGTTCTCCCTCAAGGCCTCGGATGAGGTGAAGCAGGGACAGACCCTCGGGAAGCTGGAGCCGACTCAGTATCAGGCGGCTCGCGATGCCGCGCTCGCCCGTCGGGAGAACGCGAAGATCGAGCTCGACCGCGAGAACGGACTCGTCGCGGTCGGCGGCACCTCCCAGGCCTCGGTCGACGCGGCGCAGCGGAACTACACGACCGCCTCCGCCGACCTCGAGGCGGCGGAGAAGGCGCTCCGCGACACCGAACTGAAGGCGCCCTTCGACGCCGTGGTCGGGAACACTCTGGTGGAGAACTTCCAGAGCCTGCAGGCGAAGCAGCCGGTCGTCACCCTCCAGGACTCCTCCTGGCTGGAGCTCCGGATCCAGGTCCCCGAGGCGGATGTGGCGCTCGCCGAGCCCGGGCTGACCCTCGCCGAGCGGAACGCGCGCCTCCAGGTCTCCATCGCCCCCTCCGCCGCGCCCGGGCGCAGCTTCCCCGCGAACATCTCCGAGTTCTCCACCGTCGCGAACCCCGCCTCGCGCACCTACGAGGTCACCCTCATCTTCGCGCGGCCGGAGGACATCTCCGTGCTGCCGGGGATGACCGCGCGCGCCTCGATCGAGCCGAAGCCGGGGAGCGGAGAGGGGAGCCCGCTCCTCGTCCCCGTGCAGGCGATGGCCGAGGAGACCGCCGGACCCTTCGTCTGGATCGTCGGAGATGACGGAAAGGTCTCGAAGCGAGGGGTCGTGCCGGGAGAGCTGATGGGCTCGTCGATCGAGATCCTCGACGGACTCGTCGTCGGGGAGAGGATCGCGACCTCCGGGGTCCATCATCTCCGTGAGGGACTCTCGGTCACGCCGTGGGAAGGGCAGTCGACGCCATGAATCCCGCGGCCTTCTGCCTCAAGAACCGCGTCGTCACGATCGTCTTCACCTTCGCGCTCCTCGGGGCGGGGATCCTCGCCTACGAGTCGATGGGGCGGTTGGAGGATCCGGAGTTCACGATCAAGGACGCCCTCGTCATCACCCCGTACCCCGGCGCCTCCGCGCTGGAGGTCGAGCAGGAGGTGACCGACGAGATCGAGATCGCGGTCCAGAAGCTCGGTCAGCTGAAGGAGATCCAGTCCCGCTCCGAGCGCGGACTCTCCACCGTCACCGTCACCATCCAGGACAAGTACGACAAGGCGACCCTCCCCCAGGTCTGGGACGAGCTGCGCCGCAAGGTGGGGGATGCCCAGCGCCACCTCCCGCCCGGCGCGGGTACCTCGATGGTCGTCGACGACTACGGCGATGTGTACGGCGTGCTCTTCGTCATCCACGGCTCCGAGTACACCTACGCCGAGCTGAAGAAGGTCTCGGACCTGATCCGGCGGGAGCTGCTTCTCGTCGACGATGTCGCCAAGGTCGAGCCGTTCGGCGAGCGGCAGGAGTGCATCGACATCGAGCTGAACCGCGATCGCATGGCCGAGCTCGGGATCCCCGAGCTGACGATCGCCGCCGCGCTCCGCCAGAAGAACCTCGTGACCGACACCGGCCGCGTGAAGGTCGGACCGGAGAACATCACGATCTCACCGACCGGAACCCTCGAGTCGGTCGCCGCGTTCGAGACGCTGCTCATCCGGGGCGGCGCGGGAGAGCAGATCTTCCTGCGCGACATCGCCACGGTGCGGCGAGGGTACATCGACCCGATGACCGCCCAGGTGCGCTACGACGGGAACCCGGGGATCGCCCTGGGCATCTCCACCCAGTCGGGGGGGAACGTCGTCACCATGGGGGAGGCGCTCTACGAGCGAATGCGAGAGCTCCAGAGCGAGATCCCCCTCGGGATCGAGTTCGGGGTGGTGTCGCTGCAGTCGGAGGCGGTGACCCAGGCGATCAGCGGCTTCGTGATCTCCCTGATCGAGGCGGTGGCCATCGTCATCGTCGTGCTGCTCTTCTTCATGGGCGCGCGCAGCGGGTTCCTCATCGGCTTCGTCCTCGTGGTGACGATCCTCGGCTCGTTCGTCTTCCTGAAGCAGATGGGGGTCGCCCTCGAGCGGATCTCGCTCGGAGCGCTGATCATCGCCCTCGGGATGCTCGTCGACAACGCCATCGTCGTCGTCGATGGGATGCTCGTGGGACTCCAGCGGGGGAAGGACGCCAGGGACTGCGCCATCGGAGTGGTGAAGCAGTCGGCGATCCCGCTCCTCGGTGCGACCGTGATCGCGGTCCTCGCCTTCGCCGCGATCGGGACCTCTCAGGACAGCACCGGGGAGTTCTGCCGCAGTCTCTTCCAGGTCGTGCTCGTCTCCCTGCTCCTCAGCTGGGTCACCGCGGTGACGGTGACCCCCCTTCTCGGCGTGATGTTCCTGAAGGCGCCGAAGAGCGCGGGGGAGGGGAAGGACGCGTACGACAGCGCGTTCTACCGCCTCTACCGCGGCGTGCTCCGCAAGTGCATTCGCCTGCGGTGGGCGTCCCTGCTCGTCATCATCGTGGTCTTCCTCGCGAGCGTGGTCGGCTTCGGGAAGGTGCGACAGAGCTTCTTCCCGCCGTCGACCCGCGCCCAGTTCATGGTCGACTTCTGGCTCCCGCAGGGAACCCACATCGACACGACGATCGCGCAGGTCGCCGAGGTGGAGGGCTACCTCGAGGGTCTGGAGGGGGTCACTCACGTGACCTCGACCGTGGCGAAGGGCTCCCTGCGCTTCCTCCTGACCTACGCCTCCGAGCGCACGAACCCGGCCTACGCGCAGTTCCTCGTGGATGTCGAGGACCCGACCCGGATCAACGGTCTGATCGCCACGATCGAGGCCGACCTCCTGCGCGAGTACCCGGATGCACAGGCCTACGGCTCCCTCTTCCAGCTGGGTCCGGGGTCCACCGGCAAGGTGCAGGCGCGCTTCATCGGAGACGATCCGGAAGACCTGCGCCGCATGGCGGAGAGCACGCTGGCGATCATGAACGCCCACCCGAACTCGAAGGCGGTCCGCACCGACTGGCGCCAGCGGGTGAAGACGATGGAGCCGCAGATCCTCGACGTGCAGGCGAACCTCAGCGGGATCCGCCGCTCGGCGATCTCCGATGCCATCCAGCGTGGCTTCGAAGGCTCGACGATCGGCGTCTATCGCGAGGATGACCTCCTGCTTCCGATCCGGCTCCGCTCCCCGGCTCCGGAGCGCATGGATGTCTCCAGCATCCGCAATCTCCAGGTCTGGAGCGGCGTGGCGAGGGATCACATCCCCCTGCGTCAGGTCGTCTCCGGCTTCCGGACCACCTACGAGGACGAGATCATCATCCGCAAGGATCGGAAGCGCACCCTGACCGTCTTCTGCGATCCGCGGGAGGGGGATGCGAGCGTCCTCTTCGGGGAGCTTCGGCCGCAGATCGAGGCACTCGAACTGCCCGCCGGGGTCACCCTCGAGTGGGGTGGGGAGTATGAGGACTCGGGGAACGCGAAGGCGGCGCTCGCCGCGAGCATCCCGACCTTCATCGCGATGATGGTCCTGGTGACGATCCTGCTCTTCAACTCGCTCCGCCAGCCGCTCGTGATCTGGCTGTGCGTGCCCCTCGCCCTCGTCGGCGTCACGGGCGGCCTGCTCCTGACCTCTCAGCCCTTCGGCTTCATGGCGCTGCTCGGCGGGCTCAGCCTCATCGGGATGCTCATCAAGAACGCGATCGTCCTCATCGATCAGATCAATCTGGAGGTCGGCTCCGGCAAACCGCTCATCGACGCCATCGTCGACTCCGGAGTGAGTCGACTTCGCCCGGTCGGCATGGCCGCCTCGACCACCGTGCTCGGGATGCTGCCCCTGCTCTTCGACGCGTTCTTCGTGTCGATGGCGGTGACCGTCATCTTCGGGCTGATGGTCGCCTCCGTGCTGACGATGGTCGTGCTGCCGGTGATCTACTCGATCATCTTCCGGGCGCGTCCGGGGGACGCGACCTAGGCGAGGGAGACCGGGAGGGTGCCGACCGAACTCTCCCTCGAGAGAGAGGGAAGGGGAGGCGGAGTCGGTTCGTGGCGGGATCGCGCGCCGGCTCGGCTCGGCGATCCGAGGAAGGACACGAGGTGAAGGTCTTCGTCCGCAGCTTCCTGCCCTGCGTCCTCTACTTCGGCTTCGCGGGGGTCCTGTGGATCCTGTTCCGCTTCGTCGGGCTCGACTCCGTCCCCGCCTTCGCCGAATTCGACTACGAGAGCCTGGACCACGGCGCGCTCCTGAAGCGGGCGGTCGTATCCGGCGGCCTCGTCGGGACGATCTTCTTCTTCGTCAGTCGGGGCCTCGACTCCCCGGTGATCCGGCGTCGTCCCTACGGGGTCCTGATCCTCCTCCACTTTCTCTGCAACGTCGCCTCGGTCCTCTTCGTCCTGATGGGGCTGCGTCTCGTGGAGCTCCTCTCGGCGGGCGAAGCGCTCACGGTGGAGGCCTTCCGCTCGAGGCTGATGAGCGTCAACTTCCTCGTGCTGCTCCTCTACTTCTCCCTCGTCACCTTCTCCTACTTCATCTTCCGGGAGATCGACCGCAAGTTCGGGCCGGGCAACCTGAGGAAGGTCGTCGCCGGGACCTTCTATCACCCGCGCGAGATCGAGCTCATCGTGATGTTCCTCGATCTCAAGGACTCGACCACCTTCGCGGAGCGGCTCGGTCACCTGAAGTTCGGGAGCCTGATCCAGGACTGCTTCATCGACATGTCGGTGGTGACCCGCTTCGACGCCCAGTTCTATCAGTACGTGGGGGACGAGGCGATTCTCCTCTGGGACGTGGACAGGGGGACCGCGGGGGGGAGCTGCCTCCAGGCCTACTTCGCGTTCCAGCGCCGCCTCGAGGAGCGGCGTGAGCACTATCAGTCGACCTACGGCCTCTTCCCCGAGTTCAAGGCGGGGATCAACGTCGGCGTCGCGACGGTGCTGGAGGTGGGCGAGATCAAGCGGGAGATCTCCTACCTCGGGGATGTCCTCAACACGGCGGCCCGGATTCAGGGGCAGTGCAACACCCACGGAGAGAAGCTGCTCATCTCGGAGACCCTGCGCGCCCAGCTCAAGGGCGTCCCCGAGCACCTCGAGATCGAGGAGATCGGCGAGGCGGAGCTGCGCGGCCGCGCGGAAGCGGTGGGCATCCACCGCGTGACGGAGCGCGTCACGACGAGCGTGTGATCGTTCCCGCTGCGCGCCCGCGGCGCCCGTGACCCCGGCGATCGACCGGTGGTCCGGGCATCGCGCCCGCCCGGATCAGGGAGAGCCGGCCGAGCCCTTCGCCTTCTCGCTCTCCGATTCCGCATCGACCTGCCGAATGACGATGGGCACGTATCCCACCTCCATCCCCTCCGGAGGAGAGACGAGGAGCGCGGGGTCGAGGCGGACGAGCGTGCCCACGCCGGGAGGCGCCATGTAGTCGCGGTCGATCGGCCAGCTCGCGTGGATCCTCTCGATGAAGGCCTGCAGCCGCTCGCGCTTCTCCTCGCTCCAGGCGTACTGCTGGAAGGATGGCTGATCGATGAAGCGGTACCAGGCGTAGGTGACCCGGGAGCCATCGGCGAGATCGACGCTGAAGGTCTCCCCGCTCGGTCCCGGCTTCGCCCAGGCGCCTCGACCGGGGGAGGTGTAGGCCGGTCCCCGCTCGGCGAGGGCGAAGCGCGCCTCTCGGAGCCCCGTCTCCACCGGGACCTCGTCCTCCGCCACGACGATCCGCTCTTCTCCGACATGCTTCACGTACCGCGGGAAGGCCCCCTCCGGCGCGGGGGAGTCCTCGCGCCAGCGGAGTCCCCACACGTTGCCGTCGAAGACGCGGTTCTCGAAGAACCGATCGACCCCGACGATGGGGCTCCCCCCCTGGTTGTAGCGGGTGCGCCGCGGCTGCAGCGCGGGCCGCCAGGCTCCCTCCTCCGCGAAGCGACCGCTGCACTCCGCTCCGCCATCGCGCCAGGCCCGGAAGCCGTCCGCGAGCGCCGCGGAGGAGTAGTAGGTCACGTCCTGCACGAGGAGGCTGCGCCCCTCGGCGTTCAGGGGGAAGCGGAGGGCGGGGATCTTCGAGTAGACGACCCCGTTCGCGTCGCGCCCCTCGAGGCGGGGGACCGTGTTGATCTCCATCGCCCCCCCGCCCATGTTCCCCGCCCGGGCGTCGAGCCCGCGGCCGTTGAGGAACGGAACCTCGAAGAGCTCGGCGATCTTGCTCCACGTCTCGGGGATGTAGTAGGCGATCGGTCCCTTGAAGTTGGCGGCGCTGAGGAAGCAGGTCCACGCCTGGTCCCCGGTGGGCCACTTCCCCTCGACCGGATCGGTGAAGGGGAGCGCCATGTAGGTGTAGCCGAGGAACTCCCCGTTCGGCTCCCCTTCGAAGGGAAGGGCATCGGGCGGGATGAGGAGGCGGTTGCTCAGCTGGGCGATGCCGAGCCGATCGTCGGGGAGCGCCTCGTCCTCGTAGAAGAAGGACCACCCCGGCGAGCCGACCTCGTAGTCGTAGCACTGCGGAGTGGCGTTCATGCTGAACTTCGGTGACGGGTAGCGGAAGTGGTTCCGCGCCCAGTAGCCGAGGCCCCCCTCCACCGTCTGGAAGACGCTGTCCCAGGTGGGGCCGCGTTCCTTCCATGTGCGCGCGAGGGTCCCTTCCGGTGCGAGGGGAGTGTCGCGGTTGTCGGAGTTGTCCGGGGTGATCCAGGCGCTCGGCAGGCCGATCTGGAAGTGACCGATCGGCTCGTCGATGAGAGGCCACACCGCCGCGTAGAAGCCCATGCCCGCCGAGAACTCCGACTTCTCGGCGGGGCGTCCCGCGCCGAAGCCGAGGTAGCCGTGGAGCCCCCGGCCGTGGGCGGTCACTCCTTCCGGCAGCGGGGGCTGCTGGGCTTCGAGCCCGGAGCTCGGGAGAGAGAGGCAGAGGAGGAGCAGGACGAGCAGGAGCGTGGCGGGGAGAGCAGCAGGTCGCATCGGACATCCTTCCCGGTGAGGAAGGCAGAATAGCGACTTCGGGAGCGTCAGCGCAGCCCTTCCCGTCGGAGGAAGCGGTCGGTCGCGTCGCGGCCGAGCTCGAGGATCGCCTCGGCGAGGTCGATCTCTCCGCGCACGGCGGCGAGGGTGGCGCAGACCGCCTGCGCCCCCTCGTGCTCCCAGGGCTGATGGAGGGAGATCGCGAGGGCGGGGAGACGGTCCAGGGCCCGGGTGTAGTCGAGAGCACACTCCTCCGGCAGCTCCCCTCGACCCCGCGCGCGGGCGATCTCGATCGAGGCAGGCAGCTGGAAGAAGTCCCACGCCACCGGTCCCCGCTCCTCATGGAGGGCCCCCTCGAGCGCCGCGACGAGATGGGGCACCGCCACGAACGACACCTCGTTCGCCTCTCCGTGATGGCAGAGGGAGCTCCAGAGGGTGAACCAGGGCTCGTCGCGGTAGCTGACCTTCGGGCCGGGGCTCTCCGTCACCTGCTGGAGGAGGCGCGGGATCTCCGCCGCGCTTCCGTGGGCGTGGGTCAGCTCTTCCCAGAGGGGGTCGTCGAGGGGGAGCATGGTCCTCCTTCGGGAGGTGGAGCCGGGGCGAGTCCGGTCCGCCCGGATCGTGGGCGGAAAGGCCGGGGTCGCCGCCGGCGGAAGGGGGCGGGTCGTGATCGTCGGCCCGGAGCGTCATGCTCGGGGGTCGTCTTCACCGTTGTGTCGCAGGCGACGGATCCGGTGTGGAGCAGTGGCCCCGCCATGGAGCCGGGCGGGGGGATCCCGATCGCGGTCGCGCACGCCGACAGGAGGAGGCCCGGCTGGCGAGATGAAAGAGAGCGCAGGGCGGCCGGGACTCAGAACTGGAGTTCGACCTCCTCCGCCTCGGTCCCCGTCACTTCGATCTCGACGCTCGCCTCCCGATCGTCTGATCGGGCCACGATGCGATACCGCCCCGGCAGCACCTCGGGGAAGCGGAAGCGACCATCGGAGTAGCCGCTCTCCCGGCTCTCGAGCACAGCTTCCCCTGCTCTCTGGAGGGAGACCACCGCACCGCGAACCGGCCTCCCGTTCGCATCGAGGACTCTCCCCGAGACCATCGCGATCGGTTCGAGAACGACGGAGACGGTGAGAGCCCCTCCACCGTCGCGGAGCTGGAAATCGACCCGGCGGGAGCGGTGATTCTCCCTCGTCGCCACGAGGAAGTGGTCGCCGAAGGTCAGCCCTCCGATCCGAGCGCGCCCGGAGTCGTCGGTCTCCCAGCGCCAGGAGCCCGCCCCCTCACCCTTGACCCTCCCCGGATCGAGGCGAAGCTCGACGCCGCCGAGCGGGTTCCCCCGCGGGTCGACGACCTCCACTTCGATCTCCCGGCCCCGATCGAGAGAGACCGTGAGGAGCTCGGGGAACGCCCCGATGGAGACGACGGGGAACTGGAGCTGGTAGTTCTGCAGTCCAATCGCGAATCGGTGCTCCCCCGGCGGGAGATGACGGATGAGGGCGGTCCCGTTCACGTCGACGCTCTGGAACTCCCGAGTCTTGAAGTCCCACACGCTCGCCTCCGGCAGGGGCCGACCGTCGAGAGCATCGATGATCTGGATCGTCAGCTCCGTCGACCGCTCCAGGAGGATGCGAATCGGCTCCCCCTGCGGGTCGATCCAGCCGGTCTTCGCCCGGGTGTGCCCGGGGGCGGTGGCTTTCACCAGCACCGCCCCGGGGGAGTGTCCCACCACGCTGAAGGAGCCGTCACTCTCCTGCGTGCCTTCGAGCTGGTATCCGGCGGAGTTGACGACCACGGTGGTCCCCTCCGGGACGCGTCCCGCCGGATCGGTGACCACGATCTGAAGAGTCTCGGTGGTGGTCAGGTTCGTGGGGACGACGAGGACCTCCCCCGTCACCAGCGTGACCTCTCCCCGCCGTGATCCCGCCCCGGGGCACTCCAGCAAGTATCGGTAGGTCCCCGGGAGCAGGCCCTCGAGGCGAACCACTCCCTCGTCATCGCTGATCCCGATGGTGCCGGCGCCGAGGAGAGAGGCCTCGGACCGGGTCGCGAGCTCGACGGAGGATGGAGGAGGGGGCACGCCATCGAGGAGAATCCGGAACTCCACCCCCGCTCCGGGACTCAGAAACAGGTCCAGGCTCAGGGAGTCTCCGCTGCGGGTCACCGGCAGCGGTGTCTTCTCGCTGGGGCGGAATCGAGGATGGTCCGCTCGCGCCGAGAAGGCCTCTCCCGCCCGCGGAATCGGCAGGCGATACCGCCCGCTCTCTCCGGTGTTGGTTTCGATGTTCCAGCCTCCGCCCTCGACGCGCACCTTCGCCCCGGACCGGGGAGCTCCCGCGGGGTCGAAGACGGTCCCCTCCAGGGTGGAGAGCCGTTGCAGCACGAGATCTCCGAAGTCGCCGTTGCGGCCTTCCCCGACGGGGATCAGGAGGTGCTCGTACCCGACGGCGTGGATCTGAAGGACATCCACGGTCGGCCCCGCGCCGGTGGGGCAACCGGTGAACACCCCGGACGCGTCGGTGCGGATCGGCTTCGGCTCGAAGACATCGTCCGGCCCGCTGCTCAGGATCGCACCGCTGTTCGGATCGAAGGAGCCGCTGCGTTTCCCCCCGCGGGTGGCCTCGATGACGGCGCCCTCGATCGGCTGACCTTCCGGATCCAGAACTCTGCCTCGGAACGCATCGAGCGTCTGCAGAGTGATCTCATTGAATTGATCGGCGCGCAGGAAATGCCAGCCGGGGGATGAGTAGCAGGCCTTGAGGACATAGGTGAGCTCGCCCCGGTCATCCTTCGCCCGGATCTCGAAGCGGCCCTCCCGATCGGAATGGACGAAGTTTCCGAGCTCTCGCAGGCTCTGGATGCGGACATCGGCCAGCGGGGCTCCCTTCTCATCCCGGACCACTCCTCGCAGGATCGTGGCGGGGACGAGTTCGAAGTCGACCGAGGTCCCGACGATCGCCTCGGTGTAGAGGTCGCTGCGGCTCTGGGGCGCGAAACCCTCCGCGTTCACCCGGATCGTGCAGACCCCCGGCTGGACCCGCTCGAATCGGTAGCGACCCTCGGCATCGGTCGTGATGAGATCCATCGGGGGGGCTCCCGCCGGCGGCTCGCGAGAGAGCCCCGGCTCTCGGAAGAGCTCCACCCTGGCCGCTTCGATGGGGGAGCCCGCCGCGTCGCGGACCACGCCCTCCACCGTGATCCCGCCGATCAGGCGGATCCGCATCGGGCGGGTGGGGATCCGAATGAGCTCACCGCTCTCGCTCCTCTCGCAGTTCACCCCGGGCTCCCACACCGAGTAGGTGTTCTCGACGGGCCTCGCCTCCGCGGACTCCGCCCGGACCCGGAAGTCGAGCGGGGGGAGCCGGCGAGCCTCGGCGAAGCCGCGGCCGTCCGTCCGCAGCTCCGGGGGGGACGGGTTGAGGATGCGCTCCCACAGGGTGGCGGGGGAGAGCGGGCCCTCGTCGAGGAGGCCCAGCAGGGAGATGCGCACCCCCTCGGCGGGGAGTCCGTCCTGCGTCACGAGGAGCTGGAGCTCGTGCGGCGGTCGGAGCGACAGGGTCGTGGTCACGGAGAGATCGCCGTCCCCGCTGAATGGGATCAGCGCGCCGTCCGTCGACCAGATCGAGTCGGGTGTGGCCGCGCAGACCAGCCATGTGCCCGTGGCCACCGCCTCGAAGCGGAAGCGACCATCCTCATCAGTGGAGACTTCGGCGACCGGGCGCCAGCTGTCGGTCAGATCCGCTGCGAGAGTGTCGTCGCTCCCCGAGCCGCCGTCCTTCCGGACAAGCTCGGCGGAGAGTGCCCCGGTGAGAGGGAGTCGGGAGGGCCAGTCGACCGAGAGCAGTCGCACCGTGGACCGGGGGGCCGCGCTCCCGTCCGGAAGCAGCACCCGGCCCCGGATCGTTCTTGGGGAAGTGACCGATTCGTCGGAGAGCTTCGATGCCGACGACGTCCGGTCCCCGGACTCCCCGGGAGGAGGCGACGGGGTCCCCCCCCGCCGCGTCGAGTCACCGTCGAGGAAGACCAGCAGGGCGATGAGCGCCCCGAGGATCAGGACGAAGGCACGTCGGCTCATGAGCGTTCCTTCCCGTCTCCGGATTCCGTCGATTCCGCGTCGGCGTGGAGGAGATGCGGGGGTTCGCGGGGCGGTTCAGCCGAGGCGGTTGCGGTAGTCCTCGTAGCCGAAGGTGCGGACCACCTGGTTCCTTGCGGATCCATCCGCCGGACTCGCGAGTCTCACGGCGATCGATGGATGAGGGACCCCGTTGAAGGTGGTCGTCTTCACCATCGTGTAGTGGGCCATGTCGCCGAGGACCAGGCGGCGGCCGGGCTCGAGCGGCTCGTCGAAGCTCCAATCCCCGAGGACGTCCCCCGCCAGACAGGTCGGTCCGCCGAGGCGGTAGGTGTGCGAGCGCTCTCCGGGGTCGAAGCCCCCCTCGATCACGGGGCGGTAGGGCATCTCGAGGACGTCCGGCATGTGGGCGGTGGCGCTGGCGTCGAGGATCGCGGTCCGGATCCCCCCGCTGGAGACGACATCGAGGACCGTCGCCACGAGGACCCCCGCGTTCAGGGCGACCGCCTCGCCCGGCTCGAGGATCACCGAGACGCCATGTCGCTCCCGGAAGTCGCGGATCAGCCCGATCAGGAGGTCGATGTCGTACCCCGGTCGCGTGATGTGATGGCCGCCGCCGAAGTTCACCCAGCGGAGGCCGGGATCGCGGAGGACGGTCGCGAAGCGGCTCTCGACCGCGGCGAGAGTGCGCGCCAGGGCATCCGCCCCGAGCTGACAGAGGGTGTGGAAGTGCAGTCCATCGCAGCCGGGGGGGAGAGCCTCCCCGAGCTGATCTGCCGTCACCCCGAGCCGTGAGCCGGCCGCGCAGGGGTCGTAGAGCTCGACCGCGACCTCCCGGTGCTCCGGATTGATCCGCAGGCCGCGGCTGGGGCCGGGGCGCCCGTCTTGCCAGTGCCTGGCGAAGCGCTCCCATTGCCCAAGGGAGTTGAAGATCACGTCATCGGCGATGGGGAGGATCCGCTCCAGATCCGCGTCGGTGTAGGCGGGGGAGTAGACGCAAGTCCTCCCCCCGAACTCCTCGCGCGACAGGAGCGCCTCGTGCAGACCGCTGCAGGTGCACCCGTCGAGGTGGCGGGCGATCGTCGGGAAGAGCGCCCAGTTGGCGAACCCCTTGAGGGCGAGGAGGACCTCGGCCCCGCTCTCCCGGCGGACCCGGGCGAGGGCGCGGCAGTTCTCCTCGATCCGGGCCTCGTCGATGACGAAGCACGGGCTCGGCAGGTCCCGGAGCAGCGCCCCGGGAATGGCGATCTCGATCGGCAGGTCGGTCGGGGCGCTCAACGGATCAGTCGATCGGCTGGTCGCAGTCGACGACATGCCAGGGGAGCCCGTAGCGGTTCAGATCCTCCATGAACGGGTCCGGATCGAACTCCTCCATGTTGAACACCCCAGGTCCGGTCCACTCCTTCGTGAGGAGCATCTTCGCCCCGATCATGGTGGGGACCCCGGTGGTGTAGCTCACCGCCTGGGCGCCGACCTCGCGGAAGGTCTCGGCGTGGTCGCAGATGTTGTGGATGAACTTCCGCACCGGCTGGCCGTCCTTGGTGCCGGCGATGACGCAGCCGATGGAGGTCTTCCCCTCGTATCCCTCGCCGAGGGAGCCCGGGTCGGGGAGGAGCGCCTTGAGGAACTGGATCGGGACGATGGAGGTTCCCTCGAACTCGACCGGGTCGATCCGCGTCATACCGACGTTCTGCAGCACCCGCAGGTGGGTGATGTACTCCTCGCCGAAGGTCATCCAGAAGCGGATCCGCTTCAGCCCCTTGTGGGCGAGGTTCTCGACGAGGGACTCGAGCTCCTCGTGGTAGAGGAGGTACATGCGGCGCGTCCCGACCCCCGGGAAGTCGAAGTCCCGGCTGACCGACATCGGGTCGATCTCCCGCCACTCCCCCTCCCAGTACTTCCCGCGCTGGGTCACCTCGCGGATGTTGATCTCGGGGTTGAAGTTCGTGGCGAACGCCTTGCCGTGGTCGCCGCCGTTGCAGTCGACGATGTCGATGGTGTCGATGGTGTCGAAGTGGTGCTTCGCCGCCCACGCGCAGAAGACGTTGGTCACGCCGGGGTCGAAGCCGCTCCCGAGGAGCGCGGTGATCCCCGCCTCACGGTAGCGCTCGCGGTAGGCCCACTGCCAGTGGTACTCGAACTTCGCCTCGTCGATCGGCTCGTAGTTCGCGGTGTCGAGGTAGTCGACCCCGGTCTCGAGGCAGGCGTCCATGATCGGCAGGTCCTGGTAGGGGAGGGCGACGTTGATGACGAGGTCCGGCTGCACGGCTCGGATCAGCGCGACCATCTGCGGCACATCGTCCGCATCGACCTGCGCGGTCTCGATGGTGCGCCCGGTGCGTCGCTCGACCGCGGCGGCGATCTCCTGGCACTTCGCGTGGGTGCGGGACGCGAGCACGATCTCCCCGAAGACCTCGGGGAGAGCCGCGCACTTGTGAACGACGACATTGCCGACGCCGCCGGCGCCGATGATGAGGACCTTCGCCATGGGGTCTTCCTCCACCGCGGGAACCGCCGGCCCCGCCCCCGCCGAGGGGGCTCGGGAGTCCAGCGAGGCGGAAGTATAGCAACGGAACCGGGGCGAGGAGAGTCCGGGGTTCGTCGAACTCGGGGAATCGCGAGGCGGGCCGGGAGGGTCAGCGCAGCCCGGGGTCGTTGGGGCCCCCCGGGTGCTTCCCGAAGACGATCGGCAGCAGGAGCCCGAGGACCACGAGGAGGAGGGCCAGATTGCGGATCCCGAGCGCGAAGGTCACCCCGCTGCTGGCGAGGAGGAGGACCACGCAGATGATGGCGATCGTCTTCTGCCCTCCACGATCGACGCGCTCCTCCTCATCCTCGGGGAGCTCGATCGAGTGGTAGTTGATGTCCTCGGACCAGCCGGTCTCGAAGTCGCTCCCGCACTCCCGGCAGGCGACCGCGTCGCGCCGGAGGGGGGAACCGCAGTGGGGGCAGATGATGCTCATGGGGGCAGGGTAGCGGGGAAGGGCCCGGAGCGGGAGGGGACCCGGCTCCGGGCGGGCGGGGTCGACCCTCGGAGCCCTCCTTCGGCCGATCTCGGCCATCCCCTCATTTTCAGGCCCGCTCCTTGCCGAAAACGAGGGAGTACGTGGCTCCGCGTCGGCCGGGGGGAGCGCTTCGGCGCTCTCCCGGGACCCGCGGGTGGATCGAGGTGGTCGAAGAAGTGTCCAGCTTCTGATCGATCGCGCGAGTTCGGTCCGTTCGTGGGGACCCGGGATCCCCGGCTCGCGGGCCCACTCTGCACCGCCCTGTCGCATCGGGAAGGAACGCGTGATGGTCGTCTCGAACCCCTGGCCCCAGGAGTGGGTCCCGCCCGCTGATCTCCCCCTCGCCTCGGTCGAGGACGGCCGCGAGTACCATCAGGTCCTCTTCCACGACGGAGACCTCTCCCGTCCGCGGGGCTGGCATCACGACAATGTCGCGCATTTGCTCGAGCTCACCCGACCGTTTCTTCACGCGGGCGCGGTCGGGCTCGACTACGCGACCGGGACCGGAGGCTCCGCCCTCCCCCTCCTCGAGGACTGCGCGGCGCGGGAGCTGAACATCGAGCTCGCCCTCACGGATGTGATGCCCTCCTGGTTCTTCACTGCCCATACCCTTCTGCACGAGCACCCCGGGACGCACTTCTTCCTCCTCGATCTGAAGAAGCCGCGTCCCCTTCACGACACCTTCGGGGAGGCCCGCTTCGACTTCATCGTCTCCGCGAGCACCATCCATCTCCTCCCGCCGAAGAAGCTCACGGCGGTCTTCCAGGACCTCCACAGCCTTCTCCGTCCGGGCGGGGCTCTCATCTTCAACACGGGAGATGTCGACCACCCCGGTCGCCTCGACTCGAGGGCCGCGCTCCTCCATGACGTCTACCGCATCGCCCGCGACCTCCTGCACGAGGACTCCCGTTACCAGGCGATCCTCGGCGAGCTCGCCGAGCGCGACCCGGACGCCCACTCCCGCGTGGTGAAGGGGCATCAGGTCTTCCCTGCCCCCTTCTCCTGCTCCTTCCTCGGCGAAGCCCTCGCGGAAGCGGGATTCCAGGAGGAGCACCGCGAGTTCCGCGTCATCGACAAGGCGAAGCAGGACGCCCTCGACTTCATTCAGGTGGAGCGCCTCACCGGCATCGCCGGCGCGGTGCAGGACACCGCCGAGCGCCGCGCCCTCATCGCCGAGTTCATGGACCGCTCCCTCGAAGAGCTGGCCCGCCGCGGCCAGTTCGACGGCGAGAACATCCGCACCTCGTGGATCTTCGGGGTGTACCGCCGGGGGCTGTAAGGAGCTCCTCACCGGAATCCGAGAATCCCTGAGCGCGCTGAGCCTCGCCCCCCCCCGGGGGGGCGAGGCTCGTTTGCATCCCGGTTCTCCTTCGCCCCAGCCGCGGCGAGTGAGGGGTTCCCGGCGCCTCTTCCTCTCGCTACGCTTGTCGACAACCGGACTAGATCGAGGAGAGGAGGAGCCGATGAGAGTCGAGTACCTCGAGATCGTGACCGAGGCGGTGGATGCCGTCTGCGCCGCGCGAGCCGCGGAGCAGGGAGTCGCGTTCACCGATCCGATCCCCGACCTGGGGAACGCCCGAGTGGCGGAGCTCGCCGGGGGCGGGCGGGTCGGAGTCCGTGCCCCGATGCACGAGTCGGAGAAGCCGGTCGTCCGGCCCTACTGGCTCGTCGACGACATCGAGGCGGCGCTCGCCACAGCCGTGGCGTCTGGCGCGGAAGTGGCGCATCCCCCCCTGGAGATCCCGGGGCAGGGGACCTTCGCGATCTACTTCCTCGGCGGGGCGCAGCAGGGGCTCTGGCAGAAGTGAGGAGGCTCGAGCGGCCCGAAGGAAGAAGAAGGGGAGCCCAGCCAGGAAAGGAGTGGGAAATGCGCTCAGAGAATACGGTTTCGGCGAATCTCGCGATCCGCCCCGTCATGGCGGGCTGCCTGTTGCTTCTCTTCGGCTCGCTTCTTCCGAGCAGCCTCGTCCCCCCGGCACACGCGATGGACTTCACGCGGGGCGACTGCAATGGCGATGAGACCGTCGACCTCGGGGATGCGATCCACACCTTGGGCCTTCTGTTCTCGAACCAGATCGCGCCGTGTGAGTCGGCGTGCGACTCGAACGATGACTCTCTGGTCGACATTGCGGACTCGATCGCCCTCCTCGCGTTCTTGTTCTCGAGCGGATCCCCACCGCCGCAACCCTACCCCGACTGCGGAGTCGACCCGACCGGGGCTGGCTCGCTCTCCTGCGACGTCTCGACTTGTTCGCCCGATTTGACCGTCGTCGACGCCGATGGGAATGTCTACACGACGATCGTCCTCGGCCAACAAACTTGGACCGTCCAGAACCTGAAGACCACGAAGTTCAACGACGGCACGCCCATCGCCGAATTCGTCCCGGGTGGGAACTGGAACGAAGGAGGAGTCGGAAACGTACCGCTCTACCGTTGGCTGGACACTTCGGACCTCAACGATCTGTACGACTCACCCCTTCCCTTCGACTTCTTCGGAGCGGCCTACAACGAGGCAGCCATCGCGTCCGGTCAGCTCGCTCCTCCCGGTTGGCGAATCCCGACCGTAGCCGACTTCGCCGAGCTCGAGAGTTTTCTCGCCGGGGACGGGCATCCAGGAGCAGAGGCGACCGTGCTCCGCTCGACGAGCGGCTGGAGCGGCGGTGCCAACGGACTCGACCTCTACGGTTTCAACGCACTCGCCGGGGGTTACACCACGAACTTGGGCACCGCGACCGGGGCCGGCGCGATCTGCGTATGGTGCACGGCGGATGTCCAGCCCACGATGCAAACGAGGACGACCGTCAATCTCCTCCCATCGGAGGGATCGTTCCTGTTCGCCGACCAATCGATCCTGCTCGGCACGGGGCTCCGACTGATCATGGAGTAGGGCTCTCTCTCAGGTGCTTCCGAGGGCATGCCCGACAACCCTTCCAGCGCAGGCTGGTCCCGGCACATCCGGCACACCCCGGGCACATCCCGGGGCACATCCGCACATCCAGCCAGAGCCTATCATGGTCTCTGGACCGGGTTGAGGGGGGCAGGTCAGTCGCTGCAGCGTCCTTCCCAAGAGGAGAAAGACGCCTGGATCACAGTTCTCAAGGAACAACACGCTCGGGCTATCGCAATGGCTGACATGTACGGGAGCAAGGTCGCTCTGTTCCGAGTGGTCCAGGACTGTCCTGATTTCTGTGTAACTGACCATGGGGTCAAACAGGAATCCGGTCACCGAACTTGATCATGAGCT
>JAFMMO010000313.1 GCA_017859655.1 Pseudomonadota bacterium | reverse complement strand
GACGGGGAGGGTACGGGTCCGATCCTGCCCCGGCAAGCGGAGCGGGCTCACACCGCGAGGCGCCGGATCTCCGGCAGGACCGCGCCGAGCGGGAGGCCGACGACGCTGTCCCGATCTCCGTCGATCGACTCGACGAAGGCGGCGCCCCCTCCCTGGATCGCGTAGACCCCCGCCTTGTCGAGAGGCTCGCCGCTCGCGACCGAGCGCTCGATCTCCGCGAGGTCGAGGGTGCGGAATCGGATCCGGGTGACGACGACGCCGGAGCGGAGGGTCTCCCCCCGGCGGACACACCATCCGCTCAGGACCTCGTGCGAGGAGCCGGAGAGGAGGGTGAGCATCCGCGCCGCGTCCTCCGCATCCCGGGGCTTCCCGAGGATCTCGTCCCCGTGGAGGACGATCGTGTCGCCGGCGACGACGATCGCATCCGGGGAGGCGTCGACCGCCGCGGCCTTCTCTCGCGCGAGCCGCTCGACCAGCGCGGCCGGGGCTTCGCCGGGGTGGGGGGTCTCATCGATCTCGGGGGGGGCGATGCGGACCTCGAGGCCCGCGCGCTCGAGCAGCGCGCGACGGCGAGGAGATGCGGAGGCGAGGGTGATGGCGATCGACGGGGACATGCAGCGGATGATCGGGCGGCGCGCCCGCGTCGCAAGGGGTTCGGGGCTGGAGAGGGGAGGAGGGAGGGGATCGGCCGAGGGCGGGGGCTCGCTCAGCTCTCCTCGGACTTCTCCGGCACGCCCTGCTCCGAGAGGTTCTGCTCCGCCTCGTCGAAGATCGACTCCCAGGAGGAGTCGAGGGACTCGAGGACCGGGCTCGGCCCCCGCGCGCTTCCGGTGACGACGGCGGTGGCGTGGTCGCCGGTGGAGCCGAAGCTCGGCGGGGGAGACTCCAGCTGGCCCCGGGCCCGCTCGCTGCGGCGCAGCTCGTTCAGCGCGAGCATCTTCTCCTGCCCGAGCTGGAAGTGGATCCGCAGGGTGTTCTCGACATCGGTGATCGGAGAGACGTAGTAGTAGATGTCGCATCCGCACTTGTCGATGATCGCCCGCTCGACGCGCTCCTCCGGGATCTCCGCCACGGCGAGGATCACGCAGCTGCCGATCCGGTCGAGGGGGACGACCTTGTACTTGAAGAGGAAGTCCGCGCCGAACTCGTCGAGGAGCTTCGAGCTCGCCTCGTAGGCGGAGGGGCGGATGAAGGGGAGCTGATACTGCGAGCAGATGCACCGGACGATGTCCGACTCGGCGATGACCCCCTCCTGGAGGAGGAGCTCTCCGACGGTCAGTCCGGTCCCCCGCTGCCGCTCGAGGGCGGACCGCAGGCTCTCTCGCGAGATGATCCCCTCGGCGACGAGGATCTCCCCGAACTTGCGTCGACGGATCTTCTGCACGGCGGTGCTCCCTTCCCCCAAGAGTAGGACGCCGACGGCGCATCCGTCAAATCGGCCCGGTCCGGGCCTCGATCTTGCCCCGCCCCCCCGCCCCGGGGGCCTCCCCCGACCGGCAGTCTCCGCCGCCTCGCCCCCTCAAGATCCCGCTCCTCCCCGGCCGATGGAGACGGTACGGCCCGATCCCTGGACGGGCCCCTCACGAGCCGGGACCATCCCGTTAGGAGTCGATCCCCATGGAGATCCTCACCGTCGCCGCGACCCATCCGGGGAGCCTGCTGGAGAGCCGGCAGATCCCCAGCGATGTCTCCCTGGTCGTCCCCCTCGTCTGTCGCCTCGTCGGGCGCCTCGTCGCGGAGGGGCGGGTGACGGAGGAGGACCGCCGCAAGGTCGAGCTCTGCCTCGATGAAGCGGTGACGAACGCCGTGACCCACGGCAACGACTCGAACTTCGAGAAGCTCGTCACCGTGCGGCTCTTCGAGAGCGGACCCTGCTGGGGCGTCCTCATCACCGACGAGGGCGAGGGCTTCGACGCCGATCAGGTCCCCGATCTGGAGGTGGAGGAGCAGCTCTGGCAGGAGAGCGGCCGCGGGATCGCGCTGATGCGCCTCTACATGGACGAGGTCGTCTACTTCGACGGCGGGCGCAGCGTCCGGATGATCCGCGCCTGCGCGCCCGCGCCGGAAGGGGGTCGCTGATGGCGAGCGACGACATCATCCGCCTCACCCAGACCGACGGGATCATCATCGCCCAGCTCCTGCGCGGGGCGTTCCGGGATGAGAACGGCGTCCTGCTGGCGCTCGAGAAGCTCGGGCAGGTCATGAAGGGACGCACCGAGATCCGCATGGTCCTCGACCTCGGGGTGGTGGAGTACGTGTCGAGCGCCGGCCTCGGCCGCCTCGTCGCCTGCCTGAAGCGGGCGCGGGAGAGCGGCGGCGACCTCTTCCTCGCCTCGGTGCGGAGCGAGATCCTCGAGCTCCTCGACCTGATGAAGCTCACCGAGATCTTCACCGTGCACGAGACGGTCGACGCGGCGAAGGACGCCCTGCTCGACCGGGCCTGATCAGGCGGGGCGGTCCGCGTCGCCGGGCGCCTCCTCCGGTCCCCCCGGCACCTCGCCCTCCCCGCCCTCCGCCAGCTCCTCGGGAGGCCGCTCCTCCGACGGCAGCTCCAGCTCCGGCTCCTCTTCCGCGTGGAGGAAGCGCCAGGTCGACTCCGCCGCGGCGCGGGACATCTCGGGCACCGCGGCGAGGGTCTCGAGGTCTGCCTCCCGGATCCGCTGCAGGCTCCCGAACGCCT
>JAFMMO010000105.1 GCA_017859655.1 Pseudomonadota bacterium | reverse complement strand
CCCCCTGCTGGAGGCTGCGGATCTGCGCGACGTGTTGCTGGTGGATCAGCGCCGTCTTCACGTAGGGAGCGATCGTCCGCGCGAACTCCCCGAGGAACTCGCGGTCCTCGGCGGTGAAGAGATGGGTCGCGTCCCGCCGCTCGATGTAGAGGGCGCCGAGGACCCTCCCGTCGATCTCGATCGGCACGCAGAGGAGGGAGAGGATCTCGAGGCTCTGGATGCTCTCGGCCTTCTCGAACCGGGGGTCCTGGCGGGCGTTCTCGCAGAGGATGGGACGCCCGCTCGCGAGCGTCTCCTCGACGATGGTCCGGCTGAACGCCTTTTCATCCCCGTCGATGTTCCAGCCGGCTCCGACCTCGAGCGGCTCGTCGGCCTCCCGCTGGATGATCACGAGGGCGTGGTCGATCGAGCGGCCCTCGCCGAACTCCAGCTCGGACATCGCGATCTCGAGGATGCGATCGAGGATCCTCCGGATGTCGTAGTCCCAGTCCACCTCCTGCCGGAGGTAGAACTCATCGAGGGTCTGATGGATCCGCGCGAGGACCGCGCGGCGTCGGTAGTCGAGTCGTGCCATCGGTCAGGCCTCCAGTCCGTCGAGCTCGGCGCGCGCGCGCGCCAGCTCTCCCGCGCTCCCCAGCTCCTCGAAGACCGCGACCGCATCCCGGAGGAGCTCCCGGGCGCGCTCGCGCTCCTCGACGAGGAGGAGGAAGGTGGCGTACTCGCGCCGCGTCACGGCGAGGGCGTGGCGCGCCCCGAGCCGCTCGAAGATCCCGATGGAGCGCTCGAAGTAGCGCCCCGCCCGGTCCGCCCACTCGAAGCCGCGGTCGCGGTAGATCTTGGCGAGGGTCCGGCAGCAGACCCCCTCGGCGTAGGGCTGGGACTGCTGCTCGAAGAGGGCGAGGGCGCGCTCCGCCGCGTGCTGGGCCTCCTCGAGCTGACCGAGGTCGCGACGCGCCTCGGCCCGCACCCGGAGCGACTCCGCGAGGGGTTCGGACGCGCCGACCTCCTCCGCCCGCTCGCTCGCCTGGCGCGCGAGCTCCAGCGCCCGGGCCGGGTCTCCCCGGCGCCCGATGATCCGGGAGATCTGCACCCGGGACTGCAGGACCCCCTCCTCGTCCCCGGCCCGCTCGAACTCGTCACGGCTCGCCTCGAAGCGCTTGAGGGCGTCGTCGTCATGGTCGAGCTCGTGCTCGAGGATCCCGAGGCAGTGGTCCGCATCGGCGATCGCGCGCCGGAAGCCCTTCCGCTCGGCGGACTCCCGGTAGTCCTCGAGCAGCGCGCGCGCGGCCCGGAAGTCTCCGAGGTAGAAGTGGAGCGTCCCGAGGTTCCCGAGGGAGAGGATCCCGCCCTGGGCGTCTCCGGTCATCTGGAACATCTCCCGCGCCCGGGTGAGGCAGTCGAGGCTCCGCCGGAAGTCTCCCAGGAACGCGGAGGTCCGGCCGAGGTTCATCAGCGCGACCGCCTCGGCCCGGCGGTCTCCGAGGGGCCCGGCGAGCTCGAGAGAGCGCTCGTAGGCGCGCTGCGCCTCGGGGATGTGACCGAGGGCGCGCTGGAGGTTTCCGAACTGGGAGAGCAGGGTCGCGGTCTGCGAGGGATCCCCGAGCTCCTCCGCCGCGGCGAGGGCGCGCTGGCTGATCTCGAGCGCCTGCTCCAGGTGTCCGCGCATTCGCTCCACGTACTCGAGTCCCGTGAGCGCGATGACGATCCCGCGCTCGGCCGGCAGCGCGTCGTGGATCTCGACCGCGCGACGGTAGACCGCCTCCGCCTCGGCGAGGTTCTCGCGGTAGGCGTGGGCCGCGCCCTGCCGACAGAGGGTCAGCGCGATCTGCCGCGGATCGTCGATGAAGCGGGCGATCCGCTCCGCCTTCTCGAAGTGCTCGAGGGCCTGGCCGTGGTCCCGGGCGCGGACGTAGACCTCGCCGAACTTGACGAGGAGCGCTGCGTAGGAGCGGAGGTCCTCCCGCTCCTCGGCGCCCTCGGCGGGAGGCTCCGCGAGGAGCGTGTTCTCGATGCGCGTGTAGTGATGGATCGCCTCGCGGAAGGACCGCATGGCGTCATCCGGCTCCCCGAGGCGGAGGTGAAGGTCGCCGACCCGGGCGAGGAGGGTGCGTCGATCCCGGTCCTCCTGCGCGATCTCCAGCGCCTTCCCGAAGAAGTCGAGGGCGCGGCGGAGAGCGTAGGAGGAGACCGCGCGGTCTCCAGCGCGGCGGAGGTAGTCGAGCGCACGCTCGCGGTCTCCCCCGAGGTACATCTGCTCCGCGAGCTGCTCGAGGTTGCGCTCCTCGTCGTCCGCGTGGAGCGCCTCGAGGTTCTGCGCCACGCGCGCGTGGAGGCGGCGGCGCATCGGGCCGGAGAGCTGGTCGAGGATGATCTCCCGCTCGAAGCCGTGCTGGAACCGGAAGCCATCCTGATGCTCCTCGAGGATCCCCGCGTGAACGAGGGCCCGGCAGAGCTCGTCCAGCTCGAACTCGTCCGTGCCCGCCACCCGCTGCAGGAGCTCGAAGGAGAAGTGTCGCCCGATCACGGCGCCGAGGTTGAGGACCTTCCGCTCGGCGGCGGGGATCTCGTCGAGGGCCAGCAGGAAGTGGGAGCGGGTGCTCTCCGGGATCGGGAGCTTCCGCGCCTCGTCCGCGACCACCCACCGACCCTCCACGGGGCTGAGCAGCCCCTTCGCCCAGAGGGAGTTGAAGAGGTGGAGCGTGTAGAGCGGGACGCCGTCCGCCCGGTCGCCGAGGAGCTCCACCACGCGGTCGTCGAGGGGGAGCTCCGGGATCAGGAGGGAGCCGACCATCGCGCGCACCTCTTCGAGCGTGAAGGGCGCGAGCTCGACGCTGTCGAGGCGATCCTCCGTGCCGATCTCCCGGAGGAGCCGGCCCAGGGCGGGGCGACCCCCCTCCAGGGATGGACGATGGGTCGTGATCACGAGGATCGGCAGATGGAGCGCGTTCAGCAGGAGGCGGCGGAGGAGCTCGAGGTCGAACTCGTCGCAGTGGTGCAGATCCTCGAGGAAGAGGATGCGGGGCTCGAGCTCGGCGTCCGCGGTGAGCGCCCCCACGACCGCGTCGAGGACCCGCTCCTTCAGCACCTCGGGGGGGGCGGTGTCGGTGATCTCCGGACAGCCGTCGAGCCAGCCGGCGTGGGAGAGGCGAGGGAAGAGATCCCCGAGATGACGGCCCCAGCGACCGACCGCCTCGACGATCCGCGCCGGCCCGCGGTGTCGCTCCATGTGCCGGAAGATCCCCTCGAGGATCGAGGCGAAGCCGCCGTGGGTCGTCGCCTCCGTGAAGGAGCCGGAGAAGAAATCGAGGCGCTCGGAGACGAGGGCGCGGGTCCGGAACTCGCTGCGGGTCACGAGCCAGCTCTTGCCCAGTCCGCGCTCTCCCGTGATCGACACCCAGGTCCCCTCTCCTCGCGCGGCGCGGCGCGTGGCGCCGAGGAGGGTCTCCAGCTCGGCGGTGCGCCCGGCGAAGGTGGGCTGGGCGCGACGGCCGGGTTGGATCGTGCTCGTCTCCCCCTTCGTCGCCTCCGTGATGCCGGCGAGCAGCTCGATCGTCTCCTCGGCGTCGATCGGGCGGCGATGGGGCTCGAACTCGAGGAGCTTGCCGATGGCGTCGAGGGAGGCGGCGTCGAGGACGGGGTTCCCGGCCCCGATCGAAGGCATGCCCCGCCGGGAGAGGACATCGCTCAGGCGCTCGAAGGGGAGGCGGCCCGTGGCGGCCCGGAACAGGATGACGCCGATCGAGTACAGGTCGCTCCGTCCGTCGACGGCGCTGGAGGCTTCGATCTGCTCCGGCGACATGTACTGCGGGGTTCCGAGCACGCTCTGGGTGAGGTGGGTCTCCGCGTCGCTCCCCTTCACGAGACCGAAGTCCGCGAGGCGGACCGCGATGTCATCGCGCAGGAGCCACTCCTCTCCCGTCGGGACGGGGAGGGTCGAGGCGGTGAGGAGGATGTTGCCGGGCTTGACGTCGCGGTGGACGAGGCGGCGCCCATGGAGGTGCCCGAGGGCGGAGACGATCGGCTGGAGGAGCCGGACCAGTCCGCGCCACGCGTCCCTGGAGGTGACGGGGGCGCAGGCGGCGAGGACCGTCTCGAGGGTGACCCCCTCGACATAGTCCATCGTGAAGAAGAGCTGCTCTCCGACCCACCCCAGGTCGCGGAAGGAAGTGATGTGAGGATGCTCGAGGGTCTGGAGGGTGCGGATCTCCCGCTCGAAGCGGCGGCGGTCCGTCTCGTTGACGTGGAGAGAGAGGGTCTTGAGGGCGACCGGCTCGCCGTCGGCCCGGTCGATCGCGAGCCAGACCGTGCCCATCCCGCCGGCGCCGATCTCCCGCACGAGCTGATATCGCTCGTTGATCAGCTGGTCCGCCTCGAACTCGGTCATCGCGCCCTGCTCCCTCGGCCCCGTCGCAGGCCTCCCGCCCGGCCGATCCGCGACCGGGGGTCAGATCCTGACCGGATCCTAGCAGGCTCGCGCGCGAGGGTCCAATTCGGCCAGATTCTGTCCGATCTGCGGACAGACTTCGACCACTCATGCCGGTGCTCGAGGACCTTCCCCCCGCGCGGGTGTTCCAGAAGGTGACAGCTGCGTGCTCCGCGCCCCTCGCGAAGGGGGGTGGTCCGGGTCCGACGCTGGACAAGGACGGAGGATCTCTCTAAAACCGTGGCGCGAGCGCGCCTCCCCCTCCAGCCGCGGCGGTCGGACCTCTGGGCCGCGCTCCGGAGGGGGAACCGTGCAATATCCATCCCGACGCGCTCTCGTTCTGTCTCTAACCTTCTTCTTTGGCGTGACTTGCGGACTCCTTCTCCCACGCCTCTCCGACAGCCGCAGCTCCTCTGCGACCGTTGAGTGGTCGGTCGATCCCTTCGTCGAGGGGACCGTCATCGATCGCATCACGCTCCGCTTCGATCGTGAGGTCGCACCCGCTGTCGTCCGGTCGGAGTCGGCGGGGACGACGGAGAATGGGGCGGCGGAATCTGCCGCTTTTCGGCTCCAGCCGGAGATCGCCGGGCGTTGGGAGTGGGTCGGTCACGATCGCCTCGACTTCCTCCCGACCGATCCGCTCCCCCGGGGGCGCCGCTTTCTCATCACGCCGATCGACCCTTCCCTGGAGGTGGGGGGGCATCGCCTCGCGGATCCCGGGCCCCGGGAGATCGAGAGCGGCGCGCTCACGCTGCGCGCGGTGGCTCTCGAGAGCGCCGACGAGGGCGAGGCGGTCATCCGCTTTCGCTTCGACCAGGCGGTGAGCCCGCGACTCCTCCTCGAGCATGTCCGGGTCTCCCGCGGCGGCTCCCCCCTCGAGCTTCGGCTGCTCGATGGCGCGAGCGGGGAGAGGGTCGACCTCGCGGTCTCCCTCGGCCGGGGGAGCGGCGCGCTCGTCGTCGAGGTGGAGGGCGGTCTCTCCGCCGTCGAAGGGGAGCTGCCCCTCGCCGAGAAGGTGGTCCGACGCCTGACTCTGCCGGAGCGCTTCACGGTCCTCGCGGCCGAGACCGACTCCTGGCTGACCTGGGAGGAGCCGACGGTGTCGATCCGCTTCTCCGCCGCGCCGGAGGAGCGACTTCGTCCCGGGTTCTTCACCGTGGAGCCCCCGGTGGAGGGGCTGCGGGTGGTCAGGAGCGGGCGCGGCGCCTCCTCCCGGGTCCAACTAAGCGGGGGGTTCCGGCCGGGGGCGGGCTACTCGATCGAGGTCTCGGGGGAGATCCACTCCGCGCGGGGGGAGCGCCTCGACGCGGCGCGGACTCTCTCCGTCACGATGCCGGATCGACGCCCCGGCCTCTCCTTTCCCATCTCGCGGGGGATCCTCGCCCCGACCGGCAACCTCGCGCTCCGCCTCCGCGCGACGAATGTTGACGGGGTCGACCTCTCCGTCTGGCGTGTTCACGAGAGCAATCTCGCCGCCCACCTGCTCGGGCGCCGGCTGGAGGAGACCTCCCGTGCGCTCGGCACGCGCACGATCTCACTCGACTCGGCTCCGAACGAGGTCGGGGAGCATCGCCTCGATCTCGCCGCGCTCCTGGGGGAGGGGGCACGGGGGATCTACACCGTCCGAGCGCGGGCGAAGGCTCCGCGCTGGGTGAACGATCGAGCGGTCGTCTCGATCTCCGACCTCGGCATTCGAGCCCGGCTCGCGGCGCGAGAGGCGCTCGTCTGGGTGAACTCGATCGCCGGCGGCGCCGGCATCCCCGACGCGGAGGTTCGCATCGTCACCCGGAGCGATCAGACGATCGCGCGGGGGCGGACCGACTCCCGCGGGGTCGCGCGCATCGATCTCCCCGTCTCCCGCCCCGACGGCGAGCCCTTCGTCGCCGTCGTCACGACCCCGGAGGACACCGGCTTCCTCCGCCTCACCGGCTCCGAGGACTCGATCCGAGGCGTGGACCTCACCGGCGCGGAGTGGCCGGAGAGCTATGAGGTGGCGGTCGCGTTCGAGCGCGGCGTCGCGCGCCCGGGGGAGCGGGTCCGTCTCTCCGGTCTCCTGCGCGATGCCAGCGGGGGGACGCCGCCGCCTCTGCCCATCGAGCTTCACTGGCTCCGTCCGGACGGGCGGGAGATCTCCCGGGCGGTGGTGACGCCGGCGCCGGATGGGGATGGCAGCTTCGAGCATGCGGTGGAGACGCGGGCGGATGCTCCGACCGGAGTCCATGAGCTCACCGTGACCCTCCCGGGAGGCGGCGCGGTCCTGGGTCGCGCCGAGCTCCTCGTCGAGCACTTCCTGCCGGTGCGGGTCGAGGTCGCGGCGGAGATGACACCGGGAGAGGCGGAGACGGCATCGCGGATCGAGGCGCGCGCCCGCACTCTCCATGGGGGCTCCATCGAGGGGAGCGCGCTCCGGCTGACGACCCGGTTCTCCCCCCGAGAGTTCCGATCGGAGCGGTTCCCGCTCCACTCCTTCGAGACCGAGGATGCTGGAGGGGAGACGACCACGACCGCCGGGCCCTTCCCCCTCGATGAGGGAGGGCTCTGGTCATCCTCCCTCGCCATCCCTCCGGGGGTCGGAGCGGCCGGAGGGCTCTGGGATGTCCGGGCGACCGTCTCCGTCACCGAGCCGGGGAGCCGCACCGTCTCCGCGTCCGCGGCGGGACTGCACGATGCCTCGGGTCGGCACCTCGGTCTCCGCCTGGCCGACGGACCTTCCCGGCCGGGGGAGGAGCGCGAGGCGCGCGTCCTGCTCCTCGATGGCGACGAGAACCCTCTCGAAGGCGCGGTCCGCTGGGAGCTGCTCCGCGAGGAGAGGAGCTGGGAGCTGCGGGAGACCGCGTCCGGTCCGCGCTGGCTGTCCGAGACGGAGGAGATCGAAGTGGAGGCGGGGGGGCAAACGCTCACCGCCGAAGGAGAGAGCTCGATCCGCTTCACCTGCCCCACGGTCGGGTGGTATCGGCTCCGGGCGTGGGAGAAGGGGAGAGTCCGGACGACGCTCCTGCGGTTTCCCGCCTTCGAGGGAGTCACCCCGCCCGCGGAGCGGGAGCGCGCGGAGCAGCTCGCCCTCGCCCTCCCCTCGGGGCCCTTCGCGCCCGGGAGCCCCATCGAGGTGCGGATCGCCGCGCCCTTCGGAGGGCGGCTCCTCTGGACCCTCGAGACCGATCGGATCGTGTCGGAGGGAGTGGTCGAGTCGATCGCGGCGGAGGGGGCCTTCCCCGTGCGCCTCCCGGAGAATGCTCGGGGCAGTCTCTTCCTCTCGGCCACGATCATCCGACCGGTGGAGCCGAGCGATCGCGACTGGCGTCCCCATCGCGCCTACGGCCTCGCCCGGATCCCCCTCGAGACGGACGGACAGCGCCTCGCGCTCTCGATCGGAGCGGAAGGGGAGGGAGCGGCCGTGACGCCGCTCCCGCCGATCGAGCCGCGGGCGACCCAGGAGGTCGTGATCCGGACCCCGGCGCCCGCCCCGGGAGAGGTGGCGGGGGTGGTCCGCCTCTGGGGGGTGGATCGCGGGATCGTCCTCGCGAGCGGCTTCGAGCCCCCGGATCCCTTCGACACCTTCCTTGCCCCGCGCCGCGCGGCGGTGCGGGGCATCGACAACCTGGGGGATCTGCTCCCGGACGATGCGCCGGCGGAAGAGATGGTCTTCATCGGAGGAGACCGCCGGAGGGCGCGGCGGACGCAGCCGGTCGATCTCGTCCGCCGTTCCGGCGCCGTGGTCTGGGCCGGGGTGCGACCGGTCGAGGCGGATGGACGGGCGCGCTTCGAGGTCGAGCTCCCCGATCTCCTCGGCGAGCTGGAGTGGTTCGCGATCGCCTCCCGCGGTGATCGGTACGGCGCCACCTCCGAGGTCCAGCTGCTGCGCACCCCGATCCTCGTGGAGAGCCCCTGGCCGCGCTTCGTCGCGCCCGGCGACACCTTCACGGCGACGGTGCGCCTCACAAACTCGACCGACGAGGATCTCGCGGTCCGCCCGGTCATCTCCGTCGATGGACCCCTCGAGGTGACAACCCCTCGACTGCCCGAGGGGCTGCGTCTCCCGAAGGGAGAGACCCGCTCGGTCTCCATCGAGGCGCGGGCCACCGCTCCGGGCCCGGTCTCGATCGTGACCGAGGCGGTGCCCCTCGGGGATGACGGAGGGATCGGCTCCTGCCGGGTCGTCGGAGAGCTCCTCGTTCGTCCCGTCCAGGCCTTCATGCGGAGCGCGTCCATCGCCCGCTCCGCGGCGGGCTCCTCCCTCGATCGACCCGCCCCGGTCGGCTTCGATCCGGGGACGACGATCACGACGGTCCGCGTCGACCCCTCGGCGCGGGTCGAGCTCGCCCCCGCGGTCGGCGCGCTCCTCGACTATCCCTTCGGCTGCGCCGAGCAGACGAGCAGTCGTCTCTTCGCCATCGCCACCGCCCTCGATCCCCGCGTGGGGTTCAACGACAGCGCCGCGCGGGAGGGACTCCTGCGCGACTGGGCGGCGGGGGGACTGCGGCGCCTGCGGGGGATGCAGAATCGGGATGGGGGATTGGGCGCCTGGCGGGGCTCCTCCTCGTCCCCGTGGATCTCGACCTATGCCCTCGATGCGATCGACGCGATGCGAAGCGAGGGAGTCGAGGTTCCCTCCGAGCTGGAGGAGGGTCTGAGGCAGTTCGTGCGGGCGAGCCTCGGGGCCTCCGGGGCGACTCTCTCCCCCGATACGCGGGTGCGGATCCTCCGTCACCTGGCCGGCGATGCGCTGCCTCCCCGGGCCCGCCTCCTCCGCTGGTCCGAAGAGTCGGCGCGCCTCTCCCTCGCCGGGCTCGTCGATCTCGCCGCGGCGTGGGAGCGGATCGGCGAGGCGGAGAGCGCGCGCTCTCTCGTGGCGGAGGCCCTCGCCCGGACCGAGCCGATGGCGACGCCACCGGGCGCGGTCGTCACCGAGGTCGCCGCACGGGCGCGGCTCCTCGAGCTCGTGGCCCGCCTCGATCCGCGTGACCCGGCGATCAGTGCGCTGCGCGACACCCTCGTCGGCGCGCGGCGCGAGGGGCGTTGGGGGAGCACCTACGAGAACGCGCGCGCGATCCGGGCGCTCGCCCGCCTCGGGGCCGACGAGGAGTCGCCATCCTTCACCGGCCTCCTCGAGGTGGGAGAGCGCTCGATCCGCTTCTCCTCCGAGGAGGCGGCGGAGCTCACCGTGTCCGGCGCGGCTCCGGTGCGGGTCCGCACGGAGGGGAAGGGGAGCTTCTCCCTCGTCACCCGCACGGAGGGGCTCTCCGTCACGCTCCCCGAGCCCTTCGAGCAGGGGTTGCAGGTGACCCGTCGCTGGGCCCGCCCGAGCGGCGAGCCGATCGAGGTGGGGTCTCCCCTCGCGGTGGGGGACCTGGTCGTCGTCACGATCGAGGCGCGCACCGGGAAGGGCCGCGGGGAGATCCCCGACATCGCGGTCGTGGATGCGCTCCCCGGCGGGCTGGAGCCGGAGAACCCCCGTCTCGTCTCCTCCGCCGGCGCGACGGTCCGCGGCGGGGATGTTCCGGAGTCGATCGAGTTCCTCGATGACCGCATCGTCATCTTCGATCGCCTCGGGGAGGAGGTCCGCACCTGGCGCTACGCCCTGCGCGCGACGACTCCCGGGGTCTTCGCGGTCCCGCCCCTGGAGGCGAGCTCGATGTACGACCCATCGATCGGCGCCCTCACCGCCGGGGGCACCCTCACCGTCGAGTCGGGGCGTTGAGCGGCTGCGGGACGCCGATCGCCCCGGGGACCGCGCCGTCGGCACCGGAGCCGCGGGAGGAGGGCGCCCTCGCCGCGCCCGCCACCCTCTCGACTTCGGGAGGTCGGAGTCGAGGTCGGCGGCGCCTGCGCCGGGTCCTCGCGCTCCTCCTGCTCCCGCCCCTCGTCGGGGTCGGCGCGCTCATCCTCCTCGATCGGCTCTTCCCGTTCCCGATCGAGCAGCTCGTGCCCGCATCGAGCAGCGCGCTCGTGCGAAGCCGGGAGGAGGTCCCCCTCCTCGCGACCGTCGCGCGGGACGATCAGTGGCGGATCCGGGTGCCGCTCGCGGCGATCGACCCGCGCCTCATCGAGGCGACGGTCGCCGTGGAGGATGAGCGCTTCCGGCGGCACCCCGGGGTCGATCCGCTCTCCATCGCACGCGCGGTCGGCCAGAACCTCTCCGCCGGTGAGGTGGTCTCGGGGGCGAGCACGATCACCATGCAGCTCTGTCGACTCCTCCATCCCCGCCCGCGCACCCTCCGCTCGAAGATGATCGAGGCATTCCGGGCGCTGCAGCTCGAGCGCCTCCTCGGGAAGGAGAGAATCCTCGAGGAGTACCTCAATCGGGCTCCCTACGGCGGGAACCTCGTCGGGGTGGAGGCGGCGGCGCGGCACTACCTGGGTCGCGGCGCAGGAGACCTCTCCCTCGCGGAGGCGGCGCTCCTCGCGGGGCTTCCCCAGGGCCCCTCGATCCTCCGTCCCGATCGGCATCCGGAGCGGGCCCGTCGGCGGCGCGATACCGTGCTGCGCCGGATGCACGAGGAGGGGCGGATCACCGCGGAGGAGCGACGGACCGCCGAAGCGACCCCCGTCGAGGTCCTCGGCCGGGGAGAGGAGCCCCACGGGCTCACGAGCCCCGAGCCATCGCTCGCCCCCCACGCCTCCTGGTGGGCGTTGGCCCGGGACCCGCGCGGGATGGCGACCACGCTCGACCTGACGATCCAGCGCGCCCTGCAGGCCGCGCTCGCCGCGGCGACCGGCGTGCCCCGGGGCGCGGATGTCGCCGCCGTCGTCATCGAGCTGGAGACCGGAGCGGTCCGTGGAATGGTGGGGGGGCGCGAGCTCGAGCATCCCGACTCGGGATGGGTGAACGCCGCGGTCGCGCGGCGCTCCCCCGGCTCGACGCTGAAGCCGTTCGTCTACGCCCTCGCCTTCGATCAGGAGCGGCTCGCCCCCGCCAGCCGAGTCCCCGACCGACCCATCGAGCGGGCGGGCTGGCGCCCGCGCAACTTCGACGACC
>JAFMMO010000104.1 GCA_017859655.1 Pseudomonadota bacterium | reverse complement strand
CCCCGCCCGGCAGACGGAGGGGAAGATCCTCATCGAGGGGAACGACGCGGCCGCCATCGGCTGCGTCTTCGGCGGCGTGAGCGTCGTGGCCTGGTACCCGATCACCCCGGCGAGCTCCCTCGCCGAGAACCTGATCACCCATGTCGACCGCCTGCGCGAGAAGGATGAGGAGGGGCGGAACCGCTTCATCATCCTGCAGGCGGAGGACGAGCTCGCCGCGATCGGCATGGCGCTCGGCGCCGGCTGGGCCGGGGCGCGCTCGATGACCTCCACGAGCGGTCCGGGGATCTCGCTGATGTCGGAGAACCTCGGCCTCGGGTACTTCGCGGAGCTCCCCACGGTCGTCTTCGATGTGCAGCGCGTCGGCCCCTCGACCGGCCTCCCCACCCGCACCCAGCAGTCCGATCTGCTCCTCGTCGCCTTCCAGGGGCACGGGGACACCCGCTTCCCGATGCTCCTCCCCGGAAACCCGAAGGAGGCGTTCGAGGACTCCTGCCTCGCGTTCGACCTCGCGGAGCGCTTCCAGATGCCCTTCTTCGTCCTCTCCGACCTCGATCTCGGCATGAACCTCTGGGTCTCCGACGAGCTCGAGTATCCGGAGGCGCCCTTCGACCGCGGCAAGATCGCGACCGATGAGGTGCTCGCGCGCCTCGACGACTGGGGGCGCTACCTCGATGTCGATGGTGACGGGGTCCCCTACCGGACGATCCCCCAGAAGACGACCGATCCTCGCACCGCTCACCTCACCCGAGGCTCCGGCCACGACGAGTACGGTCGGTACAGCGAGGACCCCGAGGTCTACACCCGGAACCTCGACCGCCTCGCCCGGAAGGTGGACGGTACCGTGGAGCGGACCCCCGCCCCGATCGTCCAGCCGGGGGAGGGCGAGGTCGGGATCATCGCCTTCGGCACCACCGACTACGCGGTGACCGAGGCGCTCGCGGGCCTCGAGAGCCCGCTCCCCTACCTGCGGGTGCGGGCCTGGCCCTTCCACCCCGAGGTCGGCGCCTTCCTGCGGGCTCATGAGAAGGTGGTCGTCGTGGAGCAGAACCAGCAGGGGCAGCTCGCCCAGCTTCTCCAGATCGCCTTCCCGGAGCTGGCGCCACGGATCGAGAGCGCCCTCTACTACGGAGGGCTCCCCCTCTCCGCCGAGTTCGTGCGCGGAGCGATCGAGGAACACACGAAGGTGGAGGCGTGACCATGAGCGACACCCCGACCCCGACGACGAACGCGCTGGGCCTCACCAAGGGCGACTACAAGGGCGGCGCCTCGACGATGTGCAAGGGCTGCGGTCACGACCGCATCTCCGAGGCCATCATCCAGGCCGCCTACGACCTCGGCCTCGATGCCCGGAACGTCATCAAGATGAGCGGCATCGGTTGCTCGTCCAAGACGCCCGCCTACTTCATCGGCCGCGCCTTCGGACTCAACTCCACCCACGGCCGCATGCCGAGCTTCGCGACCGGCGCCCACGTGGCGAACCGCTCCCTTGTCCCCCTCGGGGTCTCCGGGGACGGGGACACCGCCTCCATCGGCATGGGTCAGTTCGTCCATCTGCTGCGACGGAACGCCCGCATGGTCTACATCGTCGAGAACAACGGCGTGTACGGCCTGACCAAGGGACAGTTCTCCGCCACCGCGGACCGCAGCAGCCCCAGCAAGCGGGGCAAGTACCCGACCGAGGAGTCGATCGACCTCTGCGGCCTCGCCCTCGAGCTCGGCGCGGGGTTCGTCGCCCGGAGCTTCTCCGGGGACAAGAAGCAGCTGGTTCCGATCCTGAAGGCCGCGCTCAGCTACGATGGGCTCGCCTTCATCGATGTGATCTCGCCCTGCGTGACCTTCAACAACCACGAGGCGTCGACGAAGAGCTACACGTGGCAGAAGGAGCACGATGTGCACTTCCACGACCCCACCTACATCCCCACCTTCGAGCACATCGATGTGGAGTACGAGGAGGGTGAGGTCCGGGATGTGCAGCTCCATGACGGGTCGCACCTGCTCCTGCGAAAGCTCGAGCAGGACTACGACCCCACCGACCCCCTCGTCGCCTCCGCGACGCTGCAGTCGACCCGGGCCCGGGGGGAGATCCTCACCGGGATGATCCACATCGACACCGACCGGACTTCCCTGGTGGATGGGCAGTCGCTGACGGCGACTCCGCTCTCCCAGCTGGGTGAGGCCGAGCTGCGCCCCTCCCGCGAGGCGCTGGCGAAGGTCGTCGCGGGCTATCGCCTCGGCTGAGGCGCGGCGCGAGCGACCGGTATGGGAAGAGGGGCGCGGGGAGTCCTCCCCGCGCCCCTCTTCCGTCATCCGCGGAGGACTCCCTCCCCGGCTCCCATCGGCGAGCTCCCCTAGACGAAGAGTCCGAGCGGGGCGAACCCTCCCGGGTCGATGCCGGCGGCGGCGGAGTAGCCGGGGATGATCTCCTCGAGCAGCGCCGGGTCATCCCCGAAGTGCCCGGTGAAGATCTCGCCGAAGACCGAGCGGAAGTCGGTGCGGTGGAGGACGTACCGGTTGGCGTCGGAGAGCATGTCCCCGTCCGCCCAGGTCGCGGAGTCACAGTTGTAGACGCCGCCGACCACCGAGCCGCCCGCGAGGAGCATCGCGCCGGCGGAGGCGTGGTCGGTCCCGCCGCTGCCGTTCTGCAGGCTGGTGCGGGCGAACTCGCTCATCACGCAGATGAGGACATCCCCCCACTGGGACTGGAGATCCCGGGAGAGGGCCTGAATCCCCAGCGCGAGCTCTCCGAGGAGGTTGCCGTGCGGGGCCTCCTGGTTCGTGTGGGTGTCGTAGCCGGTCTGGTTCAGGCCGATCACCCGGACCGAGGTGCGCTTCAGGAGCATCGCCGCCTCCTGCAGCCGATTCCCGAAGGTCGAGTTCGGGTAGGTCGCGCTGTTCTCGGGGGTGTAGGGCCCCTGAGCGAGGGCGTCCTGCACCACATCGATCGACTGGCCGAGCTGGACCCCGGTCGCGTGGAGGAGGGAGCGGTAGGGCTTGGCCGGATCGTCCGGCACCCCGCCGTACAGACCGTAGAACCCCTTCCCGTCCGAGCCCCCCGGGTTCGTCGGCAGCTCGCCGAGGAAGTGCGCGAGCTCCCCGGGGGTGCCCGCGAAGGCGTAGTCGCCGCTCTCCGGGAAGGAGGGCACGGGGATGTCCCCCTGGAACGCGAGGGGGAGGGCGGAGTCGAGGGCCGCGGCCGAGAGCGGGTCGGTCCCGAGCCCCAGGTTCGCCACCAGCTTCCGGTAGAGCATCCCCTCGCGGAAGGTGTCATCCCCGGGGTTGCCCGTCTCCCAGTAGCGCTGGCCGTCGAAGTGGCTGCGAGAGCTGTTCTCGTAGCCGACCCGATGGACCACGGCGAGGTTCCCCGGTCCCGCGACGCCGTTCAGGGAGGTGTGGTTGTAGACCTCCATCAGCGGCGACAGCGAGGGGTGGAGCTGGGCGAAGCCGTTCCCGGTGTCGATGGCGGTCGCTTCGGGGATGAAGAGCGTCGGGCGGCTCGCGGCCGAGTAGACGCTGTCGCCACGGGGGATGACGGTGTTGACCGAGTCATTCCCTCCCCGGAGGAAGATCGTGATCAGCTTGCGCTGGGTGGGCGCGCCGCCCCCCACTCCGCCCGCGAACACCCGGTTCGTGAACCAGCGCGGGGAGATCGCCCCCCCGAGCCCGAGACCGACTCCGGCCGCGAGGGACCGCATCAGGAACTTGCGACGGTCGAACATCGCTCCTCCTCTCACTGGAAGCACCAACGGGGCAGGCTGAACAGCATGCCGATCAGCCGCTCCACGCGGGACTCGTAGTCCCCGGCCGCGGGGTCGAAGGGCACCACGGCGCCGGAGGTCGGCTCGATCTCCGCGAAGCGCTGGAGAAGGAGCCGCTCGGTCCCGTTCAGGGTGCCCTGATAGAGCAGGTCGTCGAAGAGATCGATGATCTCCACCGCCGAGACCGCGCCGTTCGCCTGTATGAACGCGAGCGCATCCCAGCTGAAGCTGTTCGGGGTCTGGTTCTCCGCGACCTCGCGCACGAAGTTGATCCGCTCGAGGAGGCTCGTCGTGCCGATCCAGCTGTCCCCTCGCTCGGCGTAGCCATCGGGGTCATCCCGATCGAAGAGGCTCTGCCCCATGCGGGAGATCCGGGTGGTGAAGGAGCGACCGGTCACGGTCGCATCGAGGGCGCGCACCGTCGAGGCGATGTGCTCGAACGGGGTCTTCACCTTGGCGCGCCGCGCCCGCTCCCCCCAGAAGGGGCTGTCGAGGGTGTCCGATGTGAGGATCGCGCGGATGACCGTCTCGATGTTCCCCTTCGGCACCGTGGAGTTCCAGGCGCCGATCGCATCGGCGAGGAGCGCCCGGTACTCGAGGGGGGCGCTCAGGTCGTGGACGCTCGCGAGGTCGATCTCGTCCGTGACGAGGAGACCGAGCAGCTTCACGCAGATGAACTCCGCCGTGCCCGGGTGCGCGACGATCGCGTCGATCACATCGATCCCGTCGAGGACCCCGCTCGCGCCGGTGCGCCCGGCCGGGATCTGCAGCTCGTAGGGAGTCCCCGCGAAGATCGTCTTCGGGTCGGTGTCGTGGCGGGCCGGGTCGAACCGGAACTGCCACTCCCCCTGGATGTCCTCGATCTCGATGAAGCCCGGTCCGGGCTGCCAGGTGTAGAGGTGGGGGATGACGGAGAGGTCGTTGCTGCCGAGGGCCTGGTTGTGGATCTGGATCGCGAGGACGTTCTCCCCCACCACGAGCAGCTCGCGGCGCGTCTCCAGATCGAGGAGCAGGGGCGTGCCGGTCACCTCGTGGTTGCCGGAGAGGGCATCGAAGGGGGGCGGGGTCCCCGTCCCGTTCATCTGGGTCGCGCGCCCGACCTCGACCCCGTTCAGGTACACGACGCAGCCATCGTCGTAGCGCACATGCAGCTCGAGCCGGCCACCCTCGTGAATGTCGGTGACGGTGAAGCTCTTGCGCAGGTAGATGCTGCTGTAGTTGTTCTGCATGTCGGTGATCAGGGTGGCGTCGTCTCCATCCCCGTACCCGATGCCGGTCGGCCCCTGGAGCCAGGTCGAGTCATCGAAGCCGACTGCGGCCCACGCGGTGGTCGCCTCCCCGAGGGGACCCGGGGCGGGCTCGGCCGTCCCCTTGAAGTAGCTCCAGGTCTCCCCGATGTCGATCCAGCTGGTGATGAGCATCTGCTCATCGGAGAGCTCGGTGCGCGGGGTCGTCACGCGGTCGGGATAGGGGAGGACGCTCTCGTAGGGGACCTTGTCGACCCCCCAACCGGTGAAGCAGCGCGCGACCTCCTCGACATCCGCCTGGGTGTAGCCGTTGTCGACTCCGAGGCCGAAGAGCTCGAGGATCTCCCGGGCGTAGTTCTCGTTCGGCTGCCCGGAGAAGTTCAGCACCGAGTCGAGGTAGATCAGCATCGACGGGTTGCTGGCGGAGAACAGGAGCAGGTCCCCGAAGTTACCGAGGGCGTTCTCACGGAAGAACTCGAACTCCTCCGCCTCCACCGTCGAGGCCTCGACGTTCGCCTGACGGGTCTCGATCACCCGGACATTGGCGCGGTCGCGCTGGGCGCGGATGAAGTCGCGGGTCTTGTCCCAGTCGGTCGTGAGATGGTTGTCCCAGAAGAGGGCGAGCATGTTGAGGAAGTCGTTCTCGGAGTAGCGCGCGAGGAAGTAGGGCCACTGCTGGACCGCCGCCTTCGACTCGAAGACCTCCCGATCCGGGGCTCCGACGATCGGGGTCTGAGTGACGACCCGCACCTCGAGATAGAAGTCGCTGCTCGCGGTGGAGCGATTGAACCCGTGCACCGCGATGACGTTGTCGCCCGCGACGAGCACGCCGGGAGGAATGGGGAAGTACTCGGGGTACCCCGCCTGATGGTTCGCGGTCGCCGTCTGATCGAAGGTCGGGACCGCGCCGGTGACGTTGTTCCGGGCGATCTCCACCCCGTTGATCCACGCGACGAAGCCGTCGTCGTAATCGATGCGGAGGGCGGCGGGGTCGAGGAGGTCGGTCGCGGTCACATGGAAGGTGTCGCGGATCGCGAGGGAGGTGTAGCCGCCGAACATGTCGTTCAGCTGCGTCCCTCCGAAGGAGAAGCCGTAGCGGAACGGCGTGATCCCGAGGTCCCATCCCGAATCGTCGAAGCCCGGGAGCATCCAGTCGCTGGGGAGCGGCGCGGTCCCCTTCGCGTAGCGGAAGGTGCTCCCCTGGAAGAGATGCTCCGAGTCGGCGGTCCTCGGGTAGATCTGGGTCAGCTGGCCCTTGCGGGCCATCAGCGTCGAATTGGCGGTGTCATCGAAGCCCACGATCTGCTGGTCGATCCACGCGGGGATCCCGAGGGCGAGCACCTCCTCCACCTGCCCGGGGCGGGCGCCGAAGGTGGCCCGGGCGAGCAGATGCCCCGCCTGCTCGGCGAGCGGGTCCGCGCCACCGCACTGGGCGACGTGGCACTCGAGGGAGTCGAGGGTCGGATCGGGTCCGCAGGCGAGGGGCCCCGGGGAGGGGGGCGGGGCTCCACCATTGAAGAGGTAGAAGAGCACCGTCACGGCGTCGGAGATGTCGATCGCGCCGTCGTCGTTCGAGTCCGCGGCATCGCGGCAGAGCAGCGGCGCCCCCGCGAAGAGATGGTCGAGGATCACGATCGGGTCCGAGAGGTCGACCATCGTGTCCGCATTCGCGTCGGCCCGGCGAAACTCGGGGTCCGCCGCGAGGAGCGGAGAGGCCGCCGAGACCGCCGCCCCGAAGGCGAGCGCCGCAAGATACCTGTGAAGGATGCCCATTTGCCCCCCGATCCTTGGCTCCGGGATGAATGCCTTGTCGTGAGTGCACTCTATCCTATCCGATTCCGCCCACCTCGCACCCCGGATCAGGGGGAGTCTGTGCCGATCGCCGGCGGGGAGACTCCCGCAGACCGCGCCATCGGTGCGGGAAATCCCGGGAGACGCGTTCCCGGGAGCGACTTCCTCGGGGGGCATGTCGTCGGGAGGCATGTCCTCAAGAAGCATGTCCTCAAGAGACGATGCGGAGCCCCTCGACGATCGCCCCAGGCAGGAGCGCGCCGCCGAGGGCCCGACGGTGGTAGCTCCGCCCCTCGGGGAGGCGCTCCCGCTCCGCCGTGAAGCCGATGAGACGCTCACCGAGGAGCTGGAGGACGGAGTCGTCGAAACGGACGATCTCCAGCGGCTCCGCGATCCGACCGTCGCGGACCCGGAACGCGGCGAACCGGGTGAGCCCGGTCACGGAGGCGGTCCCCCGATCGGAGAGATTCAGGTAGTGGAGATGATCGAGATAGAGCCCATCGCCGATCCGCTCGGGGATCTCGGCGAGGGGGAGATCCCCCGCCGCGACCTCGATGGAGCCCGGGTTCTCCTCCGCGGTCGCCCCGGTGTGGGGGACCCCGTACTCGAGCGCGGTCCGGGGCGCGACGCAGACCGAGCTCACCCGCCCCTCCTCGACGAGAGGGAGCTCGAGTCTCCGACGGAATCCGTCCGGACTGAAGGGCGCGGTCCAGCCGAGGGAGTGGTTCTCGCTGATGCTCACCCGGGTCGAGAGCCGCTCCCCTCGGTGCAGCGCGGCGAAGGGGCTGGTCCCGTTCGCGACCGCCCGGTGGGAGAAGGCGCCCCGCCAGCCCAGGGTCCGGAGGATCATCTTCCAGCCGCTCGGCGCGATGTAGGTCCGGTAGGCGCCCGGCGCCACTCGGACCCGATCCGCGCGGAGCCTCTCCGCCTTCGCCGCCGCCGTCGCGAGCTGGCGCTCCACTTCGGCCGGGTCCCAGCGGGTTCCCCCCAGGGTCAGCTTCACCGAGCGATCCCGCTCCCGCGGCCCGAGCCCGAGGCAAAGCGACAGATCGAGGTCGAAGGTGTGGGTCTCGTACCAGCGCCGCAGCCCGCTCGAGGTGGCGACCCCCTCCGCGATCCGCCCCGCCATGTAGATGCCGACCGGCTGCAGGTCGCGCTGCTCCGCGAGGATGAGCGGGAGCACCGCCGAGGTGGGCGGGAGCCGGTCGTCCTCGCGATCCTCCGTGGTGGACACCGCGTCGGGGAAGCAGAGATGGGGGTCGGGGGGGGCCTCGCGGACGAGGGTGGAGAGCGCGTCATGGAGCTGCCGGAGGGGGAAGCGATCCGCCGCGATGTCGCCGGTCAGCTCGAGCGTCCCGCGGACCTGACGATCGCCCTCGATCAGCTGCAGGGCGAGCTCCCGCTGGGTGACGGAGCCCGCCTGGCGGATCCGCCCGCCGTTGAACCGGACCATGTCGGAGTCCTCGCCGGTCACCCGGCAGGTGAACCGCTGGTCGGCGCCGAGGAGGTCGCAGAGGTAGTTCACGACATCGTGGAACCACGCCTGCATCTCAGACCCCCGTCCCGAACACATCGATGCCGTCGAAGAGGCAGACCGGCGAGGCGTGCCCCACCTCGACCATCTGGTTCGGCTCCCCCTTGCCGCAGTTCGGCGTGCCGAGGACCTCGAAGGTGGAGCGGTCCCCCACCCCGATGAGGCTGCGCCAGAAGTCGGTGGATCGGCCCCGGTAGCCAGGGTTCCGCACCCATCCCTTCAGCTCTCCCCCCTCGATCCGCCGCCCGACCTCGCACCCGAACTGGAAGTTGCGCCGGGAGTCGTCGATCGACCAGGAGGAGTTCACATCCACGAAGATGCCATCCTCGGCGCGAGCGAGGAGATCGGTGAGGGAGTCCTCACCCGGCTCGACGTTCAGGTTCGCCATGCGGTCGATGGGAGGGCGGTTCCAGTGACAGGCCCGACTGCACGCCACCGCCTCCACCTCGGCGGGGGGGAGGCCCTCGCCCCCCCGGGCGAGCCGGGCCGCGCTCGTTCCTCCCCCGAGCCCGCGACGGAGGATCCCCCGCTCGATGAGGAGCCGGCGCTCCGCCGGCGCCCCCTCATCATCGAAGCCGTAGCTCGCGAACTCCTCGGGGAGAGTCGGGTCGAAGGACACGTTCAGGAGCTCGGAGCCGTACTGCAGGGTGCCGAAGTCCCCGGGACCGACGAAGCTCGTCCCCGCGAAGTTCCGTTCGTCCCCGAGGATCCGGTCGAGCTCCAGGGGGTGACCGATCGACTCGTGGATCTGGAGGATCATCTGGGAGGGGCCGATGAGGAGGCGGGTCGGTCCGCTCGGGCAGAGGGGAGCGTCGAGGAGCGCCACCGCCTCATCCCGGAGCCGCTCCCCAGCTTCGGACCAGCCGAGCGCCTCGATCATCTCCAGCCCCCCCTGACGACAGGAGCCGCGCCCGCCGAAGGAGCGCTGCTGGGTCTCGCCGTGATCGGAGGCGACGACGACCATGTCGGGCACGACCCGAACGCGGGTCTGATCGATCGAGATGCCATCGGTGGTCACGAGGCGGGTGACGGTGCGGCGATGCTCCCAGCGGGTGCGCCGATCGACCACCCTCGGGTCGGCCCCGAGGAGCGCGTCCGTCTCGAGGAGGCGCTCCAGCTTCTCCGAGAGGGGCCAGGCCTCCCACGGGATCTCCTCCGTGGTCGCGTAGCTCCCCCCCCGGCGGGGGCGGTCGACCGAGGAGAAGTCGATCACCGCGCGCTCGCGCATCCGCTCCGCCCAGGTGAGCGCGGTGCGGGCGGCCTGATAGAGGCTGGGAAACGAGAGGTCGCTCGTCGCGGCGTAGCCGACCCCGCCGCCGTCGATGACGGTGACCATCGCCCCGCAGCCGATGTCGATCCGACTGGGGAGCGGGACTCCCCGGCGGGTCGCGACCGCCTGGGTCCGGGACTCGACGAGGCGCAGGGAGCAGAAGTCGACGGGGGGGGCGATGCGCGCGAGCCACGCGTCCGCCTCGGAGAAGTCCCGCAGGAGTTCGGTGGATCCCTCGCTCACTCGCCGCTCCCTTCACTCCGTGCGGCATGGTGCCCGATCCCCGGCACGGGGTCGATGGGATGTCGGGCCATCGCCTCAGGCGATGCGCCACTCCGGGGGGAGCTCCCCCTCCCCGCCGCGGAGGGTCGCCTGCGCGCGGCCATCCTCCCAGACGACGAGATCCGCCCGGCCACCCGAGCCGATCCGCCCGGTCCTCGGCAGGCCGAGGTCCTGCGCCGCCGCGGTGCAGCCGAGGGAGACGAGCCGGGACGGAGAGAGCTGGAGCGCCGAGGCGGTGCGCGCGAGGGCCTCGGGGAGGAAGGTCACGCTGCCGGCGAGGGTGCCGTCCGCGAGGGTCGCCCGCTCCCCGTCGGCCTGGACCTCCTGCCCGCAGAAGGAGCCCGCCGCCGCGCCGAGCCCGGCGAGGGGCATGGCATCGCTGACCGCGATCACCCGGTCCGGTCCCTTGAGGCGGAGGATCATCTCGAGGACCCGGTCATCGAGGTGCCTCCCATCGGGGATCACCTCCACACGAACCCGGTCGTCCAGGAGGAGCTCGACGATCGGACCGGGATCGCGGTGGTGGATCGGAGGCATGGCGTTGCAGAGGTGGGTGCAGCGCCGCGCCCCCGCCGCGATCGCCTGCCGGACCGCCGCCGCGTCGCTCGAGGTGTGGCCGATGGACAGGCCGACCCCCAGGGAGTGCAGCCCGCCGAGCGCGGCGGGGGGAAGGGACTCCGGGGCGAAGGTCATCACCCGGAGCTTCCCGCGCGCCGCCTCGACGATCCGACCGAGCAGCTCGGCGTCGTAGGCGTGGATCCCCTCCTCTGGCAGCGCTCCCTTCCGATCGCGTGCGAGGAAGGGGCCCTCCAGGTGGATCCCGGCGAAGACCGGCGAGAGCTCGCAGGCATCCGCCGCGTTGGCGATGCGGTCGAGCATCTCGTCGATCGGACCGGTGTGGAGGGTCAGGAGGAGGCTGGTGACCCCGCTCGCGAGGAACCGATCCGCGACGGAGGCGATCCGCTCCGCGTCGTCGCGGTAGAAGTCCACTCCCCAGCCCCCGTGGACATGGAGATCGATGAGCCCGGGGGTGACCCGCCTCCCTCCGAGGTCGTGCACCTCCACCCCCTGCCCCCGGCCCGGCGGGAGGAGAGAGTCGATCGTGGGCCCGCGCAGGACGAGGTCCGCCAGGGCGGTCCGGTCCGGGAGGACCACCTCGGCGTTCCGGAGCACGCGCGGCGGCTGGTCGTCGATGCGGTGGTCGCTCACGATTCCCTCCCGTCCGGCCCGGCCCCGGCCGCGGTCGCGGCGAGGGTGAGGGCGCCGATCATGCCGGCGCGATTGCCGCACTCCGCCGGGACGATGCGGAGCTCCTCCCAGGCCTTCGGCAGCACCGACTCCCTCGCCGCCTCCACGACCAGCTCCCGGTAGCGGGGTCGAGCGTGCAGGATGCCACCGCCGAGGACGAGCACATCGGGGTTGAGCAGGTGAAGGACGGAACCGAGGCCGTGCCCGAGAGCGCGGGCCCCCTCGTCGAGGACCTCTCCGGCGAGAGGATCTCCCCCCGCCGCCGCCCGCAGGAGGTCGGGGAGCTGCGGC
>JAFMMO010000312.1 GCA_017859655.1 Pseudomonadota bacterium | reverse complement strand
GAGGCTGGCGATCGCGCGGCAGGTCGGCAGACGCACCGAGTCGGACGGGTGCTTCAGGGCCTGGACCAGCGCGTCGGACGCGGCGCCCAGGTTGAAGGCGGTCTCCCGCGCGGAGAGGTAGCGGAGCGCCTCCGCCGCGTTCGCGGCGAGCGCCTCGTCCCGCTCCCGCCACTCGTCGGAGAGCATGCCGGAGAGGAGATCGTCACGCATGCGGAGCGGGTCGATCCCGCGGCTCACCACCCAGATGCCGTCCTCGGCATCCCCGTAGGTCGCCTCGTTCTCGGCGAAGGATCCCTCGTCGGACATGACGATGATCGGCGTGGTCTTGGTGATGTAGTGCTTGCGGAGACGACGGATCAGCTCGGCGGTCGGCATGTCGGTCAGGCCGGGTGCGACGACGATCAGGTCCTTCGGGAAGCTGGTCGCGCGGTCGAGGGCCCCGATCGCGGAGTTGTCGTTGAAGCTGTCGATGTGGGCGTTCTCGAGGAGCCCGGAGACGAGCATCGCGTCACGGTCGTTCGGGAACACGGTGAGCGCGACCCGACGGCCCGCGCTGTTGATCGCGACGGCGAGCTCGTCGACCACCCGGTCCGCTCCGGCGAAGCCGGCGCGCGGGTTCATGAAGGCGAGGTACTCCGCCGCGGCGAAGCGCACGCCACGATCGTCGAAGCCGAGGGCGCGGGAGAGGACCGGCGGGACCGCCTGCGCCCGAGTGCCGTCGACGAGGAAGGAGCGAAGCGCCCCGAGGAGCTCGATCGCGACGAGCGGACGGTCCTGATCGAGGGCGAGGCCGGTCGCGGCCAGGAGGGTCCCCTCCGGCAGCATGTACGCCTCGCTCTTCACCATCTCCATGGCCCCCTCGCGGGCGCGCAGCTCCGCGACCGCCGACTCGGAGACCTCGCCGGCCTCGGACTTGCCGGTCATGGCGGCGAGCACGTCCCGCCACTCGGCGAAGCGCGCGAGGTTGTTGCAGGCCTTGAGGCGCTGCGCCATGCCGTCGGCACCGGCGTCGAGGGAGAGCGCGTCCTCGATCAGCTGCGCCGCGCGCAGCTCGTTGAGGGCCCAACCGTCGACCTCGGTCCACGAGAGCGCACCGTCCGTCATCGTCCAGATGACGGGGTCGTGGTAGGTGCGGTTCATGTAGTTGGAGTCGTTGTAGAAGCGGCTCGCCTCCGCGGTGAGCGCGTCATAGGCGGACATGCCGGCCGGTGCCCCGAGGGACTGGGCCGCCTCGCGGGCCGCCTGGCGGACCACCGAGTCGCCGTGGGTCTCCGCCACCTGCAGGAGGGACGGGATCCCGGCCTTGTGGCCGATCTGCTCGAGGGCGCCGATCGCGGCCTGGACCTGACGGATCTCACCGGAGTGCAGCGCGCGGCAGAGCGGGAGGACCGCGTCGGCATCGATCCGCACGGTGGCGAGGATCGCCTTCACGCGGGTCGGCTGGTCCGCCTCCGCCGCGCGGGCCATCAGGCCGGGGAGGAGGTAGACGCCGTGGGTGTTGACGGCGGAGACCTCCGCCTTGGTCTGGGCCAGGCGATCGGTGGCTCCGAAGTAGGCGGCGAGGGCGGCGTCGATCCGGGCGGGATCACGCAGGCGCTCCTTCACGACGGTCGAAGTCAGGTTCATGAGGGTGGAGACCTGACTCGCGAGGCTCGCGTTGCCGGCATCGAGCGCGGCGATGAGCTGCGCGTAGCCGACCTTCTCCACCCACTCGAACGCCTCGGAGCTCGTGACGTCGAGCATCAGCGCCTTCTCGAACTTCTGCTGGGCGCCGTTGAGGTCGTTCTTGCTGAAGAGTGAGTAGCCCTCGTCGAGCAGACGCTCCACATCGGGACGAATCTGGGCCGAGAGATCGACCCCGGCTCCGAGCACGACACTCAGGACCAGGGCGGCGAGGAGTCCTCGCATCGGGGTTCCCGCGATCCGCTTCATACCTACATCCCTTTCCGGGCTGCTTCGCCCGCCTACTCCGCCGGTTCGAACGGAGCGGCCCGCTGGCCGCCCTTCGTCCCAACCGCTCGAGTACCTTCCCGGGAATTCCCGGGACTCCCCGTCCTCGACCGTTGGGTACCGATGCCTCGGTGCCCCCCCCGGCGAAAGCTTCCGACGGCGACCCGGCTTCCCGGGACCGCCGCGGCGGGTCGATTTTCTCAAACACTTCGGAGGCGCGCCCCGCCCTTCGGCAAGGAGCGCGGCCTCCCTTCGGCCCGCCCTCGGGGCGCGGCCATCTCAGGTCGACGATTCGGGCGCGCTCGCCGGTCGCAGGTCCCCGACTCTTCGGCGGTGGTCTCGCCGGGGGACGCCTCCCTCCGCGCTCCCGGAGGGCACGACAGGAAGCTCGCGACTGAAGCTCGGGGAGCGTCGCTCCCCCAGAAAGACGGGCGCACAGCGGTAAGGTCTCCGGATCTCCCAGCGACCCTGACTCTTCGATCCCATCGGCCCGGCCCGATCGGGAGGGCTCCCAAGGTGCGCACGCTCCCCGGGGAACCGGGCTGCGAAACACTCACGGGGGAGAACTCACTCCGATCGGGAGCCGATCGAGTTCGCCGGAACAACGATCGCGATCCTGTCCGCGAGTCCAGGTCACCCGAGGCGAAACCGGTGAGGCCGGTGCCGAATCGGCACATCGCCACACCTCGCGGGAGCCGAGTCCCGTCGTCGCACCCCACCCAAAGGTGACCGGATCACTGTCGGTTCG
>JAFMMO010000311.1 GCA_017859655.1 Pseudomonadota bacterium | reverse complement strand
CGCGCCCTCGACATCGATGGGCTCGGCACCAAGCTGATCGACCAGCTCGTCGACCGGGGTCTCGTCACCACTCCCGGCGACCTGTACTCCCTCGAGCTGGAGCCGGTCGCCGCGCTGGAGCGGATGGCGGAGAAGTCCGCCGAGAATCTGCTCGCGGCCATCGAGGTCTCGAAGACGCGATCGGTCGCCCGGCTCCTCCACGCCCTCGGGATCGCCCATGTCGGGGAGACGGTCGCCCGACTCCTCATCGAGCGCTTCCGGGGGCTCGATGCCCTCGCGGGCGCGGAGGAAGAGGCGATGACCGAGGTGGACGGCATCGGGCCGGAGATCGCCCGCGCCGTGGCCGACTTCTTCGCGCGCCAGGAGACCCGGACCGAGCTCGAGAAGCTCCGGGCGGCCGGCCTGCGGTGGGAGGAGGAGCCGACGGAGGAGACCGAGGGGGCCGGCGGCGTCCTGGAAGGCCGGACGGTCGTCATCACCGGCACCCTCCCGAGCCTCTCCCGAGACGACGCGAAGGCCCTCGTCGAGGCCCACGGCGGAAAGGTCACCGGGTCCATCTCGAAGCGGACCGACCTCCTGATCGCCGGGGAGAAGGCGGGCTCGAAGCTGACGAAGGCGGAGTCCCTCGGGATCGAGGTGATCGACGAGAGCGAACTCCGCCGCAGAGTCGAAGGTTGACCACGGGAGGCCCGCTCCCGAACCGGAAGGACCCGCGTTGAACGAATCGAGCCCCCGGATCGTCGCGCTCAGCGTGCGACCGCGCCGCCGCGGCGAGCCCCGCCTCCTCGACACCCTCCACCTGACCCCCTCCTCCGGCGTCGACGGGGACCATGGCTCCTCGTCCCGGCGTCAGGTGACGATCCTCGCGGAGGAGGCCTGGGAGGCGACGGTCCGGGCGGTCGGGCAGGAGCTCCCCTGGACGACCCGGCGCGCGAATGTCCTCGTCCGGGGCCTCGACCTCTCCACTCTCCTCGTCGGGGGGCGCCTCGTCCTCGGCGCGTGCTCCGTGGAGATCCTCGGTGAGACCTTCCCCTGTGATCAGATGGAGGAGGCGTGCGCCGGGCTTCACGCGGCCCTCCTCCCCGAGACCCGGGGCGGCGTCTACGGGAGGATCCTCGAGGAGGGGCACATCTCCGTCGGCGATGAGGCCCGCATCGAGCGACCGGGGGAGCGCCGGAGCCTCCCCTGAGGAGGGTCAGGGCCGGCTCGTCTCCTCATCCGGGGCCGCCGCCCCGATGCGCAGCACGAGCGGGAGCGCGACGAGGACGAGGAGCAGGCTGAAGAGGGCGGTGACCCAGGCGAAGGTCGGCCCGTAGCCGCGGACATCGAAGCCCCACCCCATCGCCGGACCGATCCCCACGAAGAGGACCCGGACCCCGAGGCTCGAGAGGGAGTTCGCCGTCGCGCGCAGCTCCGCGGGCACGCGGTGGTTCATCGCGCCCTTCACCACGACCTGATTGAGCCCGCGCCCCACCTGGAAGGTGAGGCCGGCTGCGACCGCGAAGAGGAGCACCAGCGGGCCGGCTCGACCCGCCTCGCCCGCACCCTCTCCGGCCCCCAGCGCCATTCCCCCGTACCCGAGGATCGGCATGAGCCCGATGCAGATGATGACCGCCCGCGCTCCGATCCCTCGCTCGAGTCGATGGGCCACGCGGCCGACGAGGGCCACGGTCAGGTTGTATGCCGCCCAGATCACCCCGAACCAGGCGAGGGGGACCCCGATCGACCGCCAGTAGTCCTGAAAGGACCAGACCGCGAGGAGCGTCGCGAGCCCGTAGACCACGAGCGCGATGAAGGTGAGGCGGAGCGTGGGGTCCCCGCGGAAGAGGACGCGCAGGATCGAGCGGATGTTCTCGCGGTGATCGGTGCCCGCGCGCCGACGGGGGGGCTCCACGAGACCGAACGCGAGGAGGAGGGGGACCCACGCGACGACCGCGTTCACCGTGGCGGGCCACCCGAGACCGTGAACGACGAGGACCCCGCACAGGAGCGCCGCGGCGGTCTCCCCCACCTGGGCCCAGAGGAGCCGTCGCCCGAGGGTCCGGGTCCCCTGCCCCCGCTCGCCGAGAGCGGCCTCCGTGTCGTAGAGGAGCGCGACATCGCTCCCGGAGAAGAAGCTGTTGCCGAGGGCGGCGAGGACCTCGAAGCAGACGAAGAGGGCGAAGGAGTCCGCGAGGGCGAGGACGGTGTACGCCGCGCCGTGAAAGACCCCGGCGAGGATGAGCGAGCGCCGCCGACCGAAGAGGTCGGCGAGATAGCCCGAGGGGACCTCGAGGAGGACGATGCAGCCGGCGAAGATCGACTGCAGCCAGAACACCTGCTCCATGGAGAGACCGTGGTCGACGAAGAGGGTCACGACCACCGGCATGATGACGAGGAACATCCACGCGGAGTTGAGCACCATGATCCGGGGGATGTTCCCGCGCAGGCGCTCGATCGATGGCGGCTCCCCGGGGGGGCGCGGCTCTGCTCCTGCGGTCAAGGTCCCCCCGTCCGGCGCCCCACGCGGGGCGAGGGGCGGGATTGTGAACCCGAGCCACCGACGCGGCAACCGCTCCCGAGACCGATGCCCGACGGGGAGGCGGAATCTCGTCAGAGGGTGAGGTGGCGCACGAAGGTGGCGAGCAGCGCCGGATCGAAGGCCCCCGATGCGTCCGTGATCATCCGGCGCAGGGCCTCGTAGGTGTCCTCCACCGCGCTCCG
>JAFMMO010000103.1 GCA_017859655.1 Pseudomonadota bacterium | reverse complement strand
GGGGGTGGGGTAGATGAGCAACTCCCGCTGTCGGCGCATCCCGGTGCGGTCGAGGATCGCCTCGTCGTGCTCCCGTCGATCGAGCTCGCTGCGACGGCGCCGGGCGCGGGAGAGGCGGCGCTTCGCCTCACGGTCGGGGTGGGAGATCCGTCCGCAGGCGCGGCGGAGTCGGGTCCGCGTCTCCTCCGAGAGGGACGCGAGGATGGCATGCTCCTCCGCGATCTCCTCCAGAGTCCGGAGGCAGGCCTCGAGGGCCTCCGGATCCACCTCCGGCGGCGGCGGCGGGCGCTTCGAGAGAGCCTCGCGGGTCTTCACGGATTCCGCGGGCGCGGGAGTCGTCTCGCGGCTCGGGGGTGTCGGGTCCGGGGTCGTCAACGGCAGCTCCTTGTCGATCGGCCCCGGCAGTCTAACGGGGCCGGAGCCGGGAACGAACCGCTCCCGCCCGACTCTTCCCGCGGCGGCGGGCCGGGGCCCGGGAGACCTGGAGGGGGAGGATGAGGGATCCTCCTCGAATCCGGGTGGAACAGTGCTTGCGAAGAACCGCGTCTGGATCCACCCTCGGCGAAACGCCCGAAACACCTCCGTCACCGAAAGGGACGCTGATGTTCCGCTCCTTCACCACGGGACTCCTTCTCGCGGTCGTCATTTGCGCGGCTCTGGTCCTCCTCTTCCTCCGCACCAGCGACGTCTCTCCCCTCCCGGAGGTGACCGTCACCGAGGAGACCCGGGGACCGGCTCCGGAATTCCCCGATTCGAGCGGACCCGCCGCGACCGGGCGGTCGGGGGGGGGCTCGGTGGCGGAGCCCGCCATCGAGGTGGTGCCGAAGACCCCCCCGATGCTGGAGGGGGCGGTCCTCGGGAACGGCGAGGGGATCCCCGGCGCGGAGGTGCTCCTCTTCTCCGCGCGTCGCGTCGAGAAGCTGATGGAGAAGGCGGAGGGGGAGGTCGCGGCGAGCCTCGGCGGGGGAATGCCGGACATCTCCGGCATGCTCGACTTCGTGCGCGCCGAGCTCTCCAGCTTCCGCGCCTCCGCGGTCATCGCCCGCACCGACGCCGACGGCCGCTTCGAGGTCCGGGATGTGCCGGATGGCGGCTACTTCCTGCTCACCCTCGCGCCCCAGTGGCTCTTCCGCTACGGGGATGTGGTCTCTCTCGCCTCGGATCGAACGGAGACGATCCAGCTCCCCCTGGAGCGGGGGGCCGCGATCTCCGGTCGGGTGGTCGACCCGGAAGGGGGCGGCGTCGGAGGGGTTCGGGTGCTCGCGGAGTTCGCGCCGCCGAGCACCACGGGGATCGGTCCCCTCGTCCGGCGCGCGCTCGGCTATGTGAACGGGGAGTTCCTCAAGGGGCCGTTTGAGACGGTCTCGGCCGAGGACGGGAGCTTCACGGTGCCCTCCCTGCCGAACGGCACCTACAACATGACCGCGTACACGAAGACCGGCGTGGAGAGCACGGTGCAGGGGGTCGAGACCGGGACCACGGGGGTCATCATCCTCTTCGGTCGCCCCGCGTCGGTGACCGGCCTCCTCTCGACGCCCAACGGCTTCCCCATCGTCGATGTCCCCCTCCGCCTCGAGCGGCTGGACCAGACGATCAACATCCCCTTTCCGGGGGCCTCCGACATGGTCGACATGGCCCAACGGATCCTCGGCGTGCCCCCCCGGGAGGCCGAGTCCGATGAGGCGGGGAGCTTCCGCTTCGACGAGCTCGGCGCCGGTCGCTACAAGGTCAGCATCGAGCACCCGGGGATGAACTCGTACCGGAGCGAGTTCCGGGTGGAGTGGGGGGAGGTCCTCGACCTGGGGGACATCCGGATCGACCTCGGGAGCACGATCACGGGGCGGGCGATCTCGGGGGAGACGGGGACCGGGCTCCCCGGCGTCCGCGTGACCGCGATGCAGCAGTCCCGGGCGGGGTGGATGATGATGGGGGGTGCGGCGCAGGACATGATGTCCGGCCGCCTGAGCGCGATCAGCGATGACGACGGCTACTTCGAGCTCGGGGGCCTCCGACCGAGCGCGAACTACATGGTGACCGCGGGGCTCACCGGCCACACCACGGAGGTGCTCCGTGAGGTGCCGAGCGATGGGGAGCCGGTCGAGCTCGTGCTCTCACCCGGGGAGCGGATCTCCGGCCTCGTGATCGATGCCCGCACCGGTGCCGGGATCCCCGCGGCCACCGTGCTCGCCGCCGGCGCGCAGACGACCACCGATGAGGGCGGGAACTTCGTCCTCGAAGGGGTCGTGGAGGACCGCCGCGGCCTCGGGGGCGGCATGTGGGGTGGACCCCCGCGTCGCTTCCGTCGGGGCGGGGAGGAGCCGGACCCGGGACGCATGGCGAGCGTCGCGGTGCGGGCCAGCGGCCGGGTGCAGGAGCGGGTGGAGGTCGACCTCGACGGAGCGCGGGACGGCATCCGCATCGAGATGCGGTCGGTGACCCCCCTCCGGGGCACGGTCTACTCGCCGGGGGGTGTCCCCCAGGCGGGGGCGCTGGTGCGGATCACCCCGAACATCCCGGAGGACATCCCGTTCGCCATCGACACCAGCCTCTTCTTTCTCGGGGTCACGGTGGCGGATGAGAACGGCGAGTATGCGTTCGATCGCTACTTCGCGCCGGAGCAGGGCGAGTTCATCGTCATCGCGGACTTCCCGGGGACCACGCGGGGCCGTTCGGTCCCCTTCCAGCTCGATGAGGTCGTCGAGGAGGCGCGGTACGACGTCCAGCTCCTCGTCGCCTCGACGATCACCGGGGTCGTGACCGACGGGACCGGACCGGTGGCGGGAGCGTCGGTGCGCCTCCAGAAGGGCGGCGGCCGCATGGGTCCGCAGGAGCGGATGATGATGCAGATGATCGGCCTGCCCCGGGGCGGGGATGTGGTGCAGACCGATGAGACCGGGCGGTTCATCTTCGAGGCGCTCGCCGCCGGCGAGTTCCGCCTCAACGCGGAGATGGTCGGCTACTCCGACTCCCCCGAGGAGGCGGTGATCCTCAGCGAGGGGGGCACCCTCGACCTGACCCTCGTCATCGATCCGGGGGCGGTGCTCTCGGGGCGTGTCATGGATGACCGGGGGATCGCGGTCGAGGGAGCGACGGTCCGCGTGATCGAGGAGGCGGGCACGGACGATGAGATGATCCAGGCCCAGCTCTTCCTCGGCGGTGCCCTGCGCTCGGCCCGCACCGACTTCGACGGCTCCTACGAGATCCCGGGCCTCTCCTCGGGGGGCTACACGCTCGTCGCGGAGAAGCGTGGCTTCGCCCGCTCGGTGGAGCGGGGCGTCTACGTCGATGCGGGCACGACCCAGTACTTCACGCTGCTCCCCTCCGCCGGCCTCGTCGGGCAGGTGGTCGATCGCGCGACCGGGGACCCCGTCCGGGACTTCGACCTCTCCGTCACCCCGAGGGAGCGGGACATGAGCTTCGGCGGGGCGCAGGAGCCGGTCTCCTCCGCGGAGGGGGTCTTCGAGCGCGAGGATCTGAGCCCCGGGACCTACGATGTGAGCATCCGGGCCGCGGGCTTCAGCGGAGTCTCGATGGAGGTGGAGCTCCGCCCCGGGATCGTCGAGGAGGAGCGGATCGAGCTGGAGCGCGCGGCGTGGATCGAGGGCGTCGTCCTCGATGCCCTCACCGGCGATCCGGTCTCGGGCGCGCGGGTGAAGATCGAGCTCCCGGCGGTCGAAGGGGAGGACCCCGCCTCGATGGAGAGCATCATGCGGGACTTCACCGGGTCGGTCGCCGACATGTCCCGCGGGGATGGACGCTTCGAGCTCGATGCCGTGCCGCCAGGGGTCTCGAATCTGATGGTGAGCCACGATGAGTACGTGGTCCTGAGCACGCCGACCCCGGCGCTGGTGCCGGGTCAGATGGCGTCCATGGAGATCCGACTCCAGAGGGGCGCGTCGATCCGCGGAGAGCTCCGCGGCGCGGACGGCTCCCCGGCCGGCTTCACCTACATCGTCCTCGTCGGGGCGGATGAGGCGACGGACGGGGTCCGCAAGGGGGTCGTCACCGAGGACGACGGGAGCTTCCACTTCCAGGGGCTCGCGGATGGGACCTATCGCCTCAGCAGCGGGACCCGGGGGGGGAGCCCGGCCGAGACGACCGTCACGGTGAACGGCGATGTGAACAATGTCCTGATGCAGATGGGACACGACCACTGATCGCCGGATCGCCGCTCCCGGCGCGGTGCCCCGTGAGGCACCGCGCCGAAGACCGCGCGGGGTGCCTCAGCGGGGGTTGCGGAAGCGCTCGATCTCGTCCTCGACGATCGGGTGCTCCTTCAGGATCTCCTCGACCATGTACCACATGTACCGCTCCTCGAGCCCGGCGCGGACCCGGGCAACCGTCTCCGGACTCACCGGGCGGGCATCGTTGCCGAAGGTGTTCCGCACGTAGGTGAGGACCGCCGCGATCTCGCGGTCGTCGAGGACCTCCTTGAACTGGGTCATCGGCGGCATCTGGTCGGTCTCCGCCCGGTACCACTTCCCGTCGAGCTCGAGGTTTCCCCAGATCCCCATCAGCGTCAGCTTGATGAGCCGCTCCTCATCCCCGGCGACCCACGGGTTCGGGGTGATCGGCGGGTACTGGCCGGGGAGACCCTGCCCGTCGAGCTGGTGGCAGGTGGCGCAGTGCGCCTCCCGCACGAAGATCTCGGAGCCGAGCTGATAGAGGGCCCGCGCCTCCTCGTCGAGACCGCGTGCGATGAGCTCCTCGGTCGGAGTGAGGGGGGCCTGCACCGTCTCCTCCTCGAGCGCCGCGACCGCCGCGGCGACATCCGCGTCCATCTCCCAGAAGTGGCGGACGGTGCGGGCGGCGTTCCGCGCGCGCGGCTCCGGAGAGCGCAGCAGCGCGGCGAGGAGCTCCGGGTTCGGGACGTCGTGCTGCTGATGCAGCCAGAGCCCCTCCAGGAGATGGTGCGCATGCGCCGGGTCATCGAAGTCCCAGCGGCCGAGCCAGGTGGCGAGCGCGGCGATGACCTCGGTGGTGGGGCGTCCGCTCAGCTCGATCCGCGTCCGATACCGGATGATGTTCGTGGGGTGGGTCAGGCGATCGAGGAGGACCGGCACCGGCTCTCCCGCCACCGCGACCGGCTCCATCAGGGGGCGGTCCTTGGCGGTGATCCGATAGATGCGCCCGTACTCGTGGTCGCGGCTCGGATCACGGACGTTGTGCTGCATGTGCCCGATGATGATGTTCTGCCAGTCGGAGACGTAGAGCGCGCCATCCCCGCCGATCTCGAGGTCGGTGGGACGGAAGTTCCGGTCGCGCGGGGAGCGGAGCAGGTCCGCCTCCTCGGTGCCGGTCACATCGCCGTTCTCGTCGACGGTGATCCCGTAGCGCTTGATCCCCAGGAACCCGATGGTGTTCAGGACGAGGAAGTCGTCCTGGAACTCCGCGGGGAAGTGCTCGCTGGAGAGGATCCCGCTCGCGGCGACGGGGCGGACCGTCTTGCGGAGGATCTTCCGCATCCGGAACGCGCCCGATTCGTGGGGGCGGACCTGGAAGCACTCACCCCCGGTGCCGTCGGTCGCGAGGTGCTCTCCCCAGTAGGTGAAGGTGGTCCCGTGCGGGTTCGGGCTGTTCACCGCGTGGAAGGAGAACTCGTAGGTCCGTGGATTGAAGCGGTACATCCCGCTGCGGGTGTCCTCCTGGGGCGGCCCCCACGGGGTCTCGACGTTGCTCACGTGGAACACGCCACGCTGGTAGTAGATGTGCCCGTCCGGGCCGTAGATCAGCCCGTTCGCCGCGTGGTGGGTGTCCGCGGAGTCGAGGCCGTGGAGGATCCGGACCCGGACATCCGCGACGTCGTCCCCGTCGGTGTCCTCGAGGTAGATGAGGTCGGGGGCGCTCGCGACGATCACCCCGTTCCCCCAGAACTCGAAGCCGGTCGGATTCCGCACCTTCGCGAAGGTGATCGCCCGATCGGCCACGCCGTCGCGATCCTCGTCCGGCAGGATGACGATCCGGTCGTTCATCGGCTTCAGCGGCTCCCACTTCGGGTAGGTCGGCCAGCTCGCGACCCACAGTCGCCCGCGGGGGTCGACCGCCAACTGCACCGGGTTCACGACCTCGGGGAACATCGCCTCGGACGCGAAGACGTTCACCTCGAGGCCCTCGGCGAGCTCGAGCTGCGCCGCGGTCTCCTCCGCCGGGAGGTAGGTGCCCTGCCCCTCCTTGTTGGCATCGCTGCTGGAGGAGCCTCCGCCGACGTTGGTCTTGACCGAGACCGGGGGGGGCACGTTCGAGTCATCGACGCCGGGGTCGTCGAGGCCCGCGGCGAGCGCCCAGATGCGGCGATCGCGGTTCGCGGTCATGACATCGATCATCGTCAGCTCGTGCCAGAGGACATCGCGGTTCGACTGGTCGTCGACGAACTTCAGGTCCGCCCGGCCACCCCAGACATCGTTGCCGTCGGTCGCGCGGTAGCGGTTGAACCAGTGCCAGTTCTTGTCGAGGACCGCGGCCCTCACCCGGGAGGCGAGCGCCGGATCGGCCGGCCTGGAAATCCCCAGCAGCGAGGAGAGGATGTAGCGGGCGACCACCCGGTTCCCCTCCTCCGTGAGGTGGATTCCGTTGATCGTGAGCGGAGTGTCCGCGGCGGAGTAGAGGGCGCTGGTGGCCGCGTAGAGATCGACGAAGGGCAGCCCCTTCTGGTCGGCGACCTCCCTCGTGACCGCCGCGTACTCGGCGAGGACCCGGTTCCGGGCGATGCCATCCGGGAGCTCGGGGGTCCCGAGGTTCTCATGGGCGATCGGGGAGAAGAGCACGATGCGCGGGGTTCCCCGGCCGTCGTAGCTGCGGCTCCGGGTCTCATCGACCCAGCGGGACAGCTCGGTTCGATAGCGCTCGGGGTCCTCCTGCCACGACTCGTTCTGTCCGAAGAACGCGAGGATCACCGAGGCACCGGAGATCTCGAGGTAGGTGTGGGGATCGATGAACCCTCTGCTGCGCGGGCGGTGGGTGACCGTGTCACCCCCGAAGCCGTGGTTGCGGACCACGAGCTCCAGCTCCGGGAGCGCGAGCTGCAGCTCGGTCTCGAGCCACCCGTGGTGCTGCATCCGCTCCGCGAGGCTGTTCCCCAACAGCACGAGGCGGTCTCCCGGGACCAGGGGAAGCCGACCGCTCTTCGCGTCCTTGGAGGGGATCGGTCGCGGTCGGCTGAGCCACGCGGGGGCTCCGGGGGGATCCCGTGGCTGCACCACGCGACCGATCTCGAGGTCCTCGACCTGGAGGTCGAGGTCCTTGAACCAGGAGCCGTCCCGGATGAAGCCGTAGAAGCTCGGGTAGAACGGATCGACCGGCGTGACGTCCGCCTCCGCGGGGACCTCCACCCCGAGGAGGTGGAACGCGGCGTTCACCATGAGGCGGCGCAGGTCCTCGCTGGCGAAGTCCACCGAGGCTCCGAGGGTCGTGCAGAACGATCTCCCCACGCTGGTCCCGTTCGGTGCCGTGTACTCGTGCAGCCAGGCGAGAGGCATCATCGGGTTGTTTCGCTCCCCTGTGACCGGGGGGGAGTCGGGGTCGAGGGTCTTCGTCACCGCGCCCCGGAGGAGGATCGTGTCCGCGTCGGTGAGATGGATCACGCCATACACGTCGGTGGGTCCGAAGACATCCTCCACCCCCCGGAGGATCGGGTGCTGCTCCCGACCGGGCTCGATGACTCCGCGGGTCCCCTCGTAGCCGTGGCCCCCGTGGTGGTTCACCCACTGCTCCCCGAGCACCTTCCGGCCGAAGGCACCGTAGGGGATGGCGCCGTCGCCCTCCCCGAACTTCCCATCCCCGGTGAAGGCGTGGGTCGCCGTTCGGAAGCCGATCACCGGCTTCCCCGCGTCGAGGAACCGGGTGATCACGGCGGCGTGCTCGTCGCTCGGGCGACGGAAGCGGGTGCCGATGATCATCAGGTCCGCGGAGTCGAGGCATTCGAGCCCGCGCAGTCCGGCCTGGTTGTTCGGATCGATGTGGTCGTCGGTCCAGGCGAAGACGACCGTGCAGTCGAAGCCGTGCCGCTGGGAGAGGATCTTCGCGAGCATCGGCGCGGACTCCTCCCCCCGATACTCCTCGTCACCGGAGACGATGACGATGTGCCGACCGCGACCGGGGCCGTCCTTTCCCTTCAGGACAAGGGTGTCGGCGGCGGACAGGGGGGCGGCGAAGAGCAGGGGGAGCAGCAGGAGGGGGACTGATCGCACGAGTCGCTCCTTGGGCAGCGGGGGACGGATGCGCCGACGGGCGGAGGCGCCACGCGGCGTCGGGGGATCGCAGCCTTGGGCCCGGAGGCCGGAGGAGAGTATCGGTCGAGCGGACCGCCGGCTCAAGGGAGGGGGAGGGCCCGATCGGCGAGGATCCGGCGGGCGGCGAGGCGCCCCGGCCCACCGGTGACGCAGCCTCCCGGGTGGGTCCCCGACCCGCACTGGTAGTAGCCGGGGATCGGGGTCGCGTACTGGTTCCACCCCGGAGCGGGTCGGTGCAGGAAGAGCTGCGAGGCGAAGAGCTCGCCCGCGAAGATGTTCCCCTCGCTGAGCCCGATCGTCCGCTCGATGTCGAGGGGAGTCACGACCTCCCGGTGGATGACCAGATCCCGGAAGCCCGGGAAGAACTCCTCGAGGGTCTCCTCGACGGTGTCCGCGAGGCGCGGTCCCTCCTCCGACCAGCTCCCCTCCGCGAGATGGTAGGGGGCGTACATGACGAAGCAGGACATCACGTGGGACCCCGGCGGGGCCATGTCGGGGTCGACGGTGGACTGCACGCAGCAGTCGAGGAAGGGGCGACGGCTGAAGCGTCCGGCTCGACAGTCCGCGAAGGCCTCCTCCAGGTAGCCGATCGAGGGGCCGATGTTCGTGAAGCCGCGGAAGATGTCCTCCCTTCGCCCGAGGGTGGGGAAGACGGGGAGCTCGGAGAGGGCGAAGTTCACCTTGGCCGCGGTCCCCTGGAAGCGGTACTCCCGCAGATGCGTGACGAGATCGGTGGGGAGGTCCGCGGGGTCGACGAGGCGCGTGAAGGTCTGCCGAGGGTCGAGGGCGCTCACCACCGTCCCCGCGCGGAGCACCGTCCCGTCCTCGAGCTCCACCCCTTCGGCCACCCCGTCCCCGTAGAGGACCCGCGCGACCGGCGCGTCGGTGCGGATCTCTCCCCCCGCCGCCTCGAAGGCCCGGGCGAGGACCTGGCTGAAGCCCCCGTTCCCCCCCTTGTGGAAGCCCCACTGGCCGGGGACCCCGTCGTAGTCCCCCAGCTTGTGGAAGAGCCAGACGAGGCCGGACTCGACGCTGTGCGGGCTGCAGCGGCTCCCGATGATCCCGCTCGAGGCGTACATCGCCTTCACGAGGTCGGTCTCGAACCACTCGTCCAGGATCTCCGCCGCGCTCGACGCCATCATCCGCTCGATCATCTCCCGGACATCGGGAGCCAGGCGGTCCGCGTACTCCTGCAGCTCCGCCCGGGCCGCGAGCTCCTCCGGTGCATCGCTCGTGATGTCCGGAGGGATGCGGTCGACCCAGGGCTTCAGGGCGCGGGAGCAGCGCGCGAGGAGCCGACCCAGATCGCGGGCCGCCTCGGCATCGCTCGGCGAGTGCCGGGCGATCTCGTGGAAGTTCTCCCAGGAGTCCGCGCCGAGGAGGAGGTGCTCGCCGTTCCAGCCCGGCTGGAAGGTGGTGGTGAGGGGCATCGTCATCAGGCCGTGCTCGACGAGGCCGAGCTCATGCACGACCTCGGGGCGGAGCAGGCTGATCGCGTAGGAGAAGGTGGTGAAGTGATAGCCGGGGACCAGCTCCTCGGTGATCGTCGCGCCCCCCACGAGCGGGCGTCGCTCGAGGAGGACGGTGCGGAGGCCGGCTCGCGCGAGGTAGCAGGCGTTCACCAGGCCGTTGTGGCCACCGCCGATGACGATCGCATCCAGCATCCGGTCCTTCGTCATCACGGAGCGCTCCTTCCGACCGGTGCCGTGCGGCGGGGTGGATCGAAGAAGGGGAGGGGCTCGACCCGCGCGCGGACGAGGCAGGGCCTGCGGATGACCGTCACCTCGACATCGACCTCCACGCCGGGGCGGGCGAGGTCGAGGGGGAGCTTCGCGAGGCCGATCGGGCGACGCAGCAGGGAGGATGCGAGGAAGCTGCCGATGTGTCCGGCGAGGTCCCACTCCCGCCCTCCCCGACGGTAGACGGACATCGTCGTCTCGGCGTAGAGCTCGTGGTGGGGAGGGAGGACTCCGGCCTCGACGAAGACCCGCTCGTAGTCGCGCCAGTCGAGCCCGAGCCCGACCGTCGTCCAGCGGCTGCTCTCCGCGCGCCGCTCCGCCTCGATCGCCTCCCGCCCGACGAACTCCCGCGGGTCTCCCCCCCGTCCGCGGAGCATCCACTCCCACCCGAGCTCGAGGGGCGTGTCGCGCTCCTCGTCGACCCAGCATTGGCGGGAGGGCTGGAAGTCGACCCCGAGCAGGAGGAGCCCCGCCTCCACCCGCGCCATCTTGAGGGCGGTCGTGCCGAGCGGAGTGAGGTTGTGTCCCCGCCCCGCCGCGACGAGGGCATCCCAGACCGCGATGGCATCCGGGGATCTCACCCAGATCTCGTAGCCGAGGTCCCCGGTGTAGCCGGTGCGGGAGATGGTCACCGGCCTCTGGGCGATGCGGGTGGTGGCGAGCTGGAAGGGGCGGAGGGGCGCGGCATCATCGGTCAGCTGACCGAGGACCTCATGGGCGTGGGGCCCCTGGAGGGCGAGGATCCCCCAGTCCGTCGAGACATCCTCGACCTCGACCCGGGGGAGCCCGCGCTGCCGGGCGAGCTCCCGGAAGTGGCGGAGCGCCGGCTCCGCGGCGGTCAGGAGGTACTCCCCCTCGGTGGTGTGCATCACCACTCCGTCCTGCTCGACGAAGCCGCGGGGATCGCACCAGCAGGTGTACTGGGCCCGCCCCGGAGGACAGCGGCCGATGTCCCGGACGAGCGCCTGCTCGAGGAGCGCCCGCGCATCGGGACCGGTGAAGCGCAGCTTGAAGAGGGGGGAGGTGTCGAGGAGGGCGACCGCGTTGCGGATCGCGTAGTACTCCTGAGTGAGAGAGGCCTGATATTGCGGGGCGACGAGATGGCCCGCCCAGTGCTTCCAGATCCCTGTCTCGTTCAGGGGCGCGAGTCGCTCGTGGAAGGGGGTCGTGCGGGGCCGATGCATGGCGCGGAGCGACTCCTTGGGCTCAGGGGGAAGGTCGGCGGGCAGTCTCGTCGGGAGGCGCCGCGGGATCAAGGGCCGCGGGCACAGAGGCCCCGGGATCAGATGTCGCGAGATCAGAGGTCGTCGGCCCGGGACCCTTCGGACGGATGGGGTGGGGGCGGGGCGCCCGACTCCGACGCCTCGTCCGCCTCGCGGCTCGCTTCCGCCGCCGCGTCGAGGGTCAGGAAGTGCAGATCCGCGACGGCGTCGAGGGTCCGCTCCTCCTGCGCGTAGCCGCCGGCGAGGACGAAGGCGAGGGGGATTCCCCGCGCCCACTCGAAGACGGCCCGCTCCCGGGCGACGATCGTCTCGTCGGTGATGCCGCGCACCCCCCCCGCCTGCTCGTGGGGGTCG
>JAFMMO010000310.1 GCA_017859655.1 Pseudomonadota bacterium | reverse complement strand
GCTCCGCCCGACGACAGATCGTCCGCGCGAGGTGCAGGGCCGCGGCGCCGGGGGAGCCCCCGGGCAGGATGAAGTTCCGCAGGGGGGGGAGGGTCTCCTCCGTCGCGTGGATCCACTCCGTGAGTCGCACATGGTGCTCTTCCCCGACCCGCAGCGGTTGCCCCGGCTCGAGTCCGGCCCTCGGGCTCGCGAGGTCGCTCCCGAGGTCGAAGAGCCAGTGACTCACCTGCTCGAGCTGCTCCTCCACCGGGGTCGGGAGACCATGGGAGACCGCCACCCCGATCGCAGCGTTCAGCTCGTCGAGGCTCCCGTAGGCCTCGAGGCGGGAGTTGTCCTTCGGGACACGGGCGCCTCCGATGAGGCCCGAGTCTCCCGCGTCGCCGGTTCCGGTTGCGATCGACATGTGCTTCCTTCCGTTGGCGAGAGCGAGTCGGGCGTTCCGACTCAGAACACCACTCCGGCCCGCCCGCCCCAGGTCACCCCCGAGCTCGCAGCGAGGGGGCTGCGGACATACTCCACGAGAGCACCCTGCTCCGCCCCTCGGCCCCGGGCGTGAGCGACGATCGCGGCGAGGGCGGCGGGGGAGCTGACTCGATCGGAGGAGGCGGAGGAGACCGAGGCGCGGTCCAGCTCGACGACCGAGCGGAGGAGCTCGGCGTCCCGCTGCCGCAGGGTCTTCCGCGGGTCCTCGGACTCCCCGCCGCAGCGGGAGAATTCGAGGGGCGCGACGAGCGCGACCTTCTCCCCTTGGTACAGGTTGGCCAGTTCTTCCCCGAGTTCGTCTCCGAGGGGGCCATCGGATTCCCTCGGGAGCAGAATCGGGAGGACCTGACACCCGGGCCCGAGCACCGCGAGCAGCAGGAGTCCCCCCTCGATCCCCCCGGACCTGCCTGCGCCGCCCGGCTCCTCCCGGGGAAGCGGGTCGAGCCCGAGATAGCGGCAGAGGCGCCGACGTCGCTCCACGTCCACCGGGATCGGACCGACAGGGGTGGGGAGAACGTCGTTCGGGAGGACCTTCGGTGAGGGGTCGGGCAGGTCGTGGACTCCGAGGAGCAGGACCGTCTCGGGGCTGCTCCGAACGAGGAGGAGATGCAGGACTCGAGCGGCGGTTCGCAGCATGTCCGGGTCGGGGCTGCTCGGGAGAACGCCGGTCGAGGGGTGGCGCGGGAGCTCGGGAGGGATCTCCCAGCCCTGCACCGCCTCGCGCGCGCGCTCGGCGAGGCGTCGGCCGGTGAGGGTCGTGCCCGCCTCCTCGCTCATCCCTCGTCGACCTCCTGCGCCTCCATCGTTCGTGCGAGGTGAGGGATCGGTCGATCCTCCAGCCGGTGGTAGCCGCCGTTGCGAAGACCGGGGCGGAAGCCCGCCTCGACGATGGTGCTGCGGAGCATCTCCTCGGTCGCCTGATGGTCCGCTCCCGCCACCGAGATGACGTTCTCCTCGATCATCGTGGAGCCGATGTCGTTGGCGCCGGAGCGGAGCCCGATGATCCCGGCCTCCAGGCCGTTCGTGAGCCACGAGACCTGCTGGTTCGGGACGTTGTCGAGGACGAGACGGCAGAGGGCATGCCAGCGAAGATACTCGTCGACCGAGACGCGCTCCGGGATCGCCCGGCCCAGCGGAGTGTTGTCCGGCTGGAAGGTCCAGGGGATGAAGGAGATGAAGCCGCGCGTCTCGTCCTGGACGCGGCGCACGCGGTCGAGGTGCTCCGCTCGCATCCAGAGCTCCTCGCCCAGACCGATCATCATCGTCGCGGTCGTCGGGATCCCCGCGCGGTGGGCGGTCGCGGAGATCTCGAGCCACTCATCGGCCGAGCACGAGCTCCGACGACGCCTCCGGATCGCATCGACGAGGATCTCCCCGCCGCCCCCGGGGATCGAGCGGAGCCCCGCATCCTTGAGAGCGAGCAGGATCTCCTCGGCCGGCCGGCCGGTCACCTGGGTCAGTCCGTGGATCTCGGTGGGGCTGAAGCAGTGCAGGTAGAAGTCCGGGTAGGCCTCTCCGATCGCTCGGAGGAGGTCGGTGTACCACTCGAGGGGCAGCTCCGGATGGAGCCCCCCCTGCATGAGACAGCCGGAGCCGCCGAGGGCGATCGTCTCCCGCACCTTCTCGAGGATCTCATCGGTCGAGTGGACGTATCCCTCCGGATCGCCCGGCTTCCGGTAGAAGGCGCAGAACGCGCAGACGGAGGTGCAGACATTGGAGTAGTTGATGTTCCGATCGACGACGTAGGTGACGATCCCCTCCGGGTGAAGCCGCTCCCGGACGCGATTCGCGGCCTCGAAGAGGTCCTCGGTCTCGGCGTGGGTGATGAGGGAGAGGGTCTCGATCGGGGTCAGGCGATGTCCGTCCCGAAGGATCCGGTCGAGCAGCTCGCGGGCTGTCCCCGCGTCGCGGGCGATCCGGTCGCTCGGCTCGAAGTGCGGGGGGGCGGGGGGGAGGGTCCCGGGGGAGTGAGAGGGGCCGTCGGCGATCATGGTCGTCCTTCCGCAGCAGCGGGCGCCGCCTCTCTCCGGATTCTAGCAGGCTCCGACCCCGATGCGCCCGATTCGACGGGGGCCTGGAAGAGGCTCCACGCCCTCTCCCGGGGAGAGGCGGTTTCTGCGATGCTGAACCCACCCGAGAGGAAGTCCTGATGCACCGTCAACCTCGCCAGCGTTCGAGGCACCCCGCCTTCGGGGCGCTCCTTCTCCTGTCCGCGCTCCTCCTCGTCGGC
>JAFMMO010000102.1:4115-11640 GCA_017859655.1 Pseudomonadota bacterium | reverse complement strand
AGAGCGCAGGGTGCCGAGGAGCTCCGGGGGCGGGGAGGGGAGCTCGGGGCGCTCGCTGCGGAGGGCGGAGAGGATCTCGACGCGCTTGATGGAGTCGATGCCGAGGTCCGCCTCGAGGTCCATCGCCGGGTCGATCGCTTCAGCGGGGTAGCCGGTGCGGTCGGCGACGATCGCCACCAGAGCCCCGGTCAGGGGGCTCGCTCCTCCTCCGCTCCGTGCCGTCGGGGATGGGGCGGGGACGGGGGGCGCGGGCTCGGCCGTCCGCGGTGCGGCCGGTTCTGGAGGCGTGGAAGAGGCGGGGACCGCCGCTGCGGTCGGGGTGGGAGGCCTCTCACTGCCCGGGCTTGTCTGGACCGGACTCGTGTGGTGCGAGTGCGGCGGGCTCGGACTCGTCGGGGCGGGGCGCGTCGTTGCCGCGCCGACCGCGGCGCGGATCCGCGCCTCGATCCCCTCGAAGAGGAGCCGCTGGCTGGTGGTGAGCTCCGCCTCGAGCGCCCGGGCGTCCTCCGCGAGCCGCTCGATGCCGGCCCAGGTCTCGTCGTCGACCACCGCCGGGCGCGGGGGAAGTCGCCACTCCTCCTCGATCACCGGTGCGACGATCGGTGCGGACGGGGGGACCGCTGGAGGGGTCGCCGGCCAGGTGAGGTCGACCGGGGGGGCCACAGGGGGGAGCGGGGCGAGCTCTCCGGTGCTCCCGGGGGCGAGGTTCGCTCCGCCCACCGCGACGGAGGGACCCTTCCGCGCGATGGGGAGAGGGCGCGCGACGACGCCCCCGTCCCACCCGCGCAGGTCGATCGCGTGCCCGCGGGCGGCGATGGTCGCGAGGGTGATCGCGAGGTCGTGCATGCCGTCCCGGCGTCCGGCGCTGGCATCGAGGGAGACGACCTGGACGCCGGAGGGAGCGATCCGGTCGCCGAGGATCGCCCGGGTCAGACTCGAGAGGATCGAGCCCGGCCCGACCTCGACGATGGTGCGGACCCCGTCGCCGACCATCGCCTCGACCTGATCGAGGAAGCGGACCGGCTCGGCGATCTGACCGGCGAGCAGCTCCTTCGCCGCCTCCTCCGACGCGGGATAGCGACCCGCGGAGGAGTTCGCGTAGACCGGGATCGAGCCGGGGGAGAGGCGGACGCGACGGAGGACCTCCCGGAACGGTTCGCGCGCCCCGGAGATCGCGGGGGAGTGGAAGGCGGCGGAGACCGGGAGGCGGGTGGCGCGAATCCCCCGCGCCTCGCAGACCGTGATCGCCCGGGCGATCTCATCGCTGCGCCCGGAGAGGACTCCCTGGCGGGGCGCGTTGCGGTTCGCGACCACCAGATCGAGGCGCTCCTCGACCACGAGGCGATCGAGGTCATCGAGGGGGAGATCGACCGCGGCCATCGAGCCCGCGCTCTCTCCTCCCGCGTCCGCCATGAGCCGCCCGCGGAAGTTGGAGAGCTGATGGAAGTCCTCGGCGCGGAGGCGCCCCGCGACGTGGAGCGCGGCGAGCTCTCCGTAGCTGTGCCCTCCCACCATCGCGGGCAGGACCGCGAATCGGGCGAGGAGACGGGCGGCGCCGACGCTGACCGCCCCGATCGCGGGCTGCGCGTTCCGCGTGTCCCGCAGCGACTCCTCCTGCCGGCGCGCCCGGTGGTCGTCGAACGGATCGGGGGGGTAGATCCGCTCGGCGAGGGGGACCGGGTCGGACTCGTCCGACCAGTAGGCGTGCTCCGCCTCCTCGAGAGAGTGGAGCAGCTCCGGCGTGCGGCAGGCGAGGTCGCGGAGCATCCCGGTGCGCTGGCTCCCCTGGCCGGGGAAGAGGAACGCGAGGGCCCCCGGCGCGGCGCCCACGCCGTGGAACGCGCCGTCCGGCAGGCTCCACGGCTCATGGGGTGCGTCCCGAAGCTGCTGCTGGATCCGCGGGAGGCGGGCGGAGAGCTCCTCCCTGGGGGAGACGACGAGGAGGCGCCGCGGGGCAGCAGGGTCGAAGGACTCGCGGCTGCGCGCGGCGATGGCGCGGGCGGTGGCGAGGCACGCCCCATCGAGGGAGCCGCGCCACTCCTCGAGCTGCCGCTCGAGCGCTTCGGGGCCGTCCCCGCTCGCCGCGAGGAGGAGGGGCGCCCCTTCGAAGTCGGGGGCCTCCCGCGCTGGGGCTGCCTCTTCGAGGACCGCGTGGAAGTTGCTCCCGCCGAAGCCGAACGCGCTGACCCCCGCCCGGCGCGGGGAGCCGGTCCGGGAGATCCACGGGCGCGGCAGGCGGGAGAGCTGGAAGGGGCTCCGCCCGGGCTGCAGCTCGTCGAGGGGGCTCTTCACCTTGATGGTGGGGGGGAGGACCTTGTGGTGGAGCGCGAGGATCACCTTCACGAGCCCCGCAGCTCCCGCCGCGGCCTTCGTGTGCCCGATCTGCGACTTCACCGACCCGAGCTGGCACCAGCTCCCCTCCGGTCGCGCGCGGCGGAAGACCTCGGTCAGCCCGCGGACCTCCGTCGCATCCCCGACCGCGGTGCCGGTACCGTGGGCCTCGACGAGCTCGATCGTGTCGGGGCTCACGCCCGCCGTGCCGTAGGCCGCCTCCAGGCAGCGGACCTGACCCTCCGCGCTGGGCGCGTAGATCGCGGTCCCCTTGCCATCGGAGGAGCTGCCGATCCCGAGGAGCTTCGCGAGGATGCGATCCCCGTCCCGCTCGGCGTCCTCGAGGCGCTTGAGGATGACGATCCCCACCCCTTCGCCGAGGGTGGTGCCGTCTCCGTCCCGATCGAAGGGGCGGGCGTGTCCACCGGGGGAGAGGGCGGGGGTCTTCGAGAAGCAGGTGTACATGAAGATGTCGTTGAAGGTGTCGACCCCGCCGGTGACCACGGCGTCGCACCGCCCGCTCTCCAGCTCCATCGCGGCGAGGTGCACGGCGCCCATCGAGCTCGCGCAGGCGGCATCGACGACGCAGTTCGTTCCGCCGAGGTCGAGGCGGTTCGCGATCCTCCCGGCCACGACATTCCCGAGCAGCCCGGGGAAGGAGTTCTCCTGCCAGCGCACCATGCTGTCGGAGATCCGGCGGACCACCTCGCCCGCGGTCTCCCGGTCGACTCCGGACTCGGCGAGGGCCCGCCACCAGTGGTGGTGCCCGAGGCGCGCGCCGAGGGGGATGACGAGCTCGAGGGCACCGGTGACGCCGAGGAGCACGCTGATCCGCCGCTTCGCCTGCTGGTCCCGATCGAGGAGCCCGGCGTCCCGCAGCGCCTCCCGGGCGGCGTGGAGGCCGAGGAGCTGGGCGGTGTCGGTCGCCTCGAGGTCCCGAGGCGCGATGCCGAACTCGATGGGACGGAAGTCGACGGGGTCGAGGAAGCCGCCGCGACGGCCGTAGGTCCGGTCGGGGGCGGAGCGATCCTCGGAGAAGACATCCTCGGGGCGCCAGTGGGTCGCGGGCACCTCCGTGATCCGGTCGATGCCATCCCGCAGGGTCAGCCAGGTCCCCGCGACATCGGTCGAGCCGGGGAAGAGGCAGCCGAGCCCCACCACCGCGAGGGGGGTGGGGGTCGAGGTCGAGGCGCCGGGACCGGAGGCCGGGGGTGGATTCGGAGTCATGCCGGGGACCTCGCAGGCGTGGGGGTCGCCGGACGGGCCGGCAGACGGGGGGTGATGTCGGGGAGACCGGGAGGGAGCGCGATCCCCGCCCGACGGAGGTCCTCCGCCCGGACGAGGCGGGCGGCGCCCTCCATCAGGGCGTGGGCGACGGTCGTGACCCGGCGGTTCTCCACCGCCGCGAGGGGGGTCCCCGAGACCCACTCGTTGAAGGCTCCCATCGAGGGGCCGCACCAGATCTGGTAGTCGAGCTGCCGCCCCGGCTCTCCGCGGTTCGCCCACGCGGAGGAGAGGCCGAGGTACCACCGGAACACGAGCGCCAGCTGGTGCCGGGGGTCGCTCGCGGCGCGCTCCACCTGCGCGGGATCGCGGGCGAGGAAGAACTCCCGGGTCGCGGCCCACACCTCCTCGAAGCTCGACCGGAAGTGGGTCTGCTCGACCTTCCGACGCTCCGCCTCGGGGATCGCCTCCCACGAGTCGTGGCGTCGGTAGAGCTCGAGGAGCTGTCGGGCGCGCATGGGGAACATCGTCCCGCGGCGCAGCACCTGGAGCTCGACCCCCATCTCGAACATGTCCGCGGCGGGGGCCATGGCGACATCGGTGCTCTCCGCGAGGGCGAGCGCCTCCCGGACCGCGGGGGAGGTGCCCGCCTCCAGGCAGGCCTGATGGACAGAGCCCACGACGAGGTAGGCGGCGCCGAGGGTCAGCGCCGCCTGCGCCGCCCACGGGGTCCCGATCCCGCCCGCCGCCCCGACCCGCGGCGCGAAGGCGATGGCCCCCTCGCGGACCACCTCGTCGCGGAGCGCGATGAGGGAGGGGAGGAGGGTGACGAGCGGTCGGTTGTCGGTGTGTCCCCCCGAGTCCGCCTCGGCGGTGAGGTCATCGCACATCGGGAGCCGGCGGGCGAGCGCGCGCTCCTCCTCGGTGATCTCCCCGTCGCGCACGAGGAGCGCGAGGAGCTCCTCCGGCGGCGGGGAGAGGAAGCGCCGCGCCACTTCCCGCCGGGAGACCTTCGCCATGAGGCGCCGCGCGGGGACCGGCGCTCCGTCCGGACCGGAGCGGACCCCCTGGACCCGGAAGCGAACGATCGCCGGGGTGAGGTCGAGGAACGCGGAGGCCTCCGCGGCCGGGACCCCGCGACGCAGGACGAGCTCGACGAGCTCGCGCTCGACCCGGGGCTCCCCGGGGGCGTGGATCAGGTTCACCCCGTGGGGGAGGTCCCGGATGGAGGAGAGACGGTCGAGAGCGCGCCCGACCTCCGCCACGGTCAGTCCCGCTGCTCCGAAGAAGGAGAGGATGCGCTCCCGGGCGAGGGCCTCGACCAGCTCGACCGAGGCGATCCCGTTCGCCATCGCTCCTCCCACATACGCGAGCCCGACCCCATGGGCGGCGCGGAAGCCGGGGTCGCCGAGGGAGCCCGGGGGAGTGGGGGGGAGGACGACGGTCCATGCCCGGCTGCCGGGGGTGTCGAGGGGGACGGTGGTGCCGTCGAGGACGATGCGGTGCTCGCGGGGAGTCTGCTGTCGGGGATCGGGCTGCCCGCGGTTCGGGTCCGGGATGACCCAGACGGGTGCATCCAGCGCGTCGAAGGCCGCCGCGAGGGGAGCCTCCCTCCCGCCGGTCACGCCTCCCCGCGCCGGGAGTCCCGATGCTCGATCGATCGGTACCGCGGCCATCCGTCGCTCGTTCCTTCAGGCTCCCCGGCGCTCGCATCACGCGGATGCGGGTCCGGACGGCCCCTCGCGGGAGCGGCCGTCGGGGCGCTCGGGCGCCGGGTGTTCGACATCGGGCCGGGATGTGGAGCCGACCCGGGTGGCAGGGGTGCCTCTCCGGACCCTTCGGAGAGACGCAACGATCCCGCGGCCCGATTCTGGGTGAAGCCCCCCATCGTCGGTGAAGCTTCGAGCCGGGCGGAGATAAGGCGGACAGTCTATCGCCTCCCGGGCTCCGGTACAGCGGATCGGGGCCGCGGAACGACGAGAGCCGCGCCCCGGGAGGGGGGCGCGGCTCTCGTCGTCAGGCGCGGATCGCGGGAGGGAGCTAGCGGAGGATCAGGCGGTAGTTCCCCACCGGTCCGAGGACCGGGTCGGAGGTCTCGACCCGCACGAAGACGGTCTCCGCCGCGCTCGCCGTGTAGGGCGGGAGGCGCGGGTCGAAGAGGAAGAGGGGGTCGGTGCTCGCGGAGGAGACGACGGCCCCGGACCCGAGGAGCAGGGTCACCTTTCCCCGCAGGAGGGACTCGATCTGGGTCATGAAGAGCTCGACCCGCAGGGTCTGCCCGGCGGCGAGGGGGACGGCGAAGATGTCGACATCCCCGAAGAATCCGAGGGCGCCGTCGACGGCGGCGGGCAGGGCCTCGATCTCCTGGGCGGCCCCGAGGCTCCCGTTCTGCTCGGGGGCGAGGGGGTCGAGGTCGGCGACGGCGAGCCCGATCCGACACGGGAACTCGATGACCGCCGGCTGAAGGAGCGCCTCGGTGTCCGGGAGCGGAAACTCCCCCGGCAGCAGGCCGATGTCGATCGTGTCTCCCGGGAGGAGCGGCGTCGCGGGGAGCCCGACGGTGATCGTGCGGTCCCCGAGTGTGATCGTCGCCTCGGGGCGGAGGTCGACGCCATCGCGCCCGATGGTGATCGTCTCCGCGACCTCGGGTACGAGGTCGCGGTTGAAGCTGAAGGTCCAGGCCGACCCTGTCGTGATCTCGGCCGGTCCGGGGTCGACCGCGACGAGCTCGAGGGGCGCGGACTCCTCCGGCACGGAGGTCTCGACCCCGACATTCCCGGGGGTGTTCCCGCCGATCGGTCCGATGTCGGCGATCGTCCCGTCCCGATCGCGCTCGAGGGGGTTCCCTCCGTCGATGGCGGGGCTGCCGACGAGGAGCCCCTCGGCCTCATCGACCGTGGTGGAGCTTCCCCAGGCGGAGACGAGGTCCCCGGCGGAGACCGAGGTCGGCGGAGACACGACGATGGCGCCGGGGCTCACCGAGTCGATCGTGCGCGGCACGCCGTCATCCCGCAGCTCGACCGTGTCGCCGACGAAGAAGCCGGCGGTGCCCCCCGCGAGGGGGACCGTGCCTCCGCCGCCCGCGCCCGTCGCGGCGCGCAGGAAGAGGGGGCGGCTCTCCAGTCCGGGGTCCTCGAGGATCAGGCCGACCCCGTTCGCCGGGGCGGGCTCCTCGTGCACGATCGACCAGCCGATGCGGGTCGGATTCGAGACCCCCGCGTTGGCGAGGAGGATCGAGTCCTCGACGGTGAGGACCGCTCCGTCGAGGGTGAGCGCCGGTCCCCGGTTCCCCTGGAAGAGCTGGTGTCGCACCTCCCCGGTGATCGCGCCGGTCGCGAGGACGCCCCCGAGCGCGTTGCCGACGATCCGGTTGTGGAGGAGACGGGCGTAGGGGCCGCCGAGGGCTCCGGTCATGCGGATCCCGGCGCCGCCGTTCCCGCAGATCGCGTTGCGGGCGACCCGGAAGGTCCCCCGGGCATCGCCGTCGAGGTTCACTCCATCCCCGACGCAGTTGCGGATCTCGTTGTCCTCCACGCGCCCGCGGAAGTCGAGGCCGTCGGAGTTGTCGAAGTCGAGGTCGAGGTTCACGCCGGCCACGCCGGCGTTGATGATCCGGTTGTTCCGGATGAGGGCGCGGATCCGGGCGCCGAAGCTGCCCCCCGGCGAGGTCGGGTCCTCCTCGTCGAAGTCGAGGTCGATCCCCTCGTCGAGGACCCCGGTGTTCTCGATGACGCACCGGGTGATCTCGATCCGGGCGGAGGTGTTGCTGTCCGCGTGGATCCACTGCGCCTCGATCGCCTCGTTCGCGACATTCCGCACGGTGCAGTTGTCGATGATCATCGTGGGGGTGTGACCGTCGATCGCGATCCCCTCCCCATCGATCTCCTCGATCGAGCAGTTGCGGACCGTCACCGTGATCGGCTGGCCGCTCCCGAGGTAGTCCCCGGTCATGTCGATCCCCTTGCTGACG
>JAFMMO010000102.1:0-4105 GCA_017859655.1 Pseudomonadota bacterium | reverse complement strand
GCATCCTGCACCCGGACCCCGGAGAAGGCGGGGTAGGTGACGAGACCGCCGCCGATGTCGACGGCCCGGCTCTCGAGGCTCAGGCCGTCGATCACCGTGAGCGCGCTCGGGATGACCGCCACGGTGGAGGGCGGCGTCGGGGGGTTGAGGATGACCACGAGGGGGGCGTCGATGTTGTCCGGCTGGATCTTCGTGATCCGGTTCGCGGGGTCGCGCTGGAGGGGGTCGAAGGTGGGGTCGAAGCCGCCGTAGATCGACCGCCCGGGGTACACGAAGCCCCAGCGGTCCGCCGCCTGGGTGTACTCCCCCTCGGCGAGCCAGTAGTTCACACCGGTGAGGGGAAAGCCCCCGATCATGGCGAGGGTCGCGTTGCTGTACGCGGTCGCGGGGGTCAGGCCATCCCCGAAGGCCGGGCCGTTCGGGTCGACGAACCGGACCGGGTTCGGGAGGGCGGCCCACTCCGCCTCGTTCGGATCGATGTTGGGGACCGGGTCGTCATCCACCGCCCGTACGACGGCGTGCACGACGGCGGCGTTCTGGAGCCCGGTCAGGTGGACCATCGTCGCTCCCGGCTCGGTGACGATGCTCGGGGTGGTGTAGTCGAAGGTCCCCGCCTCCTGGGCGAGGTGGACGTGGTAGACGATCTGCTCGCTGGGGGTCTTGTCGTCCGTCGCGGGCTTCCAGGTGATCCAGATCTCGCCGTTTCCCGCGAGCATGTTGTCGATCCCCGCGAAGAGCGGATGCGGCAGGTCGAGCTGGGAGTCGACGCCGGTCGGCGGGCCGGTGGGGGTCGCGTCATCCGGGTTCGCGATGTTCGGCTGGAAGCGCCCGCCGCATCCCCCCGCGAGGAGCGGGATGAGGAGCAGCAGCGGGAGGGCCGGAGCGCGTCGGGGCGGGTGAAGTCGATCCATGGGTGCAGGCTTTCGCATGTGCTTCCGCAGCGGGGTCCTCAGAACTTGTACTCGATCTTGGCCGCGACCCAGGTCGCAGGATCGTCGAACGGGCCGAAGGCGTCTCCCGGCATGAAGTGACCGAAGTCGATCTCGAGCCCCCAGGCGCCCCAGAGGCCGGATGCCCCGATGACGAGGTCGACCTCGGTGCCGAGGTCGCGGTCGAGGCCGAGGGGGCTCCGGCGCAGTCGACTCTCCCGGATCGTGGTGGCGGCCACATCCTGGGCGTAGCGATGGAACACGAGGTCGACCGACCAGAGGTCGTTCGGGCGCAGCCCCACGCCGAGGGTCCAGATCTCCATGTTGGAGAGTTCGGGGCGGAACATCTCACCGTAGTAGCGATAGCTCGCGACGCCGAAGACCTTGTCGTTGTTGTCCTGGAGCCCGCTCTGGCGGAACTCCCGGTTGATCCCGTCGTCGGGGTCGTCGTCCCCCGAGCCCCAGGCGTAGCCGGCGAAGAGATAGGGCTCGTAGGGGGCCCGTCTCCATTGTACCGCCCCCCCGACATCGAGGGCGTGGGCCTCCAGCTTCTCGACGCCGGTGACCCCGTCCGCGAAGGCGTACTGGGCCCAGTAGCGGAGGTAGTGCTCGTCCCCCTTCCAGCGGCCGACCGTCGTCAGCCCGAAGTAGAAGGGGGACTGATCCGCGAGGGAGTCGTCGCGGACATCCACGATGTGGAACGCGACCGCGCTGCGCCGCGCGTACTCGTAGCGGAGCCGGAAGAGCTGGTAGCTCAGGTCCTCGAAGCCGCGGTCGTCCGCGATGAGCTCGCTGTAGGAGTACTCCGCCTGCCAGCCCTCATGGGCCCAGGCGATCCGACCCCCGTCGAGCTCCGCGTCGTAGAGCCACTCCTTCGCGTCGTCGAACCTCTGCCGCCCGGCCTGGACCGAGAAGGGGAGGTCGGGGAGATCATAGAGGAGGAACGCCTCGGTCAGCCGCGTGTCCTCCCCGCCGTCGAGGTCGCGGTCCTGATCGAAGATCACCGCATCCCGACTGGTCGCGCCCTTGGCGTAGAGGAGGAGGTTGGTGTCGATCGTCCAGCGCGCCTCGAGGGTGAGCTGGAGGTCCACGGTGGAGATGTCCCGATCGACATCGGCGTCGAGCTCGAACTGGTCGCGAAGCTCGGAGCTGAGCTGCAGCTCGCCCCCGACGATCAGGCGGGTTCCCCACGGTCGGAACCGGAAGGTCCCGCGACCGCCGTCCTCCGGGTCGCTGTCCCGGTAGACCGACTGGCTTCCTCGGGCGTCGTCGCGGATGGCGAACTCCGTGTCCTGCCGGACGCGGCACCGCTGGCCGAGGACGACGATGACCATGTTCCCCTCGTCGGCGCTCCCGGTGATCTCGTCGATGAACGCCTCGATCTCGATGATGCCGATCTTGTCGTCGTTGACGACCTTGTCGACCGCGATCTCCACCGCCAGGAGGCTGCCGTCATCCTGCATCACGAGGTCGACCTCGAGGTGCCAGCCGGGCTGAAGCTCCTCGAAGTCGTAGGAGTCCTCCTCATCCTCGTCGTCGATGTCGGTCGCGTCGTCCACCCGGATGGTGAACGGCGGCACGACGAGGAGGCGGTTCTCCAGGTCGATGGAGGCGAGGGTGCCCTTCACCTCCTCGGTATCGTCGGGGGCCTCCACGACCACCTTGATCGCCTCGACGATCCCGTCCGGTCGCAAGCGGCCATCCACCTCGATCCGGACATCCTGACGGAGGTCGTCGAGGGTCCAGAGGGAGAGGTCCGGCTCCGCGCCCGAGGTCGGCGACGCGGGCGGATCCCCGGCGGCGTCCGCGCCGGCGGTGGGGTCCCCGAGGAGGTCCGCCAGCGGGTCGGCGGGGTCCTGCGCCCCGAGGGCTCCCGCCAGGAGCAGCGAGAGCAGCGCTGCGCGGAGGGGGCGATGCAGCGCGCGCGGCGCCCGACGCGTGGGGAGGGGGTCTCGGTCCAAGGTTCGGATCCTCTCGTGCATCACGACAACAGGCCTTCCCACTCGCCGCTGCGGTCCAGCGCCGCCTCCGTCGAGTCGAGGAGCGCCTCGATCAGCCCCGGGCGCCGGAAGCGTCGGGCGTAGATCAGGGCGAGGCGCAGGAGCGTGCTCGCGGTCCAGATCGGGAGGGAGTCCTCGATCCCCCGGTCCCGGGTCGCGTGCACCGCGATGGGGGAGGCCACCTCCTGCCAACGGAGTTCGGCCCCCTTCAGCTCCCGGAGTCGAAGGTGGGCGAGAATGTTCCCGACATCGAGGGCGGGGTGACCGGCCGCGGCGAGGTCCATGTCGATCAGGGTGCCTCGGTCGCCATCGATCAGGATCTGCTTGTCGTGGAAGTCGCGGTGGCAGAGGACCGGCGGGACCTCGGGCAGGCCTCGCAGAGCTTCGACGACGCGGTCGAAGAGCGGCCCGACCCGGGGCGAGGGACTCCGCAGGGTTCGATCGAAGACCGGGACGCGCTCGGAGAGCACCCGGATCTCCTCCTCGACCGGGTGGCTCGGGAAGTCGGGAGGGAGGTCGGTCGCGGCGAGCCACCCGAGCAGCGCGGCGACACGCTCCCCGTGTCTGGGGTCGGTGTCTCCGGCGAGCCAGCTCGCGTTCAGTGAGGTCCCCGGGCAGAACTCGATCTCGAGCCGCTTGCGACGGGGATCCCACGCGAGCACGCGCGGCACCCGCCAGGGGGCGCCGGGCTCGGCGGGGAGGATCTCCCAGCGTCGCAGGATGTCCCGGTCCTTCCGGTACACCTTCACCATTCGGGTCGTGCCCTCCTCCACGAGGCGGAAGATCGCGCGACTGCCGACCCTCCACGCGAGGAGCTCGAGGGAGGCGCTCATCCGGAGGGCCTCCGAGACGGTGCGGGCCAGCTCGGGGAGGCGGGCGTCCTCGAGCGGGTCGAGGGGGGCGAGCGGGGGCGCGTCCGCGTCTCCCGAGTCGGACGGGAGATGCCACCAGTCGACATCCCCGGCCCCTCGGTCGGAGAGGAGGATCCACCCCCCCGCGCGGTGCTCCTCGATGCGGCACCAGCGCCCGCCGCGGGCAGCGCTCCGGAGAGGCTCGGTCAGCTCCTCGGTCCAGCTCGGACCGGGCTCGGGGGGGGTCGGCTGTCGTTCGTTCATCGATCGAGCTCCTCCAGGAGCAGACGGGTCTCCTCCAGCCGCTCCGCGAGGCGGAGGGGCC
>JAFMMO010000101.1 GCA_017859655.1 Pseudomonadota bacterium | reverse complement strand
GGGTGCCGAGCTTCTCCGCGACGTACATGTCCTCGGGGTTCACCTCGGCGGCCTTCGCGTAGGCCTTCTCGGCGTCGTCGAACTTCTTGATCTTGGCGAGGAGGTCGCCCATCTCCCGCCAGAGTCGGGAGTTCCCGGGGTTCGCCTCGATCTCCGCCTTCTTGCGGCTGACCGCGGCGAGGGCGTCGTCCTCGGTGCGGATCATCTGAGCCTGCTTCTGCAGCTGCTCCGACTCATCCTCATCCTTGAGCATCGCCCGGAAGGAGTCCTCCTTCGAGGCCTTCTTCCGCTCCTCGGTCCGCTTCATCATCACCGCGGCGGAGAGGTCCCGGATCGCCTTGCCCGCCTCGGCGTCGTCGGGAGCCACGCCCTTGACGCGCTCCCAGCACTCGACCGCCTTCTCGAGGTCTCCCTGCGCCTGGAAGAGGCGCGCGAGGGACTTCCACGCATCGGTGTTCGCGGGGTCGACCTCGACGACCCAGCGGAAGCAGGTCTCAGCGCTCGACGGGCGGTTGGTGGCGACGAACGCCTCCGCCTGGGCGAGGAGGGCCGGCGCGTACTGGGGGGCGAGGGTCAGGAGCTTCTCGATCTCGACGATCTGCTCCTCGAACTTCTTCTGCTTCCCGAGCTTCGCGATCACGCCGATGGTCTTCGCGTTCTTGATCTTGAACATCCCGCCACCGACCGTGCTGCCGCCCTTCTCCTGGACGAACCGCACCTGGCACCCGCGGAGGTTCTTGCGCTCCTCGAGGCGGTCGGGGTCGATCGCGAGCCCCTGCTGGTAGAGGGTGATCGCGTACTCGTAGTTCCGCTTCTTGACCGCCAGTTCGGCCTTCTGGAAGAAGTTGTCGGAAGCTGCCATGACTCTCCTGGCTCCGGTCTGCTGTGGATGTCCGCGACGCCGACCGCGTCCTGGGCCGACTCCGAGCGATCGAGGTCTTCCCGTTCCGCCCCGGCGAGGACGGGGGCTCCCCGCCCCGGGTCCGGGCCCGGATCTCGCGCGCCACGAAGAGTGAGGCGACAGCGGGGGGGAAGGGCGGCTCCGCGCGAGACCTTCGTCCGGCTCGGATCCGATCGCCGTGTCCCGGGAGCGGCGAGGGCTTCCGCCGCGCCTGCCGGGGATGGGGATCCACGGGGAGGTCCGGGCGGTACCGTCCGATCCTTGGGAATCGCGGAAGTCTAGCAATGCCCCTCAGGAGCGTCAACATCCCCGGGAATCATCCGGACTTGCCACGATCGAGGCGGCCGCTCCGATCGCGGATCGGTGGCCCTCGAAGCCTCGGGAGGCTAGACTCCGGTGCCCGTACCCGGGGAAGGCCCTGAATCCCGCTCGGAGCCTCGATTCAGGCCGATGTCCGCCCCTCGGACCCGTTCCGCGGGGGGCGGGGCGACCCTCGCCGATCGATTTCCGGGAAGTCGGAGCAGGAGCCTCGATGACCACAGCCCCTCAATCCCTCCGCCTCCGTCTCTACCCCGACCCGGTCCTGCGGACCCGGGCCTCGGAGGTCGTCTCGATCGATGACGACCTCCGGGCGCGGGTGAAGCGGATGTTCGAGATCATGTACCAGCACCGGGGGATCGGCCTCGCCGCCCCGCAGGTGGGGGTCTCGGAGCGGGTCTTCGTCGTCAACCTGACCGGGGACCGACGGCAACCGGGGGAGGAGCTCGTCTTCATCAACCCGGAGATCCGGGATCCCCGGGGGGAGTGCGTCGAGGAGGAGGGCTGCCTCAGCTTCCCCGATGTCCGCCTCGATGTGGCTCGCCCCGAGCTGGTGCGGATCGAGGCGACCGACCTCGAGGGGGATCGCTTCTCCATCGACGCGGACGGCTGGCTCGCCCGCTGCGTGCAGCACGAGCTCGATCACCTCGACGGGGTCCTCTTCGTGGCTCGGGTCCCGATGCAGAGTCGCCTCTCGATCCGGGAGCGACTGCAGGACCTCGAGCGGGCGTACGGAGAGAGCTGACCGGTCCCTTCCCGGACCGGGGCGAGGAGGCCACCCGCCATGCGCGTGATCCGATCCCGACATGAGGTCGGTCCCGAAGACTTCGAGCGACCGGTCGCCACGATCGGCGTCTTCGACGGGGTTCACCGGGGACATCAGCATCTCCTCACCCTCCTCGGTGAGTGGTCGCGGGAGATCGGAGGAGGAGACCGGGTCGTGGTCACCTTCGACCGGCACCCCCTCGAAGTCCTCGGCCAGCGGCCCCCGGTCTTCCTCACCTCCCTCGACCATCGCCTCGCGCTGCTCGCGCGGCACGGCGCGACCGTCGCCCTCGTCGTCCCCTTCGATCGGGAGCTCTCGACCTGGAGTCCGGAGCGCTTCGTCGAAGAGGTCTTCGTGCGGACGATGGGGGCGCGACACCTTCTCCTCGGCTTCGACTCCCGCTTCGGGGCGGGCGGTCAGGGGACCGTCGCCTACCTGCGGGATCTCCCCGATCTCGGGGTCGAGGTGCGGGAGGCGGATCCCCTCGTTCATGACGGGGTGCCGATCAGCTCGACCTCGATCCGGCAGGAGGTCCTCAAGGGGGAGATCGAGCGCGCCGCGGCGCGACTCGGGAGACCGGTCTCCCTCTGGGGTCGGGTGATGCACGGGGACGGTCGAGGGAGGGAGCTCGGCTTCCCGACCGCGAACCTCAACCTGATGCACGCGGCGGCGCCGACCCACGGCGTGTACAGCGCGACCACGGTCATCGACGGCGAGCGTCACCCGGCGCTCGTCAACATCGGCCGCCGCCCCACCTTCATGCGTCACGATGACCCCGTCGACTACTCCCGCTACTTCAATCCCCAGCTCGACCGGGTGGAGGTCTACATCCACGGCTTCGAGGGGAATCTCTACGACACCGACCTCGAGGTGGAGCTGGAGGGCAAGGTGCGCGACGAGCGACGGTTCCCGGATCGCGCCGCGCTCGTCGAGCAGATCGGTCGGGATGTCTCCGCGCTCGAGGAGTGGTGGGCGCAGCGCGACGCCCCCCCCTCATGAGTTCCCGCCTCCTGAAGTCCCGCGTCCCTCAGTCCGCCGGTCGATCCGAAGCGGGCGCCCTGCGATTCCAGCTCGCCCGACCGTAGCGCAGCGCGGCCGCGTTGATCGAGAGCTCGAGCTCCCGGGGGCTGATCTCACTCTCCTCCTGGATCGGCAGGCCCGACCCCGCGGCGAGAGCGTGAAGAAGCTCGCGATCTCCCTCCGGAGCCATCGTCGCAGAGCGAAGGAGGGAGGCCTGGATCAGGACGCGGTCTCCCCTGCGGTGCATCGCGATCCCCCCGATCTTCCGCACCTCACCCCCCGACTCCTCGATGACGAGATCGAAGGGGTTCCGTCGGTCGAAGCAGTCGACGACCGACCGCTGGGCGCGCTCCTCGGAGGGGCCGCCGCGGATCCGACCGCCGGGATGGTGGGGGAGCAGCGCCGGGAGCCACAGCTCCGCCGCGCGCCGGGCGATCGCGGCGGGAGAGCGATCGGGGAAGAGGGGGGAGGGGCAGGGGGCGACCCAGGCGAGGGTCAGGTCCTCCCCATGGAAGATCGCCCCGCCCCCGGTGATCCGCCGGACCGGCACGACGGGGGAGCCGTCCGGAGGGGGGAGCGGGTGGGAGAGGATGCTCCACGGCTGGAAGCGACCGATCGTCACGGCCGGCTCCCGCCAGGCGGTCCGGCGGAGCACGGTTCGCTCTCCATCGAGAAGCCCCTCGTCCCGCGCCATGTTCCACGGCGCGGAGCGAGGGGCATCGATCACGATCGTCAGCGGTCGCTCGCGGGGGGGCGCCACGTGCCCGGGCCGGTCTCAGCCGTCGAGCTGGGAGGCGTAGGCGTCGGCGTCGAGGAGCCCCTCGTACTCGCCGGGGTCGCTCGGCTGGACCTTCAGCATCCAGCCCCCTTCGTAGGGGGACTCGCCGATCGTCTCGAGGGATGACTCGAGCTCGTCGTTGACCTCGACGATCGTTCCGGAGATCGGGGAGTTCAGGGAGCTCACCGCCTTCACCGACTCGATCTCGCCGAAGGACTCACCGGCGCTGACCTCGCTCCCGACCTTGGGGAGGTCGATGAAGACGAGCTCGCCCAGCTCCTCCGCCGCGTGCGCGGTGATGCCGATGGTGATGGTGCCGTCCTGCTCGATGGCCCACTCGTGGCTGCTGAGGTACCGACGATCGCCGGGGACATCCGCCATGACCGTCTCCTTCCAAACCAGGCGCTCTTCAAGGGGTGCGGGCTCCTCCGGGGCACGACCGACGAACGGTCGTCGATCCCCGTCAGGATCCCTCGATCGGCGGACTATCCCGTGTCCGCCGCTTCGCTGCAAGGGTTTCAACGCCCCGGATGCGTTCGCCGGGGCCGGCGGCTATCTCTCCCGGGTGTAGAAGGGGAGGGGGGTCGGCCGGAGCGGGGAGCGACTCCCGCGGGTCTCGACCTCGAGCGCCGCGTCGTCGGGGACATCGGAGGCGACGAAGGCGCAGGCGATGGGGTGCCCCAGCGTGGGGGAGGGGCTCCCGCTCGTGACGATCCCCACCTGGCGGTCCCCCCAGTGGACGGTCGCGCCCTGTCGAGCGGGGCGCTTCCCCTCGACGACGAAGCCGCGCAGCCGCCGGGTCGGACCCTCTTCCGCGATCCGCGCGAGGGCGGCCTGCCCGATGAAGCCGTTCGGCTTCTTGAGACGGACCCCGAAGGTGAGGCCGGCGGAGATCGGATCGGTCTCCTCGTCCAGCTCATGACCGTAGAGGGGCATCCCCGCCTCGAGGCGCAGGGTGTCGCGGCAGCCGAGCCCGCAGGGCTCGACCACATCCCCGCAGGCCTCCTGCAGATCCCGCCAGGCGTCGCACGCCTCCTCGGCGGGGAGGTAGAGCTCGAAGCCGTCCTCCCCGGTGTATCCGGTCCTCGAGATCCAGCCGCTCCGCTCCTTCCCGCCGACGCGCAGGACCGCGTCGGAGATCTTGTAGTAGCCGAGGGAGGGGAGGTCCTCGACCCAGGTCGTCGAGACATGGGGGGCAAGGAGGGACTCCGCGAGGGGACCCTGGAGGGCGATCATGGCGAGCTCATCGCTGCGGTCGCGGAAGGTGACATCCGGTCCGGTGAGGTGGTCCCCGAACCAGCCGAGGAGCTTGTCGCGGTTTCCTGCGTTGACGACGAGCCAGACCCGGTCGGGCAGGCGGTAGATGAGGATGTCGTCCCGGACCCCCCCCTGCTCGTTGCAGACCAGGGAGTAGCGGATCTGCCCCGTCTTCATCCGCGCGACATGATTGGTGACGACGGCATCCACCGCCTCGACCGCTCGGTCACCGGTGATCTCATAACGCCCCATGTGGCAGAGGTCGAAGAGACCGGCCCGCTGGCGGACGGTGTGATGCTCGGCGGTCAGGGACGAGTACCAGACCGGCATCTCGTAGCCCCCGAACTCTACGAGTCGGGCGCCGAGCTCCACATGGATCGGATTCAGGACCGTCTTCTGCACTGGTTCCTCTTTTCGATGGGGAGGGGCCGGATCGGCGCCGCTCCGCAAGGAACGATCCCGCACCGCGGCGCGCGGAGCGGGATCGTCGAGCCGTCGGGGTGATCCCCCGGGAGGGTTCGGGCGGGTCGAGGCTCAGAAGCCGAGGCTGCCCCCGGGGTTGTCCGCCTCCGCGGCCTCCTTCTGCGCCTTCTCCTGGAGGGCGGCCTTCGCCCACTCCTCATCGATCACACCGCGGACATCGAGGCTCTCCACGTAGAACTTCACGCGGTTCCAGCGGAAGCCGATCTTCCCCTTGGTGAGGGTGTCGGACTTGAAGGTCGCGGTGGTCTCCCCGTTGATCTTGCACTCGAGCGTCCCCTCGTCGTCATCCGCGCTCGGGATGAACTGGAAGACGATCTCGTACGGCTCGCGGCGGTTGACCCAGTCCTTGGGCGCCTTGCGGTACTCCGCCTGGGCCGCGCTCGCGAGGGGCTTCCGCTTCCGGCCGTTCTCCTGGACGAGCAGGATGTTCGCGCCGAACTGCGAGGCGTAGTAGTCGATCCCGCCCGACTTGTCCTGAGCCATGAGGAAGATCTCGAAGTACCCCTTCGGCTCGACCATCTGGAACTGGACGGTGGCCCGGATGGCGGCGGCGCTGTCGAAGCTCGCGTTCACCATCACGATCCCCTCGGTGTTCCCCGCGAAGACGTAGTCCGAGGCGCCGACCCCGTCCATTCCCTCCCAGAGGAGGTGGGCCTTCTGGGGATCGCCGGTGTGGCGGGTTCCGAACGGGTTCACATCCTCCTTGAACTCGATGCCGCTCGACCAGGAAAGGGAGAGGGTGTTGCCGCTGCCGAGCTCGGCGATGCCGTGAAAGAAGCCGGGGAGGTCCGCCATGGCGACATCGAGTCCTCCGATGTCGGGGATCTTGATCTCGCCGGCGTCGATCTCGCCGTAGTCCTGGCTGCCCCGGGGGATGTCCCCGCTCCCGGCGGAGCCGGAGTCGGCGGTGCGCGCGGAGGCGGAGGCGATCGCCTTGGCGTCGCGCGCGGCGCGAGCCGCGTCGTCGTAGCTGGCGCGCGCCTTCACGAAGAAGTCCTGGGCGGCCCGGAAGTCCTGGCTCTCGTAGCGGGCGTTGCCGTCGCGCTCGAGCTGCTCCGCGTAGCCCCAGTCCTGAGCGGCGTGGGTCTGCGCGTCCTCGCCGGTGGCGGCCTCCCGGGCGCGGTCCATCGACGCGCGCTCGGTGTCGGCGGACGCACGCATGCGCCCGGCCTCCTGGCCGCGGCTCTTCAGCTCATCGAGGTCGCGCATGGCGAGGTTGAGCTTCTTCTGCGCGTCGTCGAGGTTCCCCTCGTCGAACTTCTCGCGCGCGCTGGCGAAGGTCGACTCGGCGCGAGAGAAGAGGTCGGGGACGAGGGCATCGGTGCCCGCGGACTTCACCGCCTCGCGGTTGGTCTCGTACTCCGCGAGCTTCTGCTCGAACCGCTCGAACTTCTTGGCGCCGCGTCCCGCGTTCTCCGCGGCCTCCTCGAACTTCTTCACGGCGCGGCGGTAGTAGGTCTTCGCCTTGGCGGCGTCTCCCTCCTCCTCGAACTCTTCGGCGCGCTCGACATAGCCGAGCGCCTTCTCGTAGTCCTCCTTGGCGTACTTCTTCGCCTTCGCCTTCTCCGCGTCGCTGCGCGCCTCCTCCGCCTCCTCCTTCAGCTCGGAGTCGACCTCGCCGCCGGCGCTGGACCCGGCTTCGTCGCCGCCGGCGTCACCGCCGCCGCAGCCGGCGATGCCGACGGGGAGCAGGGCCAGGGCGAGGAGGATCGCCAGGGAGGGGAGGAGGGTGAGGATCGAGTCGCGCCGGAGGCTGCGCTCGGATTCGCGGGGTGCCGACATGGGGCTCCTCTCGAGGTGTGCTCGCGCCTCGTCGACGACCGGCAGCCGGGCGTCGGCGGAGGGGCTTCCCTCCCGAAGGAGGGGGTTCAGGGGTTCGCGAAGACCCGGTCCCGGACCGGGAGGCCCCTCGGGTGTGGTGCTCGAGGGTCGCGTCGCGTGGGAGAGTCCTCCCGGAGGGAGGACGTCAGAGAGGGACCGATTCCCGCGGCTGATCCGGCGCGCGGGGCGATCCCGGCCGTCGGGAGGGCGCTGCCCCGGCTTCTCGGGGGGACCCTCCGAACCCGGGGATTCTAGCCACGGGGGGGCGCCGCCTCAAGCGCACTGCGCGGCAAGCAGCGTCGAGAGAAGGACTTCCGGGAGGCTCGGCGCCTCTCCGGGGCTCACTCCCGCTCTGGGGCGGCCTCGACCCCGACATCGGCCGCGGTGAAGCCCAGGCGGCCGAGGAGCGAGAGGACCGGCATCCAGTCGCCCAGCCGGACATCCGTGTCCCCACGGACGACGAGGGGCACGAGGCGCGCCTCCGGAGGCTCCGCGGCGAGGGCGAGCTCGAGCTCCGCGAGGGAGAGCGCGCGTCCGCGCCACGAGACGGACCCATCCTTGAAGACGACGAGCGCGGCCTCGTCGAGGCCCTCCGCGAGCACGGCACCTCCCCCCGCGACCCGGGGGAGCGTCACCTCGATCACCTCGCTCCGGTCGAAGCGGGCGGAGACGAGGATGAAGATGAGGAGGAGGAGCACGACGTCCACGAGGGGAGCGAGGGCGTGGGGGGAGCCGGTGGCCCCCCGCCGGGGGAGGCGTCGCAGCGTCGTGGGGCCGCTCAACGGGCCGCGGTCCGCGGCGGCGAGGAAGGCACGGGCGTGGTGGCATCGGCGCCGGTCCTCTGGCGCGCGGCCTTCCTGCGCGTCGTCTCGGCGGACGCCAGAGTCAGGATGAGGTCGCGGATCGTCTGCTCGAGGTCCTCCGTGAAGCGGTCGATCCGCGCGCGCAGGGCGTGGTGGATGATCGTGGCGGGGATCGCGACGGCGAGTCCCGCGCCGGTGGTGACGAGGGCGCGGGAGATCCCCTCGGTCAGGCGCTCCCCGTCGAGGCCGACCCCCGCCGCGAGCCCGAGCGCCATCCCGCCGAAGGCGATGATCATCCCCCAGACGGTCCCGAGGATCCCGACGAGGGGAGCGACCTGGGCGACCACCTCGACCTGAGGCACTCCTCGCTCGAGTCTCTGGAGCTCGGTGCACGCCACCCCCTCGAGCCGCTCCCGCAGGAGGGGGACCGGAAGGTGGGTGTGCGCGAGCCCCTCCGACCAGACCCGCGCGAGGGGGCCGGGGATCTCCTCCGCGGCTCGGCGCGCCCCGGGGACTCCCTCCGCGGCGAGGGCCTCGCGGACCGCGGAGTGGAGGGCCTCCCGGTCCACGGCCGCGCGTCGGAAGTGCACCGTGCGCTCGATCGCCAGGGCGACGACGCCGATGGAGGCGAGGAGGAGCGGCACCATGAAGAGGGGGCCGCCGGCTTGGAAGAGGTCGAGCATCGGTCACCTCGGTCTCGGGCTTCAGCTTCACAGACGATCGGGGCGGCCCGACGACCTCCCGGGCGCCGGCCCTCGGAGTCGGGATCGTCAGGCCGGAGCGCCGCCCCCTCGCGGGAGCCCGCGGGGCGGGTCGGTTCAGCCGACCGGCAGCTCCTCGGTGAAGCGGCCGATGGCGCGATACTTCGCGTGCCGCAGCTCGATCCGCTCCTCGACCCCCATCGGGGCGACCTCATCGAGGTGGCGGAGGATCGCCTCCTCCACCGATGAGGTCGTGGCCGCGTGATCGCGGTGGGCGCCGGCGAGCGGCTCGGCGATCACCTCGTCCACGATCCCGAAGGAGAGGAGGTCCTGGCTGGTGAGCTTCAGGATCTCCGCCGCGCGGGAGGCGTGGGATGCGTCCTTCCAGAGAATCGCGGCGCACCCCTCCGGGCTGATGACGGAGTAGTAGGAGTTCTCGAGCATCAGCACCCGGTCCGCGAGGCCGATCCCGAGCGCGCCCCCGGAGCCTCCTTCGCCGATGACGATCGCCACGACGGGGACCTTGAGGGACGCCATCTCGAAGAGGTTGCGGGCGATGACGAACGCCTGCCCCCGCTCCTCCGCGCCGATCCCGGGATAGGCCCCCGGGGTGTTGATGAAGGAGACGATCGGGATTCCGAACTTCTCCGCGAAGCGCATCTTGCGCATCGCCTTGCGGTACCCCTCCGGGTGGGCGCAGCCGAAGTTGCAGTCGATCTTCTCCGGGGTGGTCTTCCCCTTGCGGTTGCCGATGATCATCACCCGTCGATCGCCGATCCGACCGAGGCCGGAGACGATCGCCGGGTCATCCCGGTACGCCTGATCCCCGTGAAGCTCGAAGAAGTCGCTGACGATCCACTTGATGTAGTCGCTCACGAGGGGGCGCTGGGGGTGACGCGCGATCTGGACGCGCTGCCAGGGGGTCAGATGCGCGTAGATCGCGCGCTTCTTCTCGTCGCACTTGCGGACGAGTTCGTCGATCTGCCCGCTCAGGTCGACGTCGGAGCTCTGGGAGAAGGCGCGCAGCTCGCTGATGCGCTCCTCGAGCTCGACGATCGGGGCTTCGAACTCGAGTCCGGGGACGGGACTGGAGTGCTCCATGCTGGCCTCTTTCCGAAGTGAGCCGGGGATTCTAACAGGCCCCGGGGAAAGTGCCCCTGATTCGTCGCGACCCGGGGCGCCGGGATTCCCCCCGCGGCGGGCGAATCGGTTCTTCCGCGCCGGAGTGGGGGTTAGGATTCCCGCCCCGGGATCCTCCCGGGACGCCGCGGAGGTCCCATGCCCTCGATCGTCACCGTCACCGTCCGTCACGATCTCGATCCGTCCCCCCGTCCTCACGCCGAGCTGGCCGCCGTCCTGCGGGAGCTCGGGGCCACCGGGATCCGGGCCGCGCGCGACGAGATCTACGCCTTCCGCACCCCGGATGACCTCCCCTGCGCCGAGGTCGAGCGCTTCGCCGCCGAGTTCCTCGGGGCCGCGCCGGACTGCACCGTCGCGGTGCTCCCCGGAGTGGAGCTGCCGCCGCGGGCCGAGGACGAGGCGGGGATCGTCGTGTCCCGTCGCCCCGGCGTGATGGATCCGGTGGAGCAGAGCGTGCACCACGCCCTCGCCGACGCGGGGCTGCCCGCCGCGGAGATCTCGGTGCGGGTCGCCTCGCGCTACCGCTTCGCGGCGACGGGGCTCGCCCTCGGCCGGGACACCCTCGAGCTCGTCGCGGGGGGGCGGCTCGCCAATGCGATCGTCGAGGAGTGGCGCTGCGCCATCCCCGGGGAGCCGGATCGCTGGGTCGACCCCTTCCGGACCTTCGCCGCCGCGCCGGCGGTCCGCGTCGAGGTCCCCCTGCGGGATGCAGGCGACGAGGAGCTGCAGCGGATCTCCACCGAGGGGGGGCTCTCCCTCGACCTCGATGAGATGCGGACGATCCGCGGTCACTTCCGCAACCTCGACCGCGAGCCGACCGAGGCGGAGCTGGAGACGATCGCCCAGACCTGGTCGGAGCACTGCTGTCACAAGACGCTGACCGGTCCGATCGAGTTCGACGGGGAGCGGATCGAGAACCTGCTGAAGGAGACGATCTTCGGCGCCACCGTCGCGATCGACGCGCCGTGGTGCTGGTCGGTCTTCCGCGACAACGCCGGCGTGATCGCGGTCGACGATGACTGGGGTCTCAGCTTCAAGGTCGAGACCCACAACCATCCCAGCGCCCTCGAGCCCTACGGCGGCGCGGGCACGGGGATCGGCGGCGTGATCCGCGACACCCTCGGGACGGGGCTCGGAGCGCGCCCGGTCCTGAACACCGATGTCTTCTGCTTCGCGCCCCTCGACACTCCCGCCGACCAGCTCCCCCCCGGGACCCACTCGCCCGCCCGGCTCCTCGCGGGCGTGGTCTCCGGCGTCCGGGACTACGGGAACCGGATGGGGATCCCCACCGCCAACGGCGCGATCGTCTTCCACCCCGGCTACGTGGGGAACCCGCTCGTCTTCTGCGGCTCGGTCGGCGTGATCCGGCGGGAGCATGTGGAGAAGGAGGTGCGACCGGGGGACCGCATCATCGCCATCGGTGGCCGCACCGGGCGGGACGGCATCCACGGCGCGACCTTCAGCTCGCGCGAGCTCACCGAGGAGTCGGAGACCGTCTCGAGCGGCGCGGTCCAGATCGGGAACCCGATCGAGGAGAAGAAGGTCCTCGATGTCCTCCTGCGAGCAAGGGACGAGGGGCTCTTCCGCGCGGTCACCGACTGCGGGGCCGGCGGCTTCTCGAGCGCGGTGGGTGAGATGGGCGAGGAGACCGGCGCGGAGGTCCACCTCGACCGCGCGCCTCTGAAGTACCCCGGGCTCACGCCGACCGA
>JAFMMO010000100.1 GCA_017859655.1 Pseudomonadota bacterium | reverse complement strand
GCGGCCCTCCTGCACTCCCTGCGCAAGCACCCGGGGAACCTGCGCGCGGCCGCGCGCCGGATTCCGCGCCAGCTCCGCAAGATGTACTACTCCGCCTTTCAGAGCCGCCTCTTCAACTGGGTGCTCCGGGAGCGCCTCGAGTGGGGGCCCGAGGCGCTCGGCACCCTGGTCGACGGAGACCTCGCGTTCATCCACGAGAAGGGCGCCAGCTTCTCCGTCGAGTCCGCCGCCCGGGAGAGCGAGCGCTGCCGCGCCTTCGAGATCTCCCCCTCCGGCCCGATGTTCGGCCGAAAGGTGCTCCTCGCGGACGGCAGGATGGGGCGCCTCGAGCGGGGGGTCCTCGCCGAAGTGGGGCTGCGGCGGGCCAGCTTCGTCTCCCATGTGAAGGGGCTCGCCCTCGACGGGGGGAGGCGCCCGCTCCGGGTCCCGATCGGGGAGGCGGATGTCCGCTGGCTCGATGGGGAGGACGCCCTCCTCGTCAGCTTCTCCCTGCCACCCGGCACCTTCGCGACGACCCTCCTCGAGCAGGTGATGGGCCCGGGCCGGGTGGGTGCCCTCGCGGGTCGATCCGGGGAGAAGGACGGCGAGGGAGGCGACGCCGCGAGCGGTGGCCCCGAGGAGCTCGACTGAGCCGTCCGCCTCGGTCCTTCGATCGGCCGGGGTCACGGACCCCGACCTCCACCCGCAGATGAAGCGCGGCCCCGGCGAGCTCTCGCTCGCCGGGGCCGCGCGCCTTGCGGGGTCGCTGCACGGCGCCCCGTGCAAAGTGCACCGTGTTCTGAGCTCCGTGCCCTGAGCTCCGTGCTCTCAGCTTCGTTTCGCGCCAGCTCCCTCGGTCTCGTAGCGGGAGATCGCCTCGAGGCGCATCCGCACCGTGCCGCTCGGCAGCTCGACCTCGAACTCCTCGCCGGGCTTGCGCTGCCAGACCGCCTGCCCGATCGGCGACAGGTAGCTGATCACGCCCTCATCCGGTGACCCATCCCAGGGGCCGAGGAGCGCGTAACTGTTCTGCTCGTCCGTGTCCCGATTGAAGAGGGTGACCCGGACGCCGAGGTTCGCAGCTTCGAGGTTCGCCTCCGAGGGGTCGATCCGCTGAGCGCGGTCGAGCTGGGACTGCAGCTCCAGGGCCCGGCGGTTGAGGTTCTCGCGCTCCTCGATGGCGCTGGTGAACTCGGCGTTCTCGCTGAGGTCCCCGAGGGCGGCCGCGTCGCCGATCGCCTTGAAGATCGCGGGGAGCTTCTCGTTGCGGATCTCCTCGAGCTCCGCCCGCTTGACCTGCAGCCCGCGATCGGTGGCGTAGATGACGTTCTCGTCGAGGGTCGCCTTGGTGGAGGTCTGCTTGCCGACGGCGAGGGCGCCGGGGTGAGCGCGCAGGATCGCCGCGAGCACCCGTTGCTGAGCACCGGAGGAGAAGCCGCGCGAGGCCTGGACCCCGATGTAGATGTTTCGCGCGGCGTGCACTCCCGAGTTCTCCAGCACCCGCTGCAGCAGGTTCAGCGGCTTGCCCGAGAGGTGATGCCGGAAGCGCTTCACGCGGATCTCGGCGGTGGTGTCCCGGGAGGTCTCGAGGTGGAGAGAGAGTCGGTCGAGGAGGCTGATCGACTGGCGGAAGAGCTCCGCCGACGTGATCCCCTCGAGGCTCGGGATGTTCTTGTGCCCGCCGCTCGCGGCGCAGCGGACGAGCCAGAGGAAGAACATGGGGGCGTTCATCGGGACCCGGCGCACCTCGATCGCCAGGGCATCGAGCTCGGCGGAGCGTCCGGCGTCCTCGAGGAGCTGGAGGAGGATCTCGCGGGGGCCGTCATCCGCCGTGAGGAGCAGCTCGATGTGCAGATCGGGCCACTCGTCGGGGTGGTGGGAGCGGATCTGCTCGATGATCTCCTTCTGGTCCTCCTGCCGGGTCAGCGTGTTCAGGGCGTCGGCGAGGCGGTCGTGCTCGCCGATGAGATCCGCCACATCGGGGAGCTCCTCCACGATCCCCCCCTCGCGCCGGAGGAAGAGGAGCGCTTCGAGCCGGATCTCCGCCGCGCCGTCTCCGCGGAGCAGGTCGCTCAACAGCTTCTCCAGATGCGGCTGCAGGGTGGGGCGGTCGTCGAGGGAGAGCTCGTCGACCAGCTCTCTCAGGACGCGGAGTCGCTGCTTGAAGTCGAGGCCACTGAGCCGGCGCTCGACGCTCTTGGCGACCGCCTCCGGCCCGTCGAGGAGGAAGAACTCGCTCGAGCGGCCTCCGGAAACGCCGATGGACGGGTCCTGCTTGATGGCGTTCCGCTGGCGGGCCCACCACTTCGACCAGTCGGAGGAGGGGATCACGGAGCCGGTGAGGAGCTCGCGGATCCGGGAGAGGGGGACGGGGCGGTCCGCGGTGGCGAGGACCCTGCGCAGGAGCTCGATCGGATCCTCCTGGGCGAGTCGCCGCAGCTCCTCCGGCTGCCGCCAGGAGAGGACCAGGAAGTGCTGGGCCGGGAGCGGCTTCGCGATGTCGGGCAGCGCCTCGAGAAGAACGCGGTGGTCGGGCTTCTCCTCGAAGTCGATCATGGCGGCGCCCTCGACCGGATCGATGCTGAGGATCTCTCCCACGCCCCAGCCGGACTTGTGATGGATGAAGCAGCCGGGCTGGTAGTTGATCATCCGCTGGAAGAGCTCGATCGCCTCCTTCGGCTCCTTCGACTCCTTCAGCTCCGCCGACTTCACGCAGGCCTCGAAGCCCTCGATCTCTCCGTACTCCTCCTGATAGACATCGATCAGGGAGATCCGGTGGGGGCGCTGCTTCGGGAGGCACTGGACCAGCGTCTCGTAGAACGCGCGGCGGGCCTTGTGGCCGAGGGCCCCGGCCTGAGGGCCGAGCAGCTCGAAGACCTTCCCTGCGCGATCCCCGGCGTTCATCGAGAGCGCGCGCTGGGCGGCCTGGAGGAACTCGGGGAACGGCACGGTCTCCTTCTCGATCGCGTCCAGCCAGAGCTCCTCGTAGTCGTCCCAGTTGCTCTGACGCGCCGCGTGATCGAGTGCCTTGAGGAATTCAGACATCCGTGGCTTGCTCCTGCCGGTTGGTGTCCGGCGGTCGGGACCCGCTCCCCGGGGGCGCGGGTCTCAGTCCGTGATGATCTGTCCGCCGGCGACGACGGTCCGCCGGTGACGGTTCTCGAATTCGTAGCAGAGGCGCGTCTCGCTCGGCGCCTCCCAGATGATCAGGTCGGCGGACGCGCCCGGGGCGATGACCCCGACCTGACCGTCCAGCCCGAGGGCCCGCGCCCCGTGGAGCGTCGCTCCCCGGAACGCCTCCGCCGGGGTCATTCCCATGCGGAGGCAAGCGAGCCCGATGATGAACAGCATGCTCTCGATGGTGCAGGAGCCGGGATTGCGGTCGGTGGCGAGGGCCACCGTCGCGCCGGCCTCGATCATCCGCCTCGCGGGCGCGTAGCTCTCCTTCCCGAGGAAGAAGGTCGTGCCCGGGAGCAGCGTCGCGACGACGCCCGCCTCACGGAGCGCCGCGATCGCCGCATCGGTGGTGTGCATCAGATGATCGGCGCTGATCGCTCCGACCGCCGCCGCGACCTCGCTCCCGCCGGTCGCGGCCATCTCGTCGGCGTGAACCTTGGGTCGGAGGCCGAGCTGCTTGCCCGCCTCGAGGATCCGCGTCGACTGCTCGGGGTCGAAGACCCCGCGCTCGCAGAAGACATCGCAGAACTCGGCGAGTCCCTCCGCGGCGACGGCGGGCAGCATCGATTCGATCACCTCGTCGACGTAGCCCTGCCGGTCGTCGCGCCGATCGTCCGGAAACTCGTGGGCTCCCATGAAGGTGGTGACGACCCGCATGGGGGTCGTCTCGCCGAGGCGGCGGGCCACGCGGAGCATCCGCAGCTCGGTCTCGAGGTCGAGGCCGTAGCCGCTCTTGATCTCGACGGTGGTCGTTCCGGAGCGGAGCATCCGCTGCAGGCGGGGGAGGGACTCCTCGTAGAGCTGGTCCTCCGAGGCCCCTCGGGTGGCGCGGACGCTGGCGCGGATTCCGCCCCCTGCCGCCGCGATCTGCTCGTAGTCCGCGCCTCCGGCGCGCTGGATGAACTCCCCGGAGCGATCGCCGGCGAAGACGACATGGGTGTGGGAGTCGACGAAGCCGGGGGTGAGGAGCCGGCCCCGGGCGTCGATCGTCCGGGCGGCATGAAAACGGCCGGCGAGTTCACTCGCCGGCCCGACTGCGACGATCCTGTCGCCCCGACACGCGACCGAGAGGCCCTCGGTCGCGTCCGGGACCGTGCGCGGACTCTCCTCGGAGGCCGACGATCCCTCCGCCGTGGCGAAGAGGGCGCGCCCTGCGCTCTCGATGAGGAGATCGACCGCCTCGCTCAAGGACGGCCCCCCTTCATGGGGATCCAGATCCCGTGCTCCCGGGCGGTCTCGTCGGCGATGTCGTAGCCGGCATCGACATGCCGCAGCACTCCCATGCCCGGGTCCGCGTCGAGGACGCGCTCCAGCCGGGCGGCCGCGGCCTCGGAACCGTCGGCGACCACGACCATCCCGGCGTGGATCGAGTTTCCGATCCCCACGCCGCCCCCGTGGTGGAGGGAGACCCAGGTGGCGCCGCAGGCGGTGTTCATCATCAGGTTCAGGAGGGGCCAGTCCGCGATCGCATCGGAGCCGTCGAGCATTCCCTCGGTCTCGCGGTTGGGCGAGGCCACCGAGCCGCAGTCGAGGTGATCGCGCCCGATGACGATCGGCGCGGAGATCTCCCCGCGGGCGACGAGCTCGTTGAGGTGAAGCCCGAACTTCTTCCGCTCACCGTAGCCGAGCCAGCAGATCCGGGAGGGCAGCCCCTGAAACTCGACGCGCTTCTGCGCCATGTCGATCCAGTTGCGGAGATGCTTGTGCTCGGGGAAGCACTCGTGGATCGCCTGATCGGTGCGGTGGATGTCCGCGGGATCGCCGGAGAGGGCCACCCAGCGGAACGGCCCCTTCCCCTCGCAGAAGAGCGGTCGCACGTAGGCGGGCACGAACCCCGGGTAGTCGAAGGCGTTCGTGAGGCCCGCGTCCTGGGCCTGGCCCCGCAGGTTGTTTCCGTAGTCGAACGCGATGGAGCCCGCGGCCTGCAGCCCGATGATCGCCTCGCAGTGGGCCCGCATCGCCCGCATCGAGCGCGCGACGTAGTCCTCGGGATCCGACTCGCGGAGGGCGACCGCCTCTTCGAAGGTCATGCCGTTCGGCACGTACCCGTGGAGCGCGTCATGGGCGCTCGTCTGATCGGTGACCATGTCGGGCACAATGCCGCGGGCGAGGATCTCCGGGAGGAGGTCGGCGGTGTTCCCCAGGAGGCCGATGGAGATCGCCTCCCCCTTCTTCGTCACCTCCTCGATGCGGGCGAGGGCGGCATCGAGGTCCTCGAAGGACTCGTCGAGGTAGCGCGTCTCCAGCCGGCGCTGCATCCGGTGAGGGTCGATCTCGATGTTCAGGGAGGCCGCGCCCGCCATGCTCGCCGCCAGCGGCTGGGCTCCGCCCATGCCTCCGAGCCCGCCTGTCAGGATCCAGCGCCCGGAGAGGTCTCCCCCGAAGTGCTTCTCTCCGGCGGCCACGAAGGTCTCGTAGGTCCCCTGCAGGATCCCCTGGGTGCCGATGTAGATCCACGAGCCCGCGGTCATCTGCCCGTACATCGTGAGCCCCAGCCCCTCGAGGCGACGGAACTCGTCGATCGTGGCCCACCGCGGGACGAGGTTCGAGTTCGCGATGATCACCCGGGGCGCGTCGGGGTGGGTGCGGAAGACCCCGACCGGCTTGCCGCTCTGCACGAGGAGGGTCTCATCGACCTTCATGGCGCGCAGGGTGTTCACGATGGCATCGAAGCACTCCCAGCTCCGCGCGGCGCGACCGGAGCCGCCGTAGACCACGAGCTGGTCGGGGTCCTCGGCCACCTCAGGGTCCAGGTTGTTCATGAGCATTCGAAGCGGGGCTTCGGTGAGCCATGAGGTGCAGGTCAGGTCCGTACCGCGCGGGGCGCGGACGGGTGTCCCGGTGGTGGAGTTTCTCGGCGTGTCCATGGTGCTCTCCGCTCTTCCCCCCCGGGTGAATCTTCGAGCGGGCTCCCAAAACGGAGCCCCCGCAGGAACAGACCGCGACCGCCGGGTCAGCGCTTCCGGGCGGCCCTCGGAGGAGGGGCGGAGGCGCAGTCGGCGGTCGTCGGACCGGATCGCGGTGAACGGACGGAGGAGACCGGAAGCGGCCGATCCGTCCCTTCGATGGTGGGCCGAGTTTACTCAGTCCGGGCGGGGGCCTGCAACCGAATGCGGACGGAGCCGCCGCGCCGCGCCCGGGGGGGGCGCGGGTCGGCGGACCGACCGGATCCCGGCGGAGTCGGTCGTCTTCCGCCCCTCGCCGTGGTAGAAGCGCAGGGAGGTCGGGGAGCGTCCGGGGGATCCGGGCGGGCGACCTCCTCCGGGGGGGCCGGCGCGAGGGAGAGGACGAGATGAAGATCAGTCTGGCACGCGCGCTGGGGACCTGCTTCGGGGTGCAGGATGCCATCGACGCCGCCCTCGATCCCTCGTTCCGGGACAACCTGACGATCGTCGGGCAGCTGGTCCACAATCCCCAGGTGGTGGAGGAGCTGCGAGAGAACGGGGTCCGCCTCGTCGACACGGTCGATGCCGAGATCTCGACCCCCAACGTGATGATCACCGCCCACGGAGCCGCCTCGTCCGTGAAGGAGAGTCTCGAGGCCCGGGGCTTCACGGTCTATGACGCCTCCTGCCCCCTCGTCCTCAAGGTGCACAACCGCGTGAGCGCCCTCGTCGAGCAGGGGTACTTCCCGGTGGTCATCGGGCAGCGACACCACGTGGAGGTGCGAGGGATCGTCGGGGACCTCGAGGAGTACGAGGTCCTCGGGGACCCTGATGAGGTGGGGCGCCTGGAAGGGCGGAGCCGCATCGGGATCGTCTGCCAGACGACCCAGCAGGTGGAGCACGCGCGCGGGATCGTCGACGCGATCCATCGGCGCTTCCCGGACATCGAGGTGCAGTTCATCGACACCATCTGCCGCCCGACCAAGGATCGCCAGGAGGCGGTCCGGGAGCTGGCGGACCGGGTGGACCTGATGATCGTCGTGGGCGGCTACAACTCCTCCAACACCAAGAAGCTGAAGAAGGTGTGCGACGATCGCGGGCTCGAGGCGCACCACATCGAGCGACCGGATCAGCTCGAGCCGGAGTGGTTCCGCGGCCGGAGCCATGTCGGGATCACCGCCGGGACCTCCACGCCCCACGCCGTGATCGACTCCATCTACCGACGGATCCAGGAGCTCGCCGACGAGCTCGCGCGGGAGGCATCGGCCGACTGAAGTCGTAAGTCCCGAGGCCCATTGGGCTTGGTCGGTCCATGCCCGAAAATCGGGCGCGCGGTCGCTCCTCGATCTCTGCGGGACAATGGGAAAGGCCCCGGTCCGGCGCCCGCCGAACCCGCCACAAACCCCCGAACAGAGCCAGCATCCGGCCCTCCGTGGCCGTATCGTAGTCGTCGGCTGGTGCCAGCTCGTCGCTCCCCGCCGCCCTTCCCGGGACTGCCTCTCCGCGCCCAGGCGCTCGTCCCGGGCTCGAGCTCCAACGACGACAGCGCCCGGGTCCCCCGGGTGCCGGACAGGAAGAGAACGATGCGACACACCCTCTGCAGACTGCTCCTCGCCCTAACACTCCTGCCGACCTTCGGCGGCGCGGCGGCGGAAGCGGGCACGACCCCCCTCACGGCGCGGCGGATCGCGTTCGGTGTGAGCCGCCCGGTGATGGTCGCGGCCCCGACCGGCGACTACGAGCGGCTCTTCATCGTCCAGCAGCAGGGGATCATCCGGGTCTACGACATGGTGGGGGGGAACCTCCTCCCCACGCCGTTCCTGAACATCGATGCCCTCGTCGGCGGGGGCACCTCCGGCGGCGACGAGCGGGGCCTGCTCGGGCTCGCGTTCCACCCGGACTTCGCGACGAACGGCCACTTCTTCGTCAGCTACAACAACAACTCCGGCACCTCGATCATCGCCCGCTACACCGTGGACGCGACCAACCCGAATGTGGCGAACCCCTCCAGCGCGGTGACGATCCTCACGCAGAGTCAGCCGTTCACGAACCACAATGGCGGGGGGATCCACTTCGGGCCCCTCGACGGCTACCTGTACATCGGGTTCGGGGATGGCGGGAGCGCCAACGACCCGCAGGGGAACGGTCAGAACCAGAACTCCCGCCTCGGGAAGATGCTCCGGATCGACGTGGACGGGGGCACCCCGTTCGCGATTCCGCCCACGAACCCGTTCGTCGGGGCCGGCGCTCCCCTCGACGAGATCTGGGCCTCCGGGCTCCGGAACCCCTGGCGCTGGTCCTTCGACCGGGAGACCGGGGACATGTGGATCGCGGACGTCGGGCAGTTCTCGGTGGAGGAGGTCAACTTCCAGCCCGCGAGCTCGCCGGGCGGCGAGAACTACGGTTGGCGGTGCATGGAGGGGAACAGCTGCACCGGCCTCTCCGGCTGCGCCTGCAACGCCGCCGCGCTCACCGATCCGATCCGCACCTACACCCACGGGCAGGGCTGCTCGATCACCGGTGGATTCGTCTACCGCGGCTGCTCGATGCCGGACATGCATGGCATCTACTTCTACGCGGACTACTGCTCGAACCAGATCTGGTCCTTCAAGTACGACGGAGCGACGGTCACCGAGTTCACCACGCGCACCGCCGAGCTCGATCCGACCGGCCCTCTGGCGATCGGCTCGATCTCCGGCTTCGGCGAGGATGCCTACGGCGAGCTCTACATCTGCGATCTCTTCGGGGGAGAGGTCTTCAAGATCGTCCCCGCCGACATCGACTCCCGCGACTGCGACGGCAACCTCGTCGATGATGTCTGCGAGATCGCGGTGGGGGCCGTCTTCGACTGCAACGGGAACGGTCTCAGCGACATCTGCGACATCAGCAGCGGCACCGCCAGCGACTGCAACTCCAACGGCGTGGTCGACGACTGTGAGATTCCGGAGAACGACTGCAACCAGAACGGACAGCACGACGCCTGCGAGACCGCCACGGGAGCCACCCCGGACTGCAACGCCGACCTGATTCCCGACTCCTGCCAGGTGGCCGCCGAGGACTGCAATCAGAACGGTGTGATCGACAGCTGCGACATCGCGGCGGGCACGGAGCAGGACTGCGACCTCGATGGCGTTCCGGACTCCTGTCAGCTGGCGGCCGGGGGGCAGGATTGCAACGCCAATGGCGTCCTCGACGCCTGCGACATTTCGGCCGGCGCGGCGATCGACTGCGACCTCGACGGAGTCCCGGACTCCTGTCAGCTCGCCGCGGGGACCGCGACCGACTGCAACGGCAACACCATCCTCGACATCTGCGAGATCACCGCGGGGATCGCGGCCGACTGCGATGCCGACGGACAGATCGATCCCTGCCAGATCGCGGCGGACCCGGCCGCGGACTGCAACGGCAACAATCAGCTGGACTCCTGCGAGATCGCCTCGGGGAGTGCCCCCGACGCCGATCAGAACGGCGTGATCGACTCCTGCGAGGCCTCCGGGTTCCTGCGCTCCGACTGCAACGGGGACGGCGGGGCGGACCTGGCCGACGCGATCTACACCCTCGGCTACCTCTTCTCCGGCTCTCCTGCCGTCCTGTCGTGCGAGAGCGCCTGCGACAGCAACGACACCGGCGGCCTCGACCTCTCGGATGCGATCTACACTCTCGGGAGCCTCTTCAGCGGCGGACCTCCCCCTCCCGCGCCCTACCCGGCGTGCGGGCCGGAGACGACGCCGGACTCCCTGACCTGCGTCCAGAGCGGCTGTCCCTGAGTCCTCGGGGCCAATCGCGGGGAGAATGAGGGCTCCGGGGCGCGAGACGCGCTCCGGAGCCCTCTGCGTTCCCGCCCCGCGGGAGCTCGATCCGACCCCCCGGCGCCGAAGATGGTACGCTGCAGACGGGCGGGTTGCCGGACTTCGGGTCGCAGGAGTCCCGCCACTCATCGAGATGAGGTCGAGGCATGTCGGTCCAGAAACTCAGGCTGCAGTACGCGGCGACGATCTCGCTGGTCTTCGGACTCCTGCTGCTGGGGCCGTTCCTGCTGCAGCAGTACCGTTGGCTGACTCAGGAGGTCGCGCGGGCGGAGACCCTCTCGATCCTCCGGGAGGTGTCGGGGGACCTGGCGCAGGGACACCTCTGGTTCGAGGAGAGCGTGGCCGGGGACCCGCGAGAGACCGTGGAGAAGTGGCAGGAGAAGTTCGATCACGCCGAGCAGGGGGTGGTGGAGTACCGGGAGAGTCTCGGGAGCCACGACCAGGAGGTCCTCGATCGAGACGTCCAGGTCCACACCGGCGAGACGATGAGTCACTCTCAGGCGATCGATTTCCTCGCGTCAGAGATCAAGGATCTACGCCGCCTCGCCGAGCAGCGGGCCGCCTCCGCGAGCCTCGCGGGCTCCCGACTCGACCTCGACTTCGATGAGTTGAACGAGAGGGCGGACGATCTCATCGTCGTTCTCGCGGACGACTTGATCTCGCTCTCGAGCGCACGAAGCCAGGAGCGCCTCGGAATCTTCCGCATCTCCCAGTTCATCTGGATCTCCTGCGTCGCGGGCTTCGTCGTGCTGCTCCTGATGATCGATCGGCGCCGACGCCGGACGGAGCAGGAGCAGGAGCAGCTCCGCGATCGGTTCCAGCAGGCGCAGAAGCTCGAGAGCCTCGGAGTCCTCGCGGGGGGCATCGCCCACGACTTCAACAACCTCCTGATGGGGGTCCTCGGGACGACGAGCATGGCGCTCCTCGAGGATGATCTCACCGACTCCCTCGCGGCGCAGTTGCGGGAGATCGAGCACGCGGCCCGCCGCTCGGCCGATCTGACCTCCCAGCTCCTCGCGTACGCGGGGAAGGGGAAGTACGCCGACGAGCCGATCGAGATCCTCGACCTGATTCAGGATCTCGAAGAGCTGCTCCGGGTCTCGCTGGGCCCCAACGTGGAGCTGTGTCGCGAGATCGATGAGCAGCTTCCCCTCGTGGAGGGGAATCCGACCCAGCTTCAACAGGTCCTGATGAACCTGATCATCAACGGCTCCGACGCGATGGGGGAGAAGGGGGGCCGGCTCACGGTGCGGATCCGTGGCGAACGCCTGACCCGTGATGAGCTGATCCTGGAGTCACAGGGGGTGAGCGAGCCTCGTTCGGGGGAGTACCTCGTGATCGAGGTCGAGGATCAGGGAGTCGGGATGGACCCCGCTGCCGTGAATCGATGCTTCGAGCCCTTCTTCACCACGAAGTTCACCGGTCGCGGTCTCGGACTCGCGGCGGTCGTAGGGATCATCCGCTCGCACGAAGGCGTGATCCGCGTGCGCAGCGAGGTCGGGGTGGGGACCTGCTTCACGGTCTGTCTCCCCGCGGCCACGGGGCGCCTGCGTGCGCCGCGCCGGCGCCTCTCCTCCGACGCCACGCTCGCGGGCTGGGGATCGCTCCTCGTCATCGACGACGATGCGAGCGTCCGGAACCTCGTCGAGCGGATGCTGATCCGCTGCGGCTATGACGTGATCACCGCCGGGAGCGGTCGCGAGGGCGCGGAGGTCTTCGCCCGTGAGCACACCCGTCTCCGCGCGGTGCTCGTGGACATGGAGATGCCGGGCATGACGGGAGTCCAGGTCAGCGCGCTCCTGCGGAGGATCGATCCCGAGACCCCGATCATCCTGACGAGCGGCTACAGCTCGGAGCTTTTTCAGATGGGAGAGGA
>JAFMMO010000309.1 GCA_017859655.1 Pseudomonadota bacterium | reverse complement strand
CCGCCGGAAGACGCGCCTCGAGCTCCGCCGCGATGCCGACGCCCCCCTCGGTCCTCGCGCTTCCCCCCTCGCGGGGCTCCCCGACCGGCTGCTCGATGGGCCGGAGGGGCGGAGCGGGCTCGGGGAGCGGATCGACCGCCTCCGTCGGAGCCTCGAGGACTCCTTCGATGCCGCCGCGATCCCGTCGCTCCTCGAGGCGCGCGCGATCGTCGCGTCGGTGGCGGAGGAGGAGGGGGAGCACCCCGCCCTCGCCTCCCTCCTCGACACTCTCGATCGCCTCCTCGCCGAGGCGGTGGGGCTCCGCACCGCCGCCGTCACCGCCGCTCCCTTCGTCGCCCCCGATGAGGGCGCCCTCGTCACCCTCGCGGCGGAGTCCTGGCGCGGGGTCCCCCTGCGCCTCGAGCTGAGCCTGATCGCGCCGGGGGTCGAGCCCATCGCCGTCACGATCGACCTCCCCGCGGAGGGAGGCCGCCAGCTCCGCACCGCAGCTCTCCCCCGCGGCCTCCGGCCGTCCCTCCTCGACGGCCCGATCCGCGGAGAGATCCCCGCCGCCGAGCCGGCGGTGCGGCTCGAGGGGCGCGTGGTCCTGACCGAGCGGGAGGGCGCCTCCTTCCCCCTCGTCCCCCGGGCGGTCGAAGGGGAGTGGCGCGACGAGGTCTTCCCGCGCCTGCGCCGCACCGATCTCCGCGTCGTCCCCGACCCGAGCATCCGCCCCGGTCGCGCGGTCGAGCTCGCCCCGCGAGACGACGATGCGGCTGAGCTCACCTCCCCCAGCGCCCGCGGGGAGTTCCTCCTGTCGACGATCACCCCGGCCACGGTGGAGGTGCTCCTCGCCCCCGACACTGACGGCTGGCAGGTGGAGCCGCGCTCCCTCCGCGTCGAGACCCCCGGGGGCGGCATCGAGGTCCCGGTCCCCTTCACGGTCCTCGCCCCCGCATCCCTCGCCGGGAGCGGGCACACCGCCCGGGCCACCATCCGCGCGGTCGCGAGCCGCCGGGATGGGGGTCGGGTCCTCCGCGAGAGTCGCCGCGGCTACCGGCGGATCGAGCACCCCCACATCCGCACGACCGGCCTCGAGGAGGCGGCGGAGATCGAGGTCGTCAGCTTCCCCTGCCGGGTGCGCGACCGCGCCATCGGCTTCGTCGAGGGGGTCGGCGACGCCCTCCCCTGGGCGATGCGCTCCCTCGGGCTGGCCCCGGTGCTCCTCGACCGGGACACCCTCACGGAGGGGGACCTCGACCGCTTCGAGGTGATCGTCCTCGGGGTGCGCGCCTACAAGGTGAGGGATGACCTGCGCGCGGCGCAGCCGCGCCTGATGGCGTGGGTCGAGGCGGGAGGCACCCTCGTGGTGCAGTATCACAAGCTCGAGTTCAACGATGCGGACGGCACGAGCCCCTTCGTCCCCTTTCCAGGGGCGCGGGTCGGGCGCGGGCGGATCACGGACGAGCGCGCCCTCGTCGCGGCGGAGGACCCCGATCACCCGCTCCTCGCCGCGCCGAACCGGATCGACGCGCGGGACTGGGCGGGGTGGGTCCAGGAGCGGGGCCTCTACTTCCTCGAGCTCCGCGCGGGCACCCCGTACCTCGACCTCCTCACCATCGCGGACTCCTTCCCCTACAACGCGGGGATCCGCGGCGGCGCCCTCGTCGAGGCGCCGGTCGGTGAGGGGCGCTGGATCTATGTCGGCCTCGGCCTCTGGCGGCAGGCCCCGGCGGGGGTCCCGGGAGCGCTGCGCCTCCTCGCGAACCTCCTCGCCCGCTGAGGGGCGGCCGCCTTGACACGCCTCCCTCCCTGACCGAGAGTCGGGGCTCTCGTGGCGCCCCTCCCGGTGGGACCGGGAGGCGGTTCTCCGCCCGAGCCCCCCGAAAACCCGGATCGAGGTGCACCATGCCGACCATGCAGGGCCCCGCGCTCTTCCTCGCCCAGTACATGGGAGACTCCGCCCCCTTCGATGCCCTCGACTCCATCGTCGAGTGGTGCTCCCAGCTCGGCTACGCCGGAGTGCAGATCCCGGCGTGGGACCCGCGCTGCATCGACCTGCCCCTCGCCGCCGAGTCGAAGGACTACTGCGACGAGTGGAAGGGGCGCCTCGCGAAGCACGACATGGCGGTCACCGAGCTCGCCACCCATCTCCAGGGGCAGCTCGTGGCGGTCCACCCCGCCTTCGACATCCCCTTCGACGCCTTCGCCCCGCCGGAGCTGCACGGGAAGCCGAAGGAGCGGGCGGAGTGGGGCGCCCAGCAGGTGATCCACGCCCTCCGGGCGAGCGCGCACCTCGGCCTCACCTCGATGCCGACCTTCTCCGGTGCCCTCGCCTGGCCCTACGTCTACCCGTGGCCGCCCCGCCCCGCCGGTCTCATCGAGGAGGCCTTCGCGGAGCTCGCGCGGCGCTGGGAGCCGATCCTGCGCGTGGCGGAGGAGGTCGGGGTCAACTGCGCCTTCGAGATCCACCCCGGAGAGGACCTCCACGATGGAGTGAGCTTCGAGCGGTTCCTGGAGGCGACCGGCCACCACCCGCGGGTCACGATCAACTACGACCCGAGCCACTTCGAGCTGATGGCCCTCGACTACCTCGACTTCATCGACATCTACCACGACCGCATCACGGCCTTCCATGTGAAGGATGCCGAGCTGATCCGCAGCGGCCGCTCGGGGGTCTACGGCGGGTACCAGGACTGGGCGGACCGCCCGGGCCGCTTCCGCTCCCCGGGGGACGGCGCGATCGACTTCAACGGGATCTTCACCCGCCTCGCGAAGTACGGGTA
>JAFMMO010000099.1:10371-11733 GCA_017859655.1 Pseudomonadota bacterium | reverse complement strand
CGGCGCCGGCTCTGGAACCGCAAGCGCCGACGCGCCCAGCAGGCGAGCACCGACCCGATCCTGCGACTCGAGCTGATGGAGCTCTCCATCGGGCTGGGCGAGTTCCAGGAGGCGCTCTTCCATGCGCACGCTCTCGACGAACTGCTCCCCCGCGGAGACCTTCATGCCCATGTCCTGCAGCGGACCGCGTACGTGCTCGCCGAGCGGCAGCAGCGACTCGCCGCCGCGCAGCCCGTGCTGCATCGCATCGTCCGCCTCTACCCCGTCTCCGAGCACCGGGACGAGGCGGAGCGGCTGATCCGTCTCTACGAGGAAGCGCACTGACCGAAGCCTGCAGGCGGAAGTCAGGATTGTCAGGAGGGGCGGGAGATCTCCGTTGTTTCTCCCCGAATGTCCCCCGCGTGGAGCGAGAGACACCAGAATCCGGTGATACAATCGGCACGGACGGCTCTATCCGGAGGTCCCGTTGGGGGGACCCGCCGTCCTTCCGGGAGCGGGCTCCGCGAGCCATCGAGGTCTCGGCGTGCTCCCCCGCCGAGCGGGATTCTCCCGCGGGGTGCGGTGTGTGCCGGGGTCTTCCTGACCCCACTCCTCGCCCAGGTGAAGCCTCGGTGTCCAACGACAGAACACTCGACCCGGTTCGGGTCCGGGGGCATCCGGCGTCGCTTGGCGGCGGCCTGAGACCCCGGCGCATTGCGGCAGGCCCGAAGTCCCGCGGGGGCTTCGGTGGCGACCGCCTCGCCTGACCCCACCCGGACCCAGACCTCGATACCACAGACACCCGGGGGGGTGTCGACCGAGCCCCTCGAGAGGGAGGAACCCCGATGCGTCTCATGAACCTGCTTGGAGTCGCCGTACTCTGCGTGCTCACCTCGACGGTCGCCGCTCAGCCGGTGAACGACGAGTGCCTCAACGCCACTCCCGTGGGAGAAGGCACCTTCCCCTGGGACAACACCGGGAGTCTCGTCGACGGTCCGAACGACTGTGATGGGAACATGTCGGGGGATGTCTGGTTCCTCTATACCGCGACCGCGACCGCGGGCGCCACGATCAGCGGATGCGGAGCCCTCGGGGCCCTCGACGACTCCGTGCTCATCGTCTACGACGCCTCGCTGGGCTGCCCGGTGGGGGGCGCCGCCTGTCTCGCCTCCGACGACGACTCCTGCGCGAATGGCGCGGGCGGCGCGGCCTTCATGGCGAGCGTGTCCATTCCGGTCACCGCCGGTGCGCAGTACTACGTGCAGGTCGGCGGTTGGAACGGCGCGGTGGGCGCGAGCGAGCTCATCATCGAGCTGAACGAGGGGGACTGCTTCGACGGGATCGACGGTGACGGCGACGGCCTCACCGACTGCGCCGATCCGG
>JAFMMO010000099.1:0-10271 GCA_017859655.1 Pseudomonadota bacterium | reverse complement strand
TGCTTCGACGGGATCGACGGTGACGGCGACGGCCTCACCGACTGCGCCGATCCGGAGTGCGCGGCGGCCTGCGTCGAGGTCGGCAACTGCAACGACGGAATCGACAACGACGCGGACGGGGCCATCGACTGCGTCGACATCGACTGCCAGTTCGATGCGATCTGCCAGGAGGTGGGGAACTGCACCGACGGGGTCGACAACGACCTCGACGGGGACATCGACTGCGTCGACATCGACTGCGCGACCGACATCGCCTGCCTGCCGCCCTCGGGCGCGAACGACGACTGCGTCAACGCGACGCCGGTCGGCGAGGGGGTCTTCCCCTGGGACAACACGGTCACTCCGATCACCGGACCGACCGACTGCGATGCGAACATGTCGAACGACCTCTGGTTCCTCTACACCGCCTCCTCCACCGCGGACGCGGTGATCGAGACCTGCGGCGCGCTCGGGACCATGAACGACACCACGATCATCGTCTACGACGGCGCGCTCGGCTGCCCGATCGCGGGCTCGCCCTTCCTCGCCTGCGATGATGACTCCTGCCCGAACGCCGCGGGCGGGGCCGGGTTCATGTCCTCCGTCACGGTCCCCGTGGTGGCGGGCTCCACCTACCTCGTTCAGGTGGGAGGCTGGAACGGCACCACCGGGACCAGCGAGCTCATCATCTCCCTCCGGGAGGGAGACTGTTTCGACGGGCTCGACGGGGACGGAGACGGTCTCACCGACTGCGCCGACCCGGACTGCCTCGTGACCTGTGACGAGTCGCTGAACTGCGCCGACGGGATCGACAACGACAGCGATGGGGTCATCGACTGCCTCGACCCGGACTGTGCCGCGAGCACCGACTGCATCGAGGCCGGAAACTGCGCCGACGGGATCGACAACGACCTCGACGGTGACATCGACTGCGTGGATGTCGACTGCGCGACGGATGCGGCCTGCGACGAGTCGCAGAACTGCAGCGATGGAATCGACAACGACCTCGACGGCGACATCGACTGCGCCGACGCCGACTGCGCCGTCGCGTGCAACCCGCCCTCCACCAACGATGAGTGCCTCTCCGCGCTCCCCGTGGCGGAGGGGGTCTTCCCCTGGAACAACACCGCCAGCGTGGTGGACGGACCGGTCGACTGCGACGCCAACATGAGCGCGGATGTCTGGTTCCTCTACACCGCCTCCGACACCACCAACGCGAGGATCGGCACCTGCGGTGCCCTCGGGACGATGGACGACACGACCCTCATCGTCTACGACGCGGCGCTCGGCTGCCCGATCGCGGGCTCGCCCTGCCTCGCCGCCGATGACGACACCTGCTCCAATGCCGCCGGTGGCCCCGCCTTCATGTCCGAGGTCACGATCCCGGTCGTGGCGGGTGGCCAGTACTACGTGCAGGTGGGTGGCTGGAACGGCACCACCGGAACGAGCGAGCTCAGCATCTCCCTCGAGATCGCGCCGGCGACGAATGTCACCTGCACCGACACCGGCGCCTCCGTCGATGCCACCTGGATCCCCTCCAGTGGTGGTCCGGGGCAGGACTCCCAGAACATCTACGTGAACGGCGTCCTCGTCTCTGCGGCGGAGCCGCTGACCACGACCTCGTGGACCGAGCCCTACCCGGCCGGCTTCACCGGGTCCATCGAGATCTGCGTCGAGACCGTCTTCGGCACCTCGACCTCCGATCTGGCCTGCTGCTCCGTGGGGGTCGGCGGACCGTCGAACGACAACTGCGCCAACGCGATCCCGCTCGCCGTCGCCGTCCCCGAGGCGGGCACCCTGACCCTCGCGACCAACGATGGCACCGCCAGCTGCGGCGTCTCGGCCGCCAACCCCGATGTCTGGTACAGCTTCACGGCTCCGAGCGACGGCACCTACCTCTTCGCGACCTGCGGGTCGAACGCGATCAGCGGCATCGACACCGCGATCGCGCTCTTCGACACCTGCGGCGGGATCGAGCTGGGTTGCGACGACGACCACGGAGGACTCTGCGTGCCGAGCTCCTCGGGCATCGACTCCGCGATCGAGTACCCCATGCTCGCCGGTGACAGCGTCCTCCTCCGCGTGTCCCACTTCGGGACGGCCGGAATCGGCGGCGGCGACTTCACCGTCTTCGTCGAGCAGGACTGCGGCGATCTGGGCGTGACGACCTGCACCTACAATTCCGTGGCGAACGCCGTCGACATCACCTGGACCGACAACCCGCTCGCGAGCACCGGCTACGAGATCTTCGAGAACGGGATCTCCATCGGCACCGCTCCCGCGGGCTCGAACGGCTTCACGGCCTCCGGCCCCGCGCCCGGGGCGAACACCTACGATGTGACCTGGGTCTGCTCCATCAGCGGGGCCCCCGGTCCCGTGGGCAGCTGCTCGGTGACGATCGTGGGCGGGATCCCGGCGGGGACCACCGATGTCGTCATCAACCTCGACGCGCAGGACGGGGACACCGGCCTCTATGACAGCGGCTCGGCGATCCTCGGGGCGCTCGCCGCGAACGGTCAGACGACCTATCAGGTCGTGGCTCCGGAGGTCGCGCCTCTCGGCCTCGACTTCGTGGGCGCCGGCGTGAGCCGCGTCTGGGTCTGCACCGGCTCCTTCCCGAGCGATGATCGCCTGACCACCACCGACGGGGACTTCCTCGCCAACCTGAACGCGATCGACGGCATCGGCGTCTACTTCGAGGGCGGCGACCACTGGGGCTTCGCTCCGGTGGCGAGCGGCCTGGACCAGCGCGACGGAGTCACGGCCGCGCTGGATGGTGGAGACACCCTCACCTCCCTGTCGCCGATCGCGAACGGGGGGGTCTCGGACCTCTCGAGCGCGTATCCGGGCACGACCGGCTACACCCAGAACCAGGCCGGGAACGACTGGACCGATGAGCTGACGATCGGTCTGGGAGATCCGGATGTCACCGTCGCCGAGGCGATGTGGGAGAACGCGGCCACGCCGGGCGTGGTCCACACCGGGTACACCGAGCACACGACCGGGGCGAACATGATCGTCTCCTCGTGGCACCTCGGCGGGTTCGGCGGGAATGTGGACGCCCTCGTGGCGACCTACTCGGCCCTGCTGGGCGGCGCGCCGCCCCCGCCGACCGACCCCAACTACGTCCGGGGTGACGGGAACGGGGACGGGACGACGAACATCGCGGATGCGATCTTCACCCTGGGCGTGCTCTTCCCGACCGGGACCCCGCCCACCCCGCAGTGCCAGAAGGCGCTCGACGCCAACGACGATGGTGGGGTGAACATCGCGGATGCGATCGCGCTCCTCGGGGTGCTCTTCCCGAGCACCTCTCCGCCGCCCACGATGCCCGAGCCGACGACCTGCGGACAGGATCCGACCCCGGACTCCCTGACTTGCAACTCCTTCGCGCCTTGCCCCTAGGGGCGTCGGCTCTCATTCCGAAATCGGCTGAAGGGCCCGGGGGACGAGCGTCCCCCGGGCCCTTCTTCTCATCCGCACCACTCCCCGGCGGAGGCGAGCGCACGATTTCGCTCGATTTCGCCTCCTCATGCCGACTGCGCAGGGTCTCTCGGTCCGTTGATTCTCTCCATTCCGCTCCTTGTACCGCCTCCAATTGGGGGCTATCCTGACTCGCAGTCAGTACCCACCCGCCCGGAGCGAGACCCCCTGCGACAGCAGGACCGCGTCTCCACCGAAGGTGCTCACGCTCGGAGCGCTTCTTCTCACGGAGACTCCTTCCGAGGGTGCTGACCTGGGCTCGACCTGCTTGTTCGAAATCTGGTCCCGCATTCCCTGGCCGGGAAGGTCTTCCGCGCTGTCGCGCGGCAGTGATCCGCGGGGGGTCGTTCGGGTGTTCGCCCCAGCGGTCTCGCGTCTTCCGGTCGGTTCGTCCGGTGACCGTGGTCAATCTGGTTCCGTGCAGCGCGGGGTGTTGGAGTCCCCGCCGTTCGCGGTGCCGACGAGGGAGGATCGTCAATGCGTCTGAGCAGACTCTTCTGGATCGCCGCTCTCTGTGCCCTGCCCGCCCTGGCGCAGGCGCAGCCGGTGAATGACGACTGCATCAATGCCACACCCGTCGGGGAGGGGACCTTCCCGTGGGACAACACGGGAACGCTCATCGACGGTCCTTCCGACTGTGACGCCAACATGGGTGCGGATGTGTGGTTCCTCTACACCGCCTCGGCCACCGCGGGCGCGACGATCTCGGGCTGCGGAGCTCTCGGGCTGATGGCGGACACCACGCTGATCGTCTATGACGCGGCTCTCGGCTGTCCGATCGCAGGCTCGCCCTGCATCGCCTCCGACGACGACTCCTGCCCGAACGGCTCGGGCGGCGCGGCCTTCATGTCCTCCGTCTCCATTTCAGTCACCGCCGGTGCGCAGTACTACGTGCAGATCGGCGGCTGGAACGGATCGGTCGGTGACAGCGAGCTGATCATCGAGCTGAACGAGGGGGATTGCTTCGACGGGATCGACGGTGACGGCGACGGCCTCACCGACTGCGCCGATCCGGAGTGCGCGGCGGCCTGCGTCGAGGTCGGCAACTGCAACGACGGAATCGACAACGACGCGGACGGGGCCATCGACTGCGTCGACATCGACTGCCAGTTCGATGCGATCTGCCAGGAGGTGGGGAACTGCACCGACGGGGTCGACAACGACCTCGACGGGGACATCGACTGCGTCGACATCGACTGCGCGACCGACATCGCCTGCCTGCCGCCCTCGGGCGCGAACGACGACTGCGTCAACGCGACGCCGGTCGGCGAGGGGGTCTTCCCCTGGGACAACACGGTCACTCCGATCACCGGACCGACCGACTGCGATGCGAACATGTCGAACGACCTCTGGTTCCTCTACACCGCCTCCTCCACCGCGGACGCGGTGATCGAGACCTGCGGCGCGCTCGGGACCATGAACGACACCACGATCATCGTCTACGACGGCGCGCTCGGCTGCCCGATCGCGGGCTCGCCCTTCCTCGCCTGCGATGATGACTCCTGCCCGAACGCCGCGGGCGGGGCCGGGTTCATGTCCTCCGTCACGGTCCCCGTGGTGGCGGGCTCCACCTACCTCGTTCAGGTGGGAGGCTGGAACGGCACCACCGGGACCAGCGAGCTCATCATCTCCCTCCGGGAGGGAGACTGTTTCGACGGGCTCGACGGGGACGGAGACGGTCTCACCGACTGCGCCGACCCGGACTGCCTCGTGACCTGTGACGAGTCGCTGAACTGCGCCGACGGGATCGACAACGACAGCGATGGGGTCATCGACTGCCTCGACCCGGACTGTGCCGCGAGCACCGACTGCATCGAGGCCGGAAACTGCGCCGACGGGATCGACAACGACCTCGACGGTGACATCGACTGCGTGGATGTCGACTGCGCGACGGATGCGGCCTGCGACGAGTCGCAGAACTGCAGCGATGGAATCGACAACGACCTCGACGGCGACATCGACTGCGCCGACGCCGACTGCGCCGTCGCGTGCAACCCGCCCTCCACCAACGATGAGTGCCTCTCCGCGCTCCCCGTGGCGGAGGGGGTCTTCCCCTGGAACAACACCGCCAGCGTGGTGGACGGACCGGTCGACTGCGACGCCAACATGAGCGCGGATGTCTGGTTCCTCTACACCGCCTCCGACACCACCAACGCGAGGATCGGCACCTGCGGTGCCCTCGGGACGATGGACGACACGACCCTCATCGTCTACGACGCGGCGCTCGGCTGCCCGATCGCGGGCTCGCCCTGCCTCGCCGCCGATGACGACACCTGCTCCAATGCCGCCGGTGGCCCCGCCTTCATGTCCGAGGTCACGATCCCGGTCGTGGCGGGTGGCCAGTACTACGTGCAGGTGGGTGGCTGGAACGGCACCACCGGAACGAGCGAGCTCAGCATCTCCCTCGAGATCGCGCCGGCGACGAATGTCACCTGCACCGACACCGGCGCCTCCGTCGATGCCACCTGGATCCCCTCCAGTGGTGGTCCGGGGCAGGACTCCCAGAACATCTACGTGAACGGCGTCCTCGTCTCTGCGGCGGAGCCGCTGACCACGACCTCGTGGACCGAGCCCTACCCGGCCGGCTTCACCGGGTCCATCGAGATCTGCGTCGAGACCGTCTTCGGCACCTCGACCTCCGATCTGGCCTGCTGCTCCGTGGGGGTCGGCGGACCGTCGAACGACAACTGCGCCAACGCGATCCCGCTCGCCGTCGCCGTCCCCGAGGCGGGCACCCTGACCCTCGCGACCAACGATGGCACCGCCAGCTGCGGCGTCTCGGCCGCCAACCCCGATGTCTGGTACAGCTTCACGGCTCCGAGCGACGGCACCTACCTCTTCGCGACCTGCGGGTCGAACGCGATCAGCGGCATCGACACCGCGATCGCGCTCTTCGACACCTGCGGCGGGATCGAGCTGGGTTGCGACGACGACCACGGAGGACTCTGCGTGCCGAGCTCCTCGGGCATCGACTCCGCGATCGAGTACCCCATGCTCGCCGGTGACAGCGTCCTCCTCCGCGTGTCCCACTTCGGGACGGCCGGAATCGGCGGCGGCGACTTCACCGTCTTCGTCGAGCAGGACTGCGGCGATCTGGGCGTGACGACCTGCACCTACAATTCCGTGGCGAACGCCGTCGACATCACCTGGACCGACAACCCGCTCGCGAGCACCGGCTACGAGATCTTCGAGAACGGGATCTCCATCGGCACCGCTCCCGCGGGCTCGAACGGCTTCACGGCCTCCGGCCCCGCGCCCGGGGCGAACACCTACGATGTGACCTGGGTCTGCTCCATCAGCGGGGCCCCCGGTCCCGTGGGCAGCTGCTCGGTGACGATCGTGGGCGGGATCCCGGCGGGGACCACCGATGTCGTCATCAACCTCGACGCGCAGGACGGGGACACCGGCCTCTATGACAGCGGCTCGGCGATCCTCGGGGCGCTCGCCGCGAACGGTCAGACGACCTATCAGGTCGTGGCTCCGGAGGTCGCGCCTCTCGGCCTCGACTTCGTGGGCGCCGGCGTGAGCCGCGTCTGGGTCTGCACCGGCTCCTTCCCGAGCGATGATCGCCTGACCACCACCGACGGGGACTTCCTCGCCAACCTGAACGCGATCGACGGCATCGGCGTCTACTTCGAGGGCGGCGACCACTGGGGCTTCGCTCCGGTGGCGAGCGGCCTGGACCAGCGCGACGGAGTCACGGCCGCGCTGGATGGTGGAGACACCCTCACCTCCCTGTCGCCGATCGCGAACGGGGGGGTCTCGGACCTCTCGAGCGCGTATCCGGGCACGACCGGCTACACCCAGAACCAGGCCGGGAACGACTGGACCGATGAGCTGACGATCGGTCTGGGAGATCCGGATGTCACCGTCGCCGAGGCGATGTGGGAGAACGCGGCCACGCCGGGCGTGGTCCACACCGGGTACACCGAGCACACGACCGGGGCGAACATGATCGTCTCCTCGTGGCACCTCGGCGGGTTCGGCGGGAATGTGGACGCCCTCGTGGCGACCTACTCGGCCCTGCTGGGCGGCGCGCCGCCCCCGCCGACCGACCCCAACTACGTCCGGGGTGACGGGAACGGGGACGGGACGACGAACATCGCGGATGCGATCTTCACCCTGGGCGTGCTCTTCCCGACCGGGACCCCGCCCACGCCGCAGTGCGACAAGGCGCTCGATTCGAACGATGACGGTGGCGTGAACATCGCGGATGCGATCGCGCTCCTCGGCGTGCTCTTCCCGAGCACCTCGCCGCCGCCTTCGACTCCGTCTCCGACGACCTGCGGACAGGATCCGACCCCGGACTCCCTGACCTGCAACTCCTTCGCGCCCTGCCCGTAAGTCCTCTGGCGAGGATAGAACGGCTCGGTCGAAGGGCTCGGTCGAACGAGGGCCCGAAGGACGCTGCGTCCTTCGGGCCCTCTCTCTCATCCGGCGGACCGATCGCGAGGGAACCCCGCGCCCCCTGCGCACCGCGTCTTTCGATCGGGCCCTGTCCGTGATCTCCTGCCCTGTCTCCGGGACCGCGCCCTGCGACCCGGTTCGTTCCCAAGGATCGAGCCGGGCGACCGGCGCTTCTCCTCGCGCTGCGGAGGTCACGACCTTGCCGAGGACCCCGGGGAGAGGTACGGTGCCCCCCCGCGCTGCGACGCCGCGCAGTGCGTAGGACCGCTCTCCACTGGTGCGCTCTCCACTGGTGCGCTCTCCACTGGGGACGATCCGCCGGAGTCCAAGATGACCGACGACTTCCGCTCGCTCCGGGCCCTCCCTCCTCGCGCTCTCCTCGGGCCGGCTCTCCTCCTCCTCGCCGCCTCGTCCGCCCCGGCCCAGCTCGGGGGAGACACCTGTTCGACCGCGACGGTCGTCGCGGCGGGATCGCATCCCTTCGACAACACGGGCGCCTCCTCGAGCCTCCCTGCCGCCTGCGATCCGGACCTGACCGGGGACCTCTGGTTCCTGCACACGCCGCCCGCGGACGGGGTCCTCTCGATCCGGACCTGCGAGTCGGTCGGCCTCCTCGATGACACGGTCCTCGTGGTCCATGACGGTGGGGTCGGCTGTCCCATCCCCTCCTCGCCGGCGCTCGCCTGCGACGATGACGGTTGCGGAACCTTCGGCTTCCACTCGGAGGTCGTGGTCCCGGTTCTGGCGGGCCAGCCGCTCCTCATCCAGGTCGGAGGCTGGAACGGGACGGTGGGGGATGGAGTCCTGACGATCGAGGCGATCGAGGGAGACTGCGCGAACGGACTCGACGATGACGGAGACGGGCTGACCGACTGCCTCGACCCGGATTGCGCCAGCTCCCCGCTCTGCCCCGCCGTCAACGATGAGTGCTCCGGGGCGGTCGCGATCGGACTCGGCTCGAGCCCGTTCGAGAACACGAATGCACCGGTCGACGGTCCCCTCGTGTGTGATCCGGACATCAGCGGGGACCTCTGGTTCCTCCACACCCCCGCGGATTCGGGGCTCCTCTCCGTCGCGACCTGCTCGATCAGCGGGACCCTCGGCGACACGGTGCTCGTCGCCTACGACGGCACCGCCGGATGCCCTGGCCCCACCGGAGCCGCGCTCGCCTGCGATGACGATGCTTGCGGCTCCCAGTCGGAGCTCCTCGTCCCGGTCACGGCCGGGGTGCCGCTCCTGATCCAGGTCGGCGGGCGGGGTGGAAGCGTGGGCGACGGAGTCCTGCGGCTCGAGCGCCGGGAGGGGAGCTGCGCGGATGGGCTCGACGACGACGGCGATGGTCTCATCGACTGCGACGACCCGGACTGTGACCTCGACCCCGCCTGCGACGAGCTGGACTGCTCGGATGGGATCGATGGAGACGGGGATGGACTGACGGACTGCGCGGATCCGGACTGCGCCGGTGAGACGGTCTGCGAGGAGTTCGCAAACTGCGCGGATGGCATCGACAACGATCTGGATGGGCTGGTCGACTGCGCGGACCCGGAGTGCGCCGCCAGCCCGGTCTGCCTGCCGATCGCACCGAACGACCTCTGCGCCGACGCCACCCCGGTCATTGAGGGGCAGCATCTCTTCTCGAACCTGAACGCACCCCTGCCCGGCGCAGTCTTCTGCGATCCGGACCTGACCGGAGATGTCTGGTTCCTCTTCACCGCCTCCGACGATGGCTGGATCTCGATCCGGACCTGCGACGGCCCCGGCACGCTCGAGGACACGGTCCTCGGCATCTATGACGGCGGGGGCGGCTGTCCGACCACGACCGCGTCGATCCTCGCCTGCGATGATGACTCCTGCGGGGTCCTCGGGGTGTCGTCGCGCGAGGACCTCTTCGTGCTCGGTGGGCAGGCGCTCTACATCCAGGTCGGAGGCTGGAACGGGACGGTGGGGACGGGGACGCTCACCATCGAGCGCATCGAGGTCGCCTGCTTCGATGGGCTCGATGAGGATGCGGACGGGCTGATCGACTGCGCCGACCCGGACTGCCTGATCGCCTGCGACGAGGGGGCGAACTGCGGGGACGGGATCGACAACGACGGGGATGGACTCGTCGACTGCGCGGACGGCGACTGCGCGGGGAGCGGGGTCTGCTCCGGAGCCCCTGCGCCGCCCACCGGGCTCGGCTGCTTCGACGGCGGGGGCTCGCTGATCGACCTCGCGTGGGTGCCCGCCGCCGGCGGCGCGGGCATCACCTCCCAGCGGATCACGCGCGACGGAGTGCTGGTGACGACCGTGGCCCCCGGGATCGCGGCCGCGAGCATCCCCTATCCTCCGGGCTCGATGGGGCCGACCGTGGTCTGCGTCGAGAGCGTGGGACCCACCGGGACCTCCTCGCCGGAGTGCTA
>JAFMMO010000308.1 GCA_017859655.1 Pseudomonadota bacterium | reverse complement strand
CGGGTCGTTCATCTCCGGCCCTCGCAGCACCGCGTAGGTGAGGACCACGGGCTCGGCGTCCCCGGAGAGATGGTGGGTCTCCCGCATGAAGTCCTGATGCGCCTCGAAGAAGGCATCGACCCGACCGACCTCGTCGTTCGGCACGCGGAAGGTGAGGTGGAATCCGTGGCAGCCGTTCCTCACACCCATGGGGCGCTCCTTCCGGGGAGGTCGGGGGGGATGGTCCGCGGCGAGCCGCCTCGCCGGGGACCCCCAGAGTATGGCGCCCGGAGGCGCGGGGGGCCACACCTCTCGGGTGGCGGTGCTTCCTCTCTCCGATTCCGCGAAGTATCCTCCGCTCCCCCCCCACCGGCGCGGCCCGGCGGTGAGGGCCAAGGACCAGGAGTCGGAGGAAGAGATGCGGATTTCCACCCGGCGCCTCCTCATCACCGAGGAGGACCGCCGACACGAGACGAGGATCCCCGAGTTCGATGAGGCGGGGGGCTGGAGCGGCATCTTCCCCGACCCGGACGCGCCCCTCGCGGTGGAGATCGGGTTCGGCAAGGACACGCACATCCTCGATCAGGCCGAGGCGCATCCCGACCGCAACTTCGTCGCGTTCGAGTACCAGCGGAAGAAGTTCGACAAGGTCCTGAAGAAGATCACCCGGCGGGGCGGGCTCCCCAACCTCCGGCTCGTGCACGCCGATGTCACGAACTCGTGGGACCATCTCTTCGCCCCGGAGAGCCTCGCGCACGTGTATGTCTTCTTCCCCGACCCCTGGCCGAAGGCCCGACACCACGGCCGCCGGACCCTCAACCCGGAGTTCACGGCCCGGATCGCGGCCCGCCTCGCTCCCGGCGCCCCGCTGGAGGTGCGGACCGACAACGTCGAGTACGTGGAGCAGATCGTCGAGGTCCTCGACGGCGAGGCATCCCTCGAGAACGAGGTCGCCCCCGCCCCCTGGCTCCACGACCCGATCCCCCTCCCGGAGGGGAGCCCGCGCCGTCACATCCCCACGCTCTTCGAGTCGAAGTTCCGGGAGCAGGGGCTGCCGATCCACTACTTCTACCGTCGCAAGCGGGGGTGAGGTGGGCGGGGCGTACACCGGACCATCCGAGGCCCTGCGCACCAAGCTCGACGCGCTCCCGACCGAGCCGGGCGTCTACATCTTCACCGATGCCATCGGGCGGGTGATCTACATCGGCAAGGCGGTGAACCTCCGGGCCCGCGTCCGCAGCTACTTCGCCGCGGGAGCGAGCGACGGCCGGGTCCTCTTCACCGCCATCGTGAAGCAGACCGTCGACCTCGACCGGATCGTCTGCAGCAACGAGCTCGAGGCGCTCCTCCTCGAGAACAACCTGATCAAGAAGCATCGCCCCCGCTTCAACCTCCGGCTCCGCGACGACAAGACCTACGTCTCCCTGCGGGTCACCGTGAACGAGGCGTGGCCGCGGGTGCAGGTGATCCGCCACTGGAAGGACGACGGGAACCTCTACTTCGGTCCCTACCCGAGCGCCTCCTCGGTGCGGGAGGTGCTGAAGGTGATCAAGAAGTACATCCCGCTGCGCACCTGCACGAACTCCTTCTTCGAGTCGCGCCGGCGTCCCTGCCTCGAGTACGAGATCGGCCGGTGCACCGCCCCCTGCGTCGGGCACGACACCCAGGACTCCTACGCGGAGCTGGTCGAGCAGGCGGTCCTCCTCCTGCGCGGGCGGGACCGGACCCTCATCGCCCGGCTGGAGGAGCGGATGGCGCGGGCGGCCGAGGCGCGGGAGTACGAGCGGGCGGCGCGGATCCGCGACCAGATCGCCGCGGTCCGACGGGTGCTCGAGAAGCAGAATGTCTCCGAGGTCCCCCACGGGGACTGCGATGTGTTCGCCCTCCATCGGGAGAACGACTTCGTCTCGATCCAGGTGATGCTCGTGCGCGACGGTCGGCTCCTCGAGAGCGCACACCACTCCCTGCGGACGCGCGAGCCGGATGCCACGGTGATCGCGGCGTTCCTCGGGCAGTTCTACCTCGGGGAGAAGTATCTCCCGCCCGAGGTCCTCGTCCCGGTGATCCCCGATGACCGGGAGCTCCTCCAGCGCTGGCTCAGCGACCGGGCCGGGCGCGCCGTGGAGGTGAAGGTCCCCCAGCGAGGGGGCAAGCGGCGCCTCATCGAGATGGCGGAGAAGAACGCCGCGGTCAGCGCGGAGTCGGACGAGCTGAGGCTCGAGGCGCGCGAGCGGATCGCCCGCTCCCTCGCGGAGCACATCGGGGTGAGCGTGCCGATCCGCCGGATCGAGTGCTACGACATCTCGAACATCCAGGGGGCCCTCTCCGTGGCGAGCAAGGTGAGCTTCGACGACGGCGAGCCGGACCCGGACCTCTACCGCCGCTTCCGCATCCGCACCGTGCGGGGCGCCGACGACTTCGCCTCGATGCGGGAGGTGCTCGACCGGAGGTTCCGCCCATCGGAGAAGCGCGACCCGCTCCCCGACCTCGTCCTCGTGGACGGCGGGAAGGGACAGCTCGGGCGAGCGGTAGAGGCGCTCGCCAAGCACGGGCTCTCCGTCCCGGTGGCGGGGATCGCGAAGGAGCGTCGACGGGGGGAGGGGTCGGTGGAGGAGCGGATCTTCATCCCCGGGCGTCCGGAGCCGCTCGACCTCCCTCAGGAGAGCGCGGAGTCCCTCCTCCTCCAGCGGGTCCGCGACGAGGCGCACCGGTTCGCGAACACCTACCATCGCGAGCTGCGACGGAAGACGAGCCTCGTGAGCGGCCTCGAGGAGATCCCCGGCGTGGGGCCGAAGCGGCGGAAGGCGCTGATGAA
>JAFMMO010000098.1:6230-11949 GCA_017859655.1 Pseudomonadota bacterium | reverse complement strand
GGGACGCGACTGGGAGACCTCGCCTCGATCCTCGAGCGCCTTCTGACCCTCCTGACCGCGCGAGGAGCGACCGAAGTCACCGCCGAGCTGGTGGAGGAGCACACCCCGGACGGGGAGGAGTCCACTCTCTTCGATGTCGTGGACACGCTCTTTCAGGGAGATCGGAGCGCGGCCCTCCAGCAGGTCGGGGAGCTCCTTCGACGGGGCTCCGTCGACGGCAAGGGGGTTCGGACGACCGATGGCACGACCCTCCTCCTTCAGTTCGTGGGGGTCGCCCTCTCCCGGGCCCGACAGCTGCGGCTGTGGCACCTGGGGAAGGCCCGGGGAGTCGAGGAGGAGGAGCTCGCGCGGGGGATCGGGTCGAGCAAGGGGTTCATTCCCCGCTTCCGACAGCAGGCGGCCGCGACTCCCCCCACCGCCCTCGAGGAGACGATCGATCGGCTCATCCGGGCGGACTGCGACCTGAAGGCCGGCGCGGGACCGACGGCGGAGGAGCTCTTCGAGCGCATCGCCGCCGGGGTCCGGCCCCCGCCCCGGGCACGCTCGGGCGAGCGCCGGAGGGCACCGATCAGGGGCTGAGCGGGCTCTCCTCCGGCGACTCCTTCCAGAGGACATAGAAGATGTACTCCGTCGTCGCCTCGAGGACCGCCTCCTCCAGCTCGACCTTCTCCCAGGACTCGTTGAAGAAGGCGGTGGGGTCCTGCGGGACCCCGCCCTCCGCGAGCTGGATGTAGGTCTGTCCGCCGAGGAACTCGACGACCCGGATCGTCCCGACCACGGTGCGCCCCTCCCGGGGAGCCTCGGCCAGCAGGACCTTGCGCCGGAGATTCGGCGCGAGCTGCTCGTTCCACTTCTTCACGATCCCCTGCTCCATCGCGACCTGCAGCCCACGCGCGGAGAAGGTCTCCGCCGCCGCGGACTGCGCGAGGGTCCACGCGGAGCGGCTCCCGGCGGGGTCGGGGGGGGGATCGGAAGCGACGATCGCGAAGATCCCGAGGACGATGGTGACGAGGATGCAGAACAGCAGCTGGGCCGCGGCCATGCGGGGAGTGAGCTTCTTCATCGGCGTCTCTCGTCTCTGCTCCGATCGCCCGGGGGGGCGGGGGGGTCAGTCGCGGATGCTGGATCGCCTCGCGAGGATCTGCTGGTAGTCCCTTCGGACTTCGCGCCCCGCGCTCATCCAGATCACCCCGATCCGGAGAAGAATCTCATCCTCCCCGGTCTCCCCGGCGATCGGGAGGAAGGAGACCTCGACGCGGTATCCGGGCCAGTCCCGGCGGAGAACCTCGAGGGGAGGCGCGGAGACCACCTCCTCCAGCTCCGCGCCACGGGTGATGGCGCTCTCGATGTCCGCGATCGCCCACTCCGCCAGCTCGGCCGCCTGGGTCTGGTGGACCGCGCGTCGGTGCGCGGCGGTCGCGGAGGCGAACAGCGCGAGAACCGAGCCGATGCCGAGCATCAGCACGCCGAGGGCGACGACCACCTCGATGAGGGAGAAGCCCGCCTCCCCCGCTCTCTCCCGAGCGGCCCCGCTCATCGGGGACTCCAGGTGGTGTCCCGCGCAGCGGGGATGCGGACCACCCGACTGAAGGTCTGGCCGAACACCGCGACCGTGCCGACCTCATGAGCGGTCGGCGTGGTCCCGCGGACCCCCCGCTCGCAGCCGAGGAGGCGTCGTCCCCGGATCGACTCGTAGCGGATCCACTCGTCCCCCAGCTTCACATAGGGGAACGCGTCCTCCGGGTAGTGCTGGGTGAGGTCGAGGGGGAGCTCCGTGTCGCTCTCATCGATCGCGGCGGTCAGCTTGCCGAACCGCTGGATGCGAGCGGGACGCAGGACGAGGACGATCTGCACGCGGGAGGGGAAGACGTCGTCACGGGGATCGTGCCGGCTCTCCTCGCGGTAGCCCCCGTCTCCCATGTCGTAGATCGCCCGGGTGGAGTCCCACCCCGCGACCATCCCCCCCTCCCCGTCGACCCACGCCGAGGTCCTGCCTCCCCAGAAGCGATACTGAAGGTGCAGGATCCCATCCGCGAACGGTCGGCAGTGTCGGACGCGCCCGTTCTCCACGGTGAGGTTCGCCGGGTCGAGGATCGAGCGCTCCCCCCCCACCGGGGACCGGATCCCGCGCCAGAGCAGATCGCGGGCGGGATCAGGGTCGGAGAGGTAGACCACCTCCTGCAGTCCGCCCGGAGCGCGCAGCAGTCCTCGCTCCGCCTCGAGGGCGTCGTTCTCGAAGTCGAGGTCCATCTTCGCGCCGGAGTAGGTCCCCGCGTTGCGTGTGATCGGGTGGCGGGTCTCCCCCGCGAGGCTGCGCACGAAGCGGAGACGCTGGCGGTCATTCTCGTCGTAGTCGCAGACCATGAGAACATCGACGAGGTTCTTCTTTCCGTGAGCCGCATCCGAGTGAACCGAGCGGAGATCGTCCTCGAGCTGGTCGAGGATCGCGCTCCCCCGCTCGAAGGTCTCCCGCCGGATCTCACCGATCCTCCAGGTGTCGATCCCCACCCGGAGGAACACGACGAGGCTGCTCCCGAGGACGACGAAGACCGCCATCGCGACGAGGAGCTCCAGGAGGGTCATCCCGCGTTCATTTCTCATCAGAACGGGAGGTCCTCTCGATGCAGGATGCGCCAGTCCTTGCGGTACTCGATCGAGAGGCGATCGATGACCGGCACGCGCTTCCAGTCCTGGCTCCACTCGCCCCCGGCCCCCGCCGGACCGTAGGAGCCCGGGGGAAAGCGGACCATGATCCGCAGGTCGAGGCGGTCCGCCACCCGCCCGATCGGATTGGCCCCATCCGGAGTGCGGAAGATGCGCAGCTCCTCCCGCCCCTCTCCCGGGCGCGTGTGCCAGAGCGGGACGCCGTCGAGGCGGGACAGGACGAGCACCTCCGCCCGCCCCGCCCCGGACCTGTCCTGCTCGACCTCCCAGGAGAGGCGATCGAACCGGGCCCCCGGGATCGAGATCGAGCGCTCCCACATCATCAGGTCCCCCGACTCCGCCTCGGCCTCGAAGCGATCGGGGTAGCGGGGCAGGAACTCCACGACGACGACCGAGCCGTCCACCTCGCGCGCGGTGGTGCCGAAGCGCCCGCGCAGGAGCGGTCGCTGGGTGATGGCATCCCGACCGAGTCGCAGCTCGTTCCCCGTCCGCGCGACATAGCCGACGAGTTCATCCGCCGTGCTCCGGTCCCCATCGTCGAGGCGGACGTAGCCCTCCCCGGGGAACGCCCGGGCGCTCTCGCAGGGGACATGATCGGTGATCGGTCCCTCGAGGCGGGAGGCCGCGAGGAAGGGGATGGGCACGACGCCGCTCAGGGTGCCCCCGCCCGGGATCGAGTCGAGCAGGGAGCGTGCCCGGAGATCCAGATCCACGGTGCCGATCACCCGGGCCGAGATGCTCGTCAGGCCGGGGATCCCGCCGATGTCGACGATGGGCGTCCCGAAGAGGCCGCGGTGGACGGACTGCAGCTCGTTCGCGCTCGCCCGCTCGTAGTAGAGGATTTCCGTTCCGGCGAAGGTGTCGATCCGCAGGAACCCGTGTCGCGGCGGCAGATCGCTCGAGGAGAGGAGGGTCACCCGATCGATCGGTGTCGACCTCCGCGCGTCGAAGTCGAGGTCATCGGTCTGATCCCCGAAGGTTCGGGTGAGGACGGCGCTCCCGCTCGGCTCCGGCTCCTCCTCCCGCTCGGCGAAGAGGACTTCCCCCCTCCCGACGGAGTAGAGGGCCCGCTCCGCCCCCCGCGCGAACTGACCGGCATCGGGGAGGGAGTAGTCGAGACCGTTCCCCGTGGCGGTCAGCCTCGGGAGCGGGATCAGGCGCAGGCGATCGAAGCCCCCGCCCGCATCGACGTCCGCCTCCTCGTCGTAGTCGGAGTGGATCGCGCGCTGTCGCCCGCCCAGGTCCGCCTTCTTCGGGGCGCCGCTCTCGTCGGTGACGAAGAGTCCCCACTCCCCGGGGGGTCCGAGCTGGGAGAGACGGATCTCGTCGAGGAACCCATCGAACGCCGCACCGCTGCCATCCGCTCCGCCGCCGACGATGATCCGGCCGGAGTGCGCCTTCGGAAGGCGACCCGTCGGGAAGCGCAGGAGAGTCGGCACCGTGTCGGTCACGTAGCTGTTCGCGGTCGGACGATCGAGACCGACGAAGACGCCCCGCGGACTCTCCAGGACCTGCCGCACCGGCAGGGCGACCGGCTCCCGCCTCCCCGGGCTGCCGGGAGCGGACTCCGCGATCTCGACCGAGTCCCAGGCGGCGGCGGCGTTCCGGATGGTACGGAGGACCGGGGTGATCGCAGTGCCGGCGGGCCAGTCCCCCTGACCCGTCTCCCCTCCACCCAGCGGGAGGCCGCGATCGAGGACGACATCGTCGAAGTAGCGCAGGCTCCGCTGGAGGGTGATCGGCCCCCCCGCGGTCGGGATCGTGACGGGGAGCGCGAGGAAGAAGCGGCCCTCGGCGATCCGCGTGTAGCGGATCCACTCGACATCCCCGCGCGGAGGCGTGAGCTGCACGACCCCGCTCGGGGGATACCGACGATCGAGGTCGGTGACGTCGGTCTCGACGGAGATCTGCCGCACCGTGACGGTGCGCCCCCCCAGCCCGTTCATCGCGTTCGTGTCGATCGCCTCGGTGTCGAACTGCGCGCGGCCGATGATGCGGAACTCGAAGCGCCCGTTCCCGGCCGGGGTCCAGCCCTCGAAGCGGACCACCTCGCGCTGGGTCACCACTTCGGTCCCGTTGCCGCTCGGACTGAACCGCATCGTGACCTCGAGGTAGCCTCGCTGGCCGAAGCCGAGCTCGGTCGGTGTGAAGCCGGCGTAGACCGCCAGCTCGGCGTCGTTCACGAGGAAGGGCTCGAGCCAGCCCCCGAGCGGCCCGTAGGAGTAGCGGATGCGCGGCTCCGTCGCGCGCTGAGCCACGGCGGAGGCCGCTTGGACCTCCACGCCTCCCTCGACGATCGACAGGCTGGGGGAGTCGGTCCGGGCGGGCGGCAGAATCTCGGCGAGGCTCGCTCCCCCGGTGCCTCCGATCGGGACTCCGGGCGTCTGCAGGGGGAGGTCGGGGTCGGATGGGATCAGCGGCACCGCGTAGCCGAAGGGGCGCACCGTCGTGCCCTTGGGGTGGGGGCGGTTGATCGTCCCGCGACGCCCTCGGCCCGGAGTCACCTCCCGCGCGGCGTCGAGGGCGCCGATGACGAAGCGGGTTCCCTCCCGCACCACGTAGTCGATCACCTCTCCGCCGACCCAGAGGCTTCCCCCCCCCGCGGGGTACCGGGCCGCCACCTCCGCATCCGCCAGCTCCACGGAGCCGACCACGGAGGTGTCGAGGGGCGCGGCGAGCTCGGTGATCCAGGTGTGGTCCCCCACCGAGCGCTGATCGACGAGGAGGACCTGATCCCCGGGGCGCGCGCTCGCCCAGGCCGCCGTGATGTGGGTCCACGTGTCAGGCTGCAGGTCCGGTCCGAAGGGATGCACGATCTCCGCGGAGGGGAGCACCTCGCGGTTCCCCCAGTTCGTCCGACGGGCGTCGTCGAAGAGCTGGAGGATCAGCTCCCGCGTCGAGCCCTGCCAGAGGAGCCGAACCCGGTTCTCGAAGGGGGTCGAGGGATCGGCGAGGGAGTCGAAGAGGACCTGGTCCCCCCCCAGGGAGTTGGGGCGGATCCAGAAGTCGAGCGCCAGCGGGGTCTCCGGGTCGAGGGTGCCGAGGTCGACGGCGT
>JAFMMO010000098.1:0-6220 GCA_017859655.1 Pseudomonadota bacterium | reverse complement strand
CTCCGGGAAGTGCTCGACGCTCAGGCTCACCCCCCGAACGGCGGGGGTCTCGAGGCTCACGGGAGAGAGCCCCCCGACATCGAGGGCCGGAGACTCGTAGGGCTTCTGGTTCAGCGGGACCGGCGTGGTCGTCATCCAGCGCTGCCCCCGACCCGGCAGCCAGGTCGTGGCCCCTTCCCACGCCGCGAGAGAGGCCGCCTCGCGTCGGAAGAGTTGACCGGTCCACTCATCCTGACTGTCGATCACGAACTCGAGCGGGTCGGGCGGCGCGACCTCCACGACCTCGCGAAAGCGCCGGGTTCCGGTCGCCACGCCGGCCGGGTTGCGGACCACCCCGCTCGCCTCGATGGTGTAGACATCCGTCGTGGCGTAGCAGAACCCCGTGGTCGAGATGCTGAGCCGCGGATGGTTCGGGTTCACCGCGTTGAGGAGGATCGTCCTCAGGTCCTCGTCGTCGACGACCTCCGCCTCCCGGGCCGCGCGGACCACCTCCTCGAGCTGGCCGATGTCGCGGATCGGGCGAGCCTCCAGGATGAGATCGGTGAGAGCCCGGGCCTCGGTCGCGGTCACGGAGTCGAAGCGGCGGCCGAACCGGTCCTGGGAGAGACCGGTGAGGACCGCCTCGATCACCTTCGGCGTCGCCGTGTTGATGTTGACCGGATGACGCAGCTGGGCGGAGACGACCGCCTCCCCCTCGGCGTACTCGAACTTGAGGCGCTCCTTCAGGATCACCCCGCCCTGGGTGATCGTGCCACGCCCCGCGCCCCGCTGACCCCGTCCCGGGGACGGGAACGCCCCCGCCACCAGCTGGTACTCCCGCTTCGTCGGGTCGGTCAGGCTCCGGATCCGGACGAGCGTCCCGGGGTTGAAGTGGTCGTACCGCGAGAGGCGGAAGCTCGGCACCCCGAGGAGCGGCTCCGCGCTGATCGTCCCGAGGATCGGCTGCTCGCTCGACCAGAGCGCGTCGACCGAGCTGTAGGTCGTGATCGAGTCCCGGATCCGCTCGAAGTCGGTGGGAGTGAAGGTCTCCAGCCCCGGCAGGTCGTAGATCTCCTTGTACGCCTCGATCGCCTGGGGGAAGTAGCCGCGGGCATGACCCTGAAGCTTCTTCAGCTCGTTCTTGATCGTCGTCTCGAACAACCCCTTGAAGGCGTTCGCCTGCACCTCGGAGACGTTCTGCTCCCCGACGATGCGGGCGATCTCGATGACGCCCGCCTTCCCCCGGAACTGCTCCACGAGGTCGACCGCCTCGGCGGGGATGCCGAGGTCGACGATCGCCCGCCGGGCCCCCGCGTACTCTTCCTCGTCGACGGGGAGGGGATCTCCCTCGAGCCGCTCGAGGAGCTGTCCGAGGTCGGCCCGGATCAGCATCTCCGGGGTCAGTCCGAACTGCTCCATGTTCTCGAGATCGAGGCCGACGACCGCGAGGGTCTCCATGAAGTAGGGAACCACCGACCAGTCCCCGATCTCGCGGATCGCCTGCGGGGTCCGGTAGGTGTCGATCACCCCATCCCCGAGGTCGTAGTAGCGGTGGAGGAAGACCTTCAGCCCCCGGAGGTCGAACACCGGCCAGCCCGCCTGATGCTCCCAGGTCCCGGAGAGGTAGTCTCCGCGGAAGCAGCCGGTGAGGTGGGTCTCGGTCTTGCCCCGATAGCTGATCGCCTCGGCGGTGAAGAAGATCGGGTTCAGGATCACGACCACCCCATCGACCGTGTCCGGGTCGCCATCGGTGGGGAAGGGGCCGGTGTCCTCGAGGGGCAGCTCCGTCAGCGCCTGGTCGTAACGGATCCCCTCGCTGAGGTGACTCCCCGCGAGCAGGTTGCCGATGAGGTTCGGCATCGCGGTGTTCAGGTTGATCTTGCCCTGCTCATCCTCGACCGCCGCGTCGAGGGTGCGCTCCGCGCCCTCCCCGCGCATCGAGTAGCCCACGGAGTCCGCCCCCCCGGCGTCGACCGCCTCCCGGTCCCCGGGAGAGAGCAGGGCCTCCAGGCCCTCCGGGGAGAGGGCGAGCTCGGCCGCGAAGGTGGGCTGGAGCTCCTCGGAGGTGTCGTACTTGTGCCCGCCGGTGCCGCTGTCATCGACCTGCTCCCGCTCCCGGGAGTCATGGGTCGAGAAGAGATGAGCGAGAGCGTGGTTCCGCGCCGAGCGCGCCGCGAGCTCCGCCTCCCGCTGCGCCACGGTGTGGACCGCCCCGCGCTCCTGGAGCTTCATCGAGAGGACGAAAGGGGTGCCGATCGCGAGGAGCGCGGTGAGGACGAGGATCACCAGGATGAGGGCGAGCCCCTCCTCCCGACCGCGCTCGGGCGACACGCCCCGGAGGCCTGCCTCGGTCACCGCCCCTCCCGTGGGCCGCTCGGCTCGGGGCTCCATCGCGACTCCTCTCCCGCGTGATGACCGCGCTCCCCCGCTAGCCACGGATCGTGCCCGTCAGGTCGATGATGATCCGGTGGACACGCCGGATCGAGCGCGCGGCCTCCGCCTCGCTCGCCTCCGCCTCCCCGGGGGAGATCCCGAAGCTCGCCTCGTCCTCCGAACGATCCAGCTCCCCCTGCGCCGCGAAGTCCTCGAAGTATCGCGCGAGGGCCTCGATCGGATCCCCCATCGACTCCGGCTCCTCCGCCGTGCCGTCATCCCCCGCGCTCTCCGCCTCCGCGGTGCTCGGATCCACCTGCGTCCCCCGACCGGCGGGCGCGACTTCCGGCGCTCCCGCCTCACGCGGGCCGAGCTCTCCGAGCCGGACGAGCTGAGGACTCGAGTGGCGCACCGGGTCGAGGGCGCCGCGGGAGTCGAACTCGATCACGCGGGAGTCGCCGAGGAGCACCACCTCCGGCGGCAGGGGGAAGACGAGGGGCTCCCGGGCGACCCGCACCTTCACCTCATCGATCCAACCGACGAAGATCCGGGCCGGGTGCGAGATCACCAGGTCCCCGCCTCCGGACGGGACCTCGGTCGGGAGCGGGGGCCAGTCGCGCTCGTCGACCCGCTCGAAGTCGAAGGGACGCCAGGGGAGCGCGACCCCATCCACCTCGAGGAGCAGCGACAGACCATCGAAGCTCGCCCGGATGTGAGTCCAGCGTCCGTCGAGGACCGCCGCGCTCGCGGTCGCCGCGATAAACGCCTGACGATCCTCGGGGTCGCCGATGACCCCGTACAGGGAGCCGTCGCCGAGGAGCCCGAACTCCCAGCTCCCGGTCAGGGAGAGGACGGAGTAGGTCTCGGTGCGCCGGGGGTCGACCCACGCGCCTCCGACTCCCTCCCCCTCCTCGAGGGGGCGGCGAAGGAAGTTCACCCACGCCTCGACGCTGAAGCCCTGGGGGGACTGGTAGCGGCTGCGCCCGGGGGCGACGAGGCTGCCCCCCTCCTCGGGAAAGCCGACCGCTCTCCCGATCCGCCCGTCCCCGGCGACCACCCGTCGGGTCGGCTCGGCGGGCTCGCGGAACGCCCCGCGCGTGACTTCCCCGGACTCGAGGAACGCTCCCGGCTCGAGCTCCTGCAGGTCCTCGAAGCTCCAGGCGGCGACCAGCTCGTACCCGAACGCGGAGACCCGGTTCCGCTCGCTGTCGAGGAAGACACGGCTGGGCAGTCCGGTGGAGACCGCGGAGTTGCGGGCGGCGCGAATCGTCGACGACACCCCGGAGGCCGCGGTGGCGAGGAGGTTCTGTCGAGCGACGCTGCGATAGGTGCCGACCGAGAGCCCGGCCAGCATGCCGATGAGGGCGACGACCACCACCAGCTCCAGCAGCGTGAAGCCCGCCGCGGGAGTCGATCGAACCCGGCCGATGGTCGAGGGGTCACTCCCAGGAGCCGAGATCATCTCCCGCGCCGTTCTCGTTGATCCCGTCCGGCCCGCTCGACCAGAGCTGATAGCTCGTGGCGGAGCGGAAGGTCCCGAACTCCTCGGACCGGGAGGCGGTGGCGGTCCCCATCACTCCGCCGCGCTCGTGGGTGATCCTGAAGGAGTCGCCGTAGTCGTTGTTGTGCACGTAGATCAGGGGGTTCCCCCAGACATCGACGAACTCGCGGAGCTGGTCGTCCCCGAAGAACCAGTCGAGCTGCTCCCGGGCCTCCGCCGAGTCGATCGAGTCGCCGTCGAGGTTCTCCAGGTCCTGCTCGCGGAAGGTGTGGAAGGGCCCGCCCTTCCGCTGCGAGGCGAGGCACAGGACCACGCTCTCGATGCCGCTGTCGACGCCGTTGCCGGAGGTCTCGTAGAACTCCTCGAGGGAGCTCGGCGGATAGTCTCCGTAGGCCCCCATGAACGAGTCGATCCCGAGCGCCAGCTGGGTGATCGCGCTCTGCACCTCCGACTTCTCGCCGCTCTTGCGCGCGTTGAAGATCATCGGGGTCGTGACCGCGGCGAGGCCCGCGATGATGGCGATGACGACGAGCAGCTCGATCAGGGTGAACCCATCGGCTCGACGCGGCGTGTGCATGACGCTCTCCACTCTCATCGGGGCGCGACCACCCTCTCCGCCTTGGGGATCCGGCGGTGGATCTCGAAGGAGTCCGCGAGGAACTCGTAGACGACACCCTCCTCCGCCTGACCGCTCATCCCGACCACCAACGACCCCCGGCCCCCGAAGCGCGGCACGGGGATCCCGCTCATCACCAGCGCCCCATCGAGATGAACGGAGGCGCCGGTCTCCTCGTGGTCCGGCCGGGGGAGACGCAGCTCGAGGCGGTGCGACCGACCATCGGTGGGCCACGCCGTGGGGACCAGCTGGTGCTCCGTCTCGAGGGCCGCGCCGTCTCCATCGCTGCGAATGACCTCGGAGCCCTGACGGGTGTTCAGGGCGACGGCGATGACGCCATCGGTGTCCCGGTAGACCACGATGCCGGCGTCCTCGGAGCCACCCTCGACCCGGGCGAGGCGCAGGCCGACGCGGGCGCGGGTGGAGAGGTCGATGGTGAAGTCGGCCCGCACCCGGGCGTAGTTCTCATCGGCCCGAACGACCCGGGTGAGGCGGGTGAGACCCTCGTCGTCCGCCTGGGTGCCGGCGAAGCGGACGCGGCCATCGTCGATGGTGATGAGCACCCCGACATTCTCCGCCTTCTCCCAGTTGTTCAGGACCTGGGAGCCGTCCGGACGATCGAAGCCGTCCCCCCAGACCTCCTCGTTCTGCGCGCGCTCGATCTGCTCGAGTGCCTCCCGCCCGTAGCGGCGACGGGCGTCGGTGAGCTCGCCCTCCGCTCCCGCGGCGATCCCGCTCATGCCGCGCTCGAAGCTGAGGCGCGCCGCCTCGAGGTCCCCCTCCCGGTAGTCGAGGGCTCCCAGGGCGAGGAGGAGATCGACGCCACCGGGATCCGCCTCCAGCCCCTCGGTCAGCGCGGCTCGCGCCAGACGGGGGTCTCCCCCCTCGGCCATCTCCGCGAGACCGACGCGCAGGAGGAGCTCGGGGAGCGCCCGGCCGGTGCTGCGGGCGTAGCCGAGCCACCGCCGCGCCTTGCCGAAGTCGCCGGCGCGCAGGGCGCGGTCCCCCACGAGCAGGGAGAGCTCGGCGAAGGCCGCGGTCGTCACGCCGACCTCCTCGAGGGCGCGATCGACCTCGCGGTCGAAGGAGAAGGTCTCGTCGAGGCGATCCCGCCCCTGGATCGAGACGATCCAGCTCTGCCAGGCGGGCTCCCGGGTCTCGATGGCATCCCGCAGGAGGGCGCTGGCGAAGGCCGGGTCACCCTGCTCCTCCTGAATGTAGGACTCGATCGTGTGAACCAGCGCCTCCACCCCCTCCGCGGTGCGAACGCTCGCGAGGGTGTCCAGGGCGCGCTGGGTCTCTCCCTCCCGGGCGAGCGCGAGGGCGATGGTCGCGAGAGCCTCCGCTCCGAACTCGCCGAGCTCGAAGGCGCGCTTCAGGGAGGCGCGGGCCGCCGGGAGATCACCCCGCAGGAGGGCGGCCGAACCCTCCCAGAGATGAGCCCTCCCGTCCTCCGGCTCCGCCTCGAGGAGGCGGGCGAGGGATTCGTCGAAGGCCTCCGCCGCCCCGTCCCGCCCCGCCGCGAGGTCCTCGAGGTGCCAGGCCGCGGAGAGGCGCAGCAGCTCCGCCGCCGACTCCCGCGCCGGATCGTCGAGGAGGCGCTCGGCCAGAGCCCGCGCCGCCTCCCGATCTCCGATCCGGGCGATCGACTCGACGAGGAGGTCCTGTCCGTCCCGAACCATGGGGTCCTCCGCGCTCTGCCCCGCGAGGGGCTCGAGGATGCGGATCGCCGCGCGCAGGTCTCCCAGCTC
>JAFMMO010000097.1 GCA_017859655.1 Pseudomonadota bacterium | reverse complement strand
GATGCCTGGATCGTCGTCATCGTGGAGGGAGACGACCCGATGGCGCCGGTGATTCCGGACACCAAGCGCCCGATCCGTCCCCTCGCCCTCACAAACCCCATCTGGGTCGACACCGACCGGGATGGCCTCTGGCTCCCACCCCGCGCCGCGGCCCTCCGCTCCCTGGAGGAACTCGAGTCGACCCCGGCCCGGGCCCTCCCCATCTGGCGGCAGGCCTCGGACGCCAACCGACGACGCCTGCTGCTCGAGGCCCGCCCCGAGCAGCCGTTCACCCGGGAGCTCGCCCTCGCCGGCCTCGGCGACCCGGTGCGTCGCGTCCGCCTCGCCGCCTGCCTCCTGGCCGACCGCCTCGGGGATGCGAGCCTCGACGATGCCATCGTCGCCGCGCTCCGCGCCCACCCCGAGGATCCCTACCTCTCCCTGCGCGGGCTGCTCGCGATCGAGGCGACGGAGACCCGCCGGAGCCTCCTCCTCGACCAGCTCGACGCCCGCGGACTCGGGGTGCTCGAGGAGGGTCGAGCGCTCCTCGCCGACGATCTCCCGGGGGACTTCGTCCGCCGCTGGCGCGTCATCGGATACCTCGACCCGGCGGAGGCGGGCTCCCCCCCACCTCCCACCGATGCCCGCAAGGTCGGCAAGCGCGGGGAGATCGGCTGGGAGGTGCGCGAGACCCGATCGAGCGGCTACCTCGACCTCCTCGGGCTCGACGCGGATCCGATCGCGGCGGAGGAAGCCATGGTCCTCGCCGAGGTCTGGCTCCACTCCGCCGAGGATCGGTCGGCGCAGGACCGGCGCGTCCTCGCGACCCTGGGGGCGGATGACTCCTCACGAGTCTTCCTCGACGGTGTGGAGCTCTTCCGTCATGACGGCACGCAGGCCGCGAAGCCGGACGCACACCTGCTCAGGCTGCCGCTTCACGCAGGCTGGAACCGCCTGGTCGTGGAGGTCCGCAATGGTCGAGGCGCCTACGGGGCCTACCTCCGCATCCTCGATGACCGCGTCCGAGTCGAGCTCCGTCCGGACTCCTCCTCCTGAGGCGGAGCCGTCCCCTCGAATTCGATGCTCTCCCATCGCCCTCACCTTCGAGAGCTGACTCCGGTGTCTGCCGTCCCTCTCCGCAGCGCACCTATGGCGGACGAAGCAGACGAGGGGAGCAGGGCTTCACGACATCACTGATGTCATTGAACTGACATTCGTATCAGCACCCGTCGGCTTCGGTGAGTTGCAGTTGCACGCCACTCCCGGAGGGATAGGATCGCGGTGTAGCTTCGTGCATCGGTGATATGGGGTCATCGGTTCACGGCTCGGGGCGAGTCGGTATTCGGTTCGCTCCGCCGAAGGCCTCCACCTTATCCGGAGGCTCTGGCAGGGAGGTGTGTGGAGCCCGGGGGACCCCGGGATCCTCGCAGGGGCGCCGGATTCGGCCTCCTTCCTCCTCGTCCGACTTTTGAAACATATGGAGTCCCCGTCGATTGACGGGCACCTAGGTCTCCGACTATCCCGACGTGGAAGGGAGGACCACCCATGAGGGTCGTCCTATGCGCACTCTTCGCACTTGCGTTCGCTCCGGCCATCCTTGCCCAGGACCATGGCCCCGACCCCGAGTACTACCCGCTGCCCTGCACCAACACGGTGACGGCGAACGTGGTCGCTCTGGATCAATCGCTCTACTACAACCGATTCGGTGCCTTCGATCCGAACGGCATGGTCTTCGCGCTCGCGCGGAACGTCGTTCCCGAAGTCGGGACCGAGGTCCAGCCCGGAAACGCGAAGATCCGCTCGGACCTGCGCCCCCGACCGCTCGTCCTGCGAGTGAACGAGGGGGACTGCCTCGAGGTGACCGTCACGAACCTGCTCGATTCGACCCTCACCAACAACGTGGGGACCCGGAATCTCAGCTTCAACGTGACCGGCCTGGCTCTCGCGCAAGGGGCCATGAACGGCGCGGGGCTCGGTCGGAACGGCGATGCGCCGCTCGCGCCGGGCCAGAGCGCGACCTACACCTACTTCGCCAGCGCTCGCGGCTCCTTCCATGTCGACAGCCTCGTCTCCACCACCGGGGGTGAGGGAGACGGCGGATCGAAGGCGCATGGTCTCTTCGGCGCGGTCGTCGTCGAGCCCGCGGGATCGAGCTGGTACCGCTCTCAGGTCAGCGACAACGACATGAACATGGCGACGATCGGGCTCAATCCGAACGGGACGCCGATCATCGACTACAACGCGCTCGACCTCGACGGGCTCCCGGTCCTCTCGATCCTCGACGCCAACAACGAGATCGTCCACTCCGACCTGACCGCGATCATCACCGACCTGCAGGGGATGAACTGCGACGGCATGCCGACCTCGGTCGAGTGCGGCGGGTCCTATCGCGAGTTCGTGGTCGTCTTCCACGACGAGATCGCGATCCGCCAGGCCTACCCGGAGCTGGTCGCCGACCCGATCTTCCACGGAGTCCGCGACGGGTTCGCCATCAACTACGGGTCCGCCGGCATGGGTGCCGAGGTCATCGCCGTGCGCAACGGTGAGGGTCCCGGCAAGGACTGCGGCGAGTGCAAGTTCGAGGAGTTCTTCCTCGAGTCCTGGGTCAACGGCGACCCGGCGATGCCCGTCAAGCGGGATCCGATCACCGGGGTGCCCTTCGACGTGACCTACCGCAGCGATCCTTCGAACGTGAATCGCAGCTACATCGGCGATCCCGTCCGCATCGAGAACCTGCACGTCGGTGCGGAGACCCACGTCTTCCACCTCCACGCGCACCAGTGGCTCTACTCGGACAAGGATGAGAACTCCACCTACCTCGACTCCCAGTCGATCGGACCGGGCGCGAGCTTCTCCTACGACATCAACTACGGCGGAGGTGGAAACCGGAACCTGACTCCCGGCGACTCGATCTATCACTGCCACCTCTACCCGCACTTCGCCCAGGGCATGTGGGCCCTCTGGCGGGCGCACGATGTCTTCGAGGACGGCAGCCTCGACCGGAACCTCCCGGACTACGAGCTCACGGGCGGGACGCCGAACCTCGCGGTCATTCCCCTCCCCGGAAGGATCATGCCGCCGAAGCCCTCCGCCGACATGCCCGGATACCCCTTCTACATCGCGGGCAACGCCGGTCACCGGGCTCCGCAGCCGCCTCTCGACATGGAGCATGATGGGGGGCTCCCGCGGGGACACATCCTGAGCTCGACCGTCACCGACGGTCCGGCCGCGATCTCGGCCCACTACCAGTCCGATCCGGTCTTCCAGCGCGTGAGCAGCAACAACACCAACCCCTATCTCCTCTACTTCGCCCGTCGCCTCGACACCGCGGAGTTCGAGTTCCTGCCTCAGGACGGGACCTCTCTGGAGAAGAAGGCGATGGACTACCACGCCGGGGCGTACAACCCGGATTCGAACCTCGGGGATGCCCTCGCGATCGACACCGACCACGGCTGGCCCGCGATCGGCTATCCGAGCTTCGACTCGAGCGGGAACCCCGGCTACTTCCTCGTCAACGGCCTCGCCCCGCAGCCGGGTGCGCCGTTCGCCGATCCCTGCCCGCCCCTCTTCGTCGACGGCAACGGCACGATCCGCTGGACCACCCACCGCAGCTACGATGCGGCCTATGTCCAGTTCGACATGACGATCAACGAGTACGGGTGGCACGATCGCCAGGCCCGCGTCGCCGTCCTGAATCAGGATGTCTTCTCGACCCTGGACGGCACCCGCACGCCCCAGCCCCTGTTCTTCCGAGCGAACTCCGGTGACTGCGTGACCTTCCGCGCGACGAACCTGATGCCCGGAAACCTCAACCTGGACGACTACCAGATCTTCACTCCGACCGACATCATCGGTCAGCACATCCACCTGGTGAAGTTCGACGTGACCTCCTCGGACGGCGCCGGCAACGGCTGGAACTACGAGGACGGCACCTTCTCCCCGGAGGAGGTCCGCGAGCGGATCCACGCGCACAACGCCTTCGTCGATCCGGACGGGGATGGGCTCGCCGCCGACGGCACTCCCGCCAACATCCTCACCGCCGAGGCGCACCCGTACTTCGGGTCGGGCCCCAACGGGGACTGGCTCGGCGCGCAGACCACCGTTCAGCGCTGGTGGGTGGATCCCTGCGTCAACAACTCGGGCGAAGACCGGACGATCCGCTCCGTCTTCACGCACGATCACTTCGGCCCCTCCTCCCACCAGCAGCACGGGCTCTACGCCCTGCTCGTGGTCGAGCCGACCGACTCGATCTGGTTCATGCCCGATGGAGTGACCCCGCTCGGAACCCGCGCGGATGGCGGACCGACGCACTGGGCCGCGAACATCATCACGGGCTTCAACGGAGCCGGATCCTATCGGGAGTTCGTCTTCGAGACGGGCGACTTCATGCCGACCTACGACCTCGCCAACCTGCCGGTGAAGGCTCCGGGCGGAGTCAACAACCCCGAGGTGATCTCGACCGGCGGCGGCAGCGAGGTCATCAACTACCGCGCGGAGCCGATCGGCCACGCCATGAGCAACGCGGCGGCCTACCCGTTCTCCTCGCCGGGCAACGGAGACCCGTTCACCTTCGTCGGTCAGGCGTACACGGGAGACCGCGTGCAGCTGGCCCTCGCCCATGGAGCTCAGGAGGGACAGCACTCCTTCATGGTCCACGGCACGAGATGGCTGCAGGAGCCGAGCAACCCGGACTCCGGCTACACGAACATGCAGCAATACGGGATCTCCGAGAAATTCGAGGCCTACTTCCGCCTCGGTGACGGGATGAAACACACCACCGTCCCGGGCGGCGCCACCGACTACTTCGTCGGGCAGGCCGATGTCTCCGGTCTCCGCGGCGGAGCGTGGGGGCTCCTCCGGGCGCACTCCGCTCCGGTCGAGGGCCTCGCCACGCTCCCCGGGAACGAGGACTACGCGGCCCGTCCGCAGCATCCGCTCCGCTTCGGCGTCTGTCCGACCGGCCCCGGCACGCCGCCGATCCGGTCCTTCGACCTCGAAGCCTGGCGCGTGGCGGACCTCCTCGGACCCGCCAACAACGGCCAGGGCCTCTCGATCAGCGATCGCTTCGCCATGAGCGACCCCAACGCGCTCGTCTTCATTCACGCGGACGAGGCGGCGGCCATCGCGGCCGGCACCCGCGAGATCGAGCCTCTGGTCCTCCGCGTCAACTCCGGCGACTGCATCGAGGTGACCCTCCGCAACATGCTGCCCGGACAGATGCCCCTCGCGTTCGGAGCCGGAACCGGCTCCAGCCGGATCAGTCTGAACCCGCAGATGCTGAGCTACGACATGGGCGTCTCGGACGGCGCCGCCATGGGGGCCAACATCGACACGACCGTCGGACCGGGCGAGATCCGCCAGTACGCCTGGTACGCCGGGACCGTCACCGGAGACACCCAGGGGAACACGACCTGGACTCCGATGGAGTACGGGGTCTGCAACCTGAAGAGCTACGGTGACCCGGAAGGTCACTACAAGCACGGACTCTACGGCGTCTGCGTCGTCGAGCCGGCTGGCAGCTCGTGGATCGACCCGGACACCGGCGAGGAGTCTCGCCGCTTCGAGGCGGACATCTACGATGCCAACGGAGACCTCCTGTACCGCGAGTTCGTTCTCCAGTGGATGGACGACATGCCCCAGACCAGCCGGTTCGGAAGCATGATGAGCCCTGCCACGCAGGGCAACTTCCAGGGCTTCAACTACAAGACCGAACCGCTCTGGGCCCGACTCGGTGTCCTCTCCGAGACGCCCTGGGTCCAGATGCGCAGCATCGATCAGACGAATGTCCTCAGCTCGCTGGCGAACCTCGCCGGCTGCGGGGGCCTCCCGTGCGGCGATCCCGAGACTCCGATCCTCGAGGTCGAGGCCGGAACCCGGGTGATGGTCCGCCTCGCGCAGGCGGCCGGTCAGGTCGCCGAGCCGAACAGCTTCACCATCTCCGGGCACCTCTGGCAGCAGCAGCCCTGGACCGGCAACTCCGGCAGCTGCGGAGAGAACCCGACCTCGCGCTGGATCGGCACTCAGGGCAACATCACCTCCGGAACCCACGACAACATGCTGTTGATGGCGGGCGGGCCCGCGCGCGCCTCGGGAGACTACATCTACCGCGCCGCGAACAACTTCGACTACTCCGGAGGAGCCTGGGGAATCTTCCGGGTCACGCCCTACGTGCGCGTCCCGGCCGCCCCCTGCGCCGATCTCGCCTGCACCGCGACCGAAGCGGGCGTCCACCTCTCCTGGACCAGGGGTGGCGATGACTACCTCGCCGTCGAGGTCTACCGGGATGGACAGCTCGTCCAGGCCCTCGATCCCGCGCAGACGTGGTTCGAGGACATGGGCGTCCCGCCGGGCAACTACGAGTACTCGGTCATGGCGGTCAACGCCGACCTGCCCTCCACCGCGGTCAGCTGCAGCGGCTATGTCGCGCCGTTCGGGGTCACGAACCTGAACTGCACCAACGACGGCGCCTCAACCTCGCTGACCTGGTCGACCCCCCCGCAGATCTCCGGCTATGACATGATCAAGCTCACCCGGAACGGAGCGATCGTCGCGGAGCTCGACTCCACCGCGACCTCCTTCGTCGACACCGAGTGCGGCGTGGGCGTGCATGAGTACCGCCTGATCTGCATGGTAGGCGAGAACGCCTCCGTACCGACCGCCTGCCTCTCCAGCGTGGCGCCCGCCGGCGTCACCGGGGTCGCGACGGTGGCCCTCGATCCCTGCCTCGGCATGCTCGAGGTGAGCTGGGTCAACTCGCAGGCCTACGAGGCAATCTCGATCGTCGCGAACGGCGCCACCGTCGCCACCGTGGCGGGTGACACCCAGGTCTCCACGATCATGGTTCCGGGCGGAACCGGCAGCGTCTGCGTGCAGGCCCTCGCCGGCGGCCTCGCCTCGGAGTCCAGCTGCGGCTCCTACACCATGCCGGAGATCGCGCCCTCGCCGATCGGCGTGCTGAGCTGCACGACGGACTCCGCGACGCAGACCGCCTCGCTGACGTGGATGAACACGAGCGAGTACTCCTCCCTCGAGATTCTCCTCGACGGCGCCTCGGTCGCGACCCTGCCGGGGACCGCCACCACCGCCTCGATCCCGGTCGGCTACGGACTCCATGACCTTCAGGTGCTGGGGACCACGATCTGCGGCGAGGCGATTCCGAGCAGCGCCTGCTCGACCTCGATCACGCCGTCGACGATCACCGACCTCTCCTCGACTCTCATCGATCCGTGCACCCGCAGCATGCTGCTGACCTGGTCGAACGGTGCCGCCTACGAGTCGATCTCCGTTCTTCTGGACGGCGTCGAGATCGCGACCGTTCCCGGCAACGCCACCGCGCACAGCCTCTCGATCTCGAGCGAAACCGCGGAGCTCTGCCTGCGCGGCACGATCTCGGGTCTGCAGAGCGATCCCGCCTGCTCGCTGCTCGAGGCTCCGCTGGTCGGCGTTGACGCCGCCACGGGCCTGATGATCGACATCGACCCCGCGAGCCTGACGGCTCAGGTCAGCTGGACCAACTCGACCCTCCTCGCCTCCATCGAGGTCCTCGTCGACGGGGTCTCCGCCGCGAGCCTCAACGGCGCGGCCACGAGCACGCTCATCTCCCTCCCGGGGAGCGGCGCGTTCAGCGTCTGTGTGGCAGGAGTGACGATCTGCGGTGATCCGGTCGAGATCGCCTGTGCCCAGGCGCAGGGTCCGACGACCTTCGAGCGCGGCGATTGCAACTTCGACGGGAAGCTCGACATCGGCGACGCCATGATCAGCCTCGCCGTCGTCTTCAACGGCGACGCGCACCTCTGTCTCGACTCGATCGACTCGAACGACGACGGAGCGCTCGACATCTCCGACCCGCTCGTGATCCTCCACGCCCTCTTCAGCGGGGGCGCCTCCCCGTCGGGCAGCGGATCCTGCGCGGCGGACCTGACGAGCGACGGTCTCGACTGCCTCGGCTCCGGCTGCCCCTAGGCCCGGCTGACAGTCCTGCCACGAAGAGGCCGCCGGTCCAGGGGACCGGCGGCCTCTTCTTCATCCCGGAGGTGAGCTAGTCGATCATCTCCCTCTTGTCGCCGACGCGGCGCGTCCGCTTGCGGGAGTCCAGATACTCGAGCAGGGGGATCGCGAACTTCCTCGTCGTCCCGAGGAGGTCCTTCGCTTCGCTCGCGCCGAAGGGGCCATGCGCCTCGAAGTGCTCCTTGAGACGGACCACTGCGGTCTCCACCGCCTCCGAGTCGACGACGACCTCCGGGGTCAGGCGGACCCAGGTGCCCTGATCCACGAGGAGCGCCGCCACCCGCTCGAGGACCTCGAGCGCGATCGATCGGGACTCCGCCAGCTCGTCGAGGCGGGGAGGCGTGAAGAGCTCGCTGCGGTAGCTCTCGAGCAGCAGGTCGTAGGCCCTCCGATCCTCCCCTTCGAGGGAGACCTCCCGACCGGGGAGCCCGAGACGACCTCCACGCAGGTTCTCGATCACCCCGGCCTCTCCCAGGAAGGAGAGGAGGGCCTCGTAGTACTCTCCTTCGAGACGGCACTCATCGCGGACCTCGAGCTTGGAGACATGGACCCGGTAGGGGTTCCTCCGGTAGCAGCCGTCGATGGCGGCGAGAACCCGGCGACGGGCCCGCTCCAGCCCCTCCGCGGGGAACCAGGGCCCCCCGGTCGCCGCGACGATCGCGCCCTGCTCCTCGAGGGATGCGAGGATCGGGCGCAGCTCGGACTCCGGGATCGCGATGCGGCGGGAGAGCTCCTTCACATCCACGAGCGCGAAGGGCGCCTCGTCGATCACGCTCGCCACGAAGTCCGGCTGGCTGCCGAGCGCCTTCTCCTTCCGGTCGAGAGAGGCGATCACGTGCTCCTTGCCCATCTTCAGTCGCCAGGTCGAGCGGTCGAGGACCTCTCCGCCGCCGAGGGTGAGCATCGGGGACTCCTGGCGGACGACATAGCGATCCCCCGGGGCCACGACGATCGGCTCTGCCAGCCGGAACTGGGCGTAGGCCTCCTCTCCGGGCGCGACCTTCTTCCGGTCGAGCAGGAACATCCGGCCGACCACCTCGGCGGTCCCGCAGTGGAAGCGCACCGGCATCTGGTGGTAGAGCTCGATCGGGAGGGAGGCGAGCGCCCGGAGCCGGGCTTCGACCATCGACGCCGAGCGGAAGTACCCCGGGGTCGCCGCGACCATCCCCCGGTGGACAGCGTGGAAGTCGACATCGGAGAGGTTGATCGCCGCGGAGTGCCCCGCGTGGGCACGCTCCACGGGGACCTTGTACGCCTGCAGCCCGCGGACCCTCCCGACGCGGCCGAGGGGGAGGACCTCGAGCTGGTCTCCGGCGGAGACCCCCCCCGACATCGGGATGCCGGTCACGACCGTGCCGTGGCCCTTGGCGGAGAAGACCCTCTGGATCGGCATCCGGAACAGCCCGGTCTCATCGCGGGGAGGGACCTCGTGGATCGCCTCCTCCAGGGCGCCCCGGAACTCCTCGAAGCCCTCGCCGGTGACGGCCGAGAGACGGAAGATCGGCGCCCCGTCGAGGAAGGTCCCCTCGACCGTCTCCCGCACCTCCTCCTCGACCAGCTCGACCAGCTCCTCATCCACCAGGTCGATCTTGTTGATCACGATCAGGCCTCGCCGGACCTGGAGGATGCTCATGATCTCCAGGTGCTCGCGCGTCTGTGGCATCACGGAGTCATCCGCCGCGACGATGAGGACGACCAGGTCGATGCCGCTCGCGCCCGCGACCATGTTCTTGATGAACCGCTCGTGTCCCGGGACATCGATGATCCCCACGGTCTCCCCGCTCCCGAGCTTCATCGGGGCGAAGCCGAGGTCGATGGTGAGACCGCGGTTCTTCTCCTCCGGCAGCCGATCCGGGTCGACGCCGGTCAGCCGACGGACCACCGACGACTTGCCGTGATCGATGTGGCCCGCCGTGCCGACCACGACGCGGTAGATCTGGTGCTCCGACATGGAACCTCTCGAGGGGTGAAGGAGGAGGCGAAGTCCGTGGCCCCGGAGGATAAGGGATCCGGGGCGGGAAGGGTCCGGATCCCGAGGCAGGGAGACCCCCACCGCGCCGCTCGCGGGGGGTCGGGGCGGCGGCCCCCGCCCCCCGCTTGACCCCCTCGCCGGGGCCACCTACGATCCGAGCCATGACGCAATCCAGAGATGAACTCTTCCTCAAGCTCGCCATTCGTCAAGGGCTGCTCACGCAGCAGGATGCGCGGGAGCAGCTGCTTCGCTACCGGACCGAGGGCGGTGCTCGCGAGGGGATCGGGGCGTGGCTCGTCTCCGAGGGCATCGTCTCCCCCGAGCACGCCACGGTGATCCGCAACGCGATCGCGCGTCGGGCCGAGGGGCATGTCGACAACACCCGGAAGCGGGTGCCGGTCCGTGCCCGGGGCGGTGGATCGAGCGCGCCCCCTGCGCAACCGGTGCGGCGCCGCTCCGCCGCCCCCCGGGGCGTGAAGGTCACGGGCACCCAGCAGGCCCTGTACATCGGCGCGGGCGTGCTGACGCTGGTGATCCTCATCGGGCTTGTCTTCACCTACCAGAAGAAGGCCGCACGACGGACCGCGGGCGCCCCGGCCTCCACCAACGAGCAGGCCGCCCCGGAGGCCGGAGCGGGCTCGGGGTCGGCCGCAACCGGCGCCGCGACCGCCGCGGCCGCGGCCCAGCCGGCCGCCGCCGCTCCCACGTGGAGCGCGCAGGAGCTGGAGTCGATGGCGCTGCGGGTCAAGGCGGCGAAGGACGATGCCCTCTCCCATGTCGGCGATGGGCGCCCGGCGCTCGGAGTCCGACGGGTGGAGAAGGAGGTCGAGGAGCTCGGCGGGACACTCCCCCCGGAGATCCAGACGAGCGTCGACGAGACTCTCCAGCTCCTCCGCGACGCCTGTGCCACCCGCTACTCCGAGCTCCTCCCGGACCTGAAGGCCGCGAGGGCGGACGGAGCGGATGACGACATCGCGGACATCCTGCTGCAGATCGAGGAGACCTGCGGCGCGGAGTACGCCGAGAAGGCCCGCGCCGCGAACTGATGGGTCACCGCCCTCACCAACGGTCTCGCTGCCGCCGGGTGACCGCGGTCGACGGATGAGCCGACCTCCGGGGCGACCGGGATCCCGAGACCCTCTCTTGCGACCGGAGGCACGGTGGCGAAGGAACGGCTGCAGAAGTACATCGCGAATTGCGGGTACTGCTCGCGCCGAAAGGCGGAGCTTCTCATCGAGGCCGGACTGGTCCGGGTCGGCGACACGGTCGTTCGGGAGCTCGGCTGGAAGATCGACCCCGAGCACGACTCGGTGTTCATCCACGATGAGCGCATCCTCCCCCACCGCCGCGAGGTCATCGCCCTCCACAAGCCCGCCGGCTTCATCACGAGCACCCACGACACCCATGAGCGCCTCACGATCATGGATCTCCTCCCCCGTCGCATCGCGGCGACGGGAGTTCTCCCCGCGGGTCGCCTCGATCTCGAGACCGAGGGGCTCCTGATCCTGACCAATGACGGAGACCTCCAGCACCGCATCACTCATCCGCGCTACGAGTGCGTGAAGGAGTACTACGTCGAGCTCGATCGGGAGCCTTCGCGCTCCGAGCTTGACCGGCTGAGGAGGGGCATCTACCTGCCGGATCTCGATCGGGAGACCTCTCCGGCGGAGCTCCTCGACCTGCGCACCGCCGGAGGGCGCGCGTCGCTGCGGATCCGGATCGCGGAGGGGATGAAGCGGCAGATCCGCCGGATGTTCGAGGCGATCGGCATGACCGTCGTCTACCTGAAGCGCCTCTCGATCGGGGAGGTCCAGCTCGGCGACCTTCCGCGGGGAGAGTGGCGGCCGTTGACCGAGGCGGAGATCGCGAGCCTCGATGCCTCCGCCCCGTCGTCGACCGGACGAAGCGCCGGCACCATCGATCGGCGACGGGAGGCGGCCGCCTCTCCCGAGCGCGGCGGCGACCGTCCGGAGGGTGCCTCCCGATCCTCCACCGGCGGCGGCCGTCGGGGGGGCTCGCGTCGCTCCCGCCGAAGACCGTGACGGCGAGCCGGTCCGAAGCGGGGGCCATGGACCCGGAGAAGCGCGCA
>JAFMMO010000307.1 GCA_017859655.1 Pseudomonadota bacterium | reverse complement strand
CCGACTTTGACCGGGCGCGCTTCGAGCTGGCGGAGTACGCGCTCGACCGATTCCAGAACCGCACGCGGGCGAGCGAGCTGCTTCTCCCCGCCCTCGAGCGGGAGGTCCCGGCTCCGGCGGCGCTGGAGCTCGCCCGGAGGATCGAGGGCGCGCGTCTCGGTCGGGCCCTCTCCCTGCGGTGGCAGCGGGCCCTCGAGGCGCGCCTCGAGGAGGAGCTCCTCCTCCCGGTGCGGACACGCCGACTCGAGGAGCTGAGGAGCAAGGGGCTGTTGGAGGAGGCGAACGCGCTCCTCGATCAGGGCCTGCGCCTCTCGCCGATGGACCCCTCCCTCCTCCGCCTGCGACGGGAGCGGGCCCTCCGCGAGGGCGACCTCGAAACCGCCCGCGGGATCCTGCTGAAGCAGGTCGCGGCCCGACCGCAGAGTGTGGGGACTTGGCGCCGCCTCGCGGCCTTCGAGCGGTCGGTGGACCGCACCGAGGCGGCGCTCGCGGCCATCGACCGGGCGCTGCTCGTGGCGCCCCAGGACGAAGGCCTCCACGAGGAGCGGGGCCATCTCCTGCGTCAGCTCGGTCTGGACGCCGAGGCCCTCGAGTCCTGGGGGGAGGCCCTCGCCCTGGACCCGAACCAGCCGAAGCTCCGCAGCCTGATCGAGTACCTGGAGACGAGCGCCCCGGGGATCGACGGAGAGTTTCGGATCGAGGTCGCCGAGCGCATCGCGGCGGCGCTGGAGGAGAGCCCCGAGGACAAGGAGCCCTATCGGATCCTCCTCGACAACCGGGTGAGCGATGTCCAGAAGGACGGGACCGCGATCCGCTACGTCCAGCGTGTCCTTCAGGTGCTCACCGATGCGGGGATCCGGCAGCTCGACTTCCAGGTGGTCCCCTACGCCCAGGGCGAGCAGTGGGTCCGCGTCCTCAAGGCGCGGGTCCACCACCGGGACGGCGGCTTCGCGGATGCCCGGATCCGCAACCGCGAGCCGCAGAAGCGGGAGGGAGAGTACCCGGTCTGGTCGCGCGCCTTCGTCGACCTCCCGCCGCTCCGCGTCGGAGATGTCGTGGAGATCGAGTACCTGAAGGAGGACCTGAGGCAGTCCTTCTTCGGCGACTACTTCGGGGAGGAGATCCTCTTCGGCGGGTTCCTCCCGCGGGAGCGGACCGTCTACACCGTGCGCTTCCCGGAGGATCGTGACCTCCACCACCTCACCCACGACCTCGATGCACCCGAGACGACGCGGCTCGACGGGCGCACCACCTGGCGCTGGGATACCCCCGGGATCGCGAAGATCGAGCCGGAGCCGGCGGGCCCCCCCATCGAGGAACTCGTCCCCCGGGTGGAGATCTCGACCTACGAGACCTGGGACGAGTTCGCGCGGTGGTACCACTACCTCATCCGCAAGCAGTTCGAGTCGAGCCCCGAGATCCGGGAGAAGGTGAGCGAGCTGGTGGCCGGCGCGACGAGCGACCTCGAGAAGGTGCGGGTCATCTACGAGTTCGTGGCGAACGAGGTGCGCTACATCGCCTGGGAGTTCGGCGTGCACGGGTTCCTGCCCTACAACGCGAACACGATCTTCACGAGGCGGTTCGGCGACTGCAAGGACAAGGCGACCCTCATCTGCACCATGCTCGATGAGGTCGGGATCGAGGCCTGGCCGGTCCTGATCAACGGCACGCGCCAGCGACCGAAAGAGGATCTCTCCCTCCCCCTCGTCTCCCACTTCAATCACTGCATCGCCTACGTCCCCGGCGTCGATGGCGGCCTCTTCATCGACGGGACCGCCGAGGACCACGGCGTCCGCCAGCTCCCCGAGATGGACCGCGGAGCCGAGATCGTCGTGGTCCGTGACGACGGGGCGGAGCGTCACCGGATCCCCTGGAACTCCCCGGACGAGCTCGCCGTCGTCGAGAGCTCGACCGTGTCGATCCGCGACGATGGCTCCGCCGCGATCGAGCAGCGCAGCACCTTCACCGGCGGCTACGGGACGATGGTCCGCGACAGCTTCGAGGTGGAGTCGAAGCGGGCGGAGATGATCGAGCGGATGCTCTCCGGCCGGTTCCCCGGCCTCGAGGTCCGCGAGGTGAGGACGAGTGACCTCGATGACCTGACCACCGACCCGACGATCGAGCTGACCCTCGAGGTCCCGCGCTACGCCGACCTCGGTCGCGGTGCGGTCGAGCTTCCCCCGATCCGGGACATCCTCGAGACCCTCGACGGGGTCGGAAACAGCGCCAGCGAGCCGACCCGGGAGCAGGATCTCCTGGTGGGCAACCCCCGGGGCGGGTCCCTCCGGATCGAGATCACCCTGCCCGAAGGCTACCGCGTCGCCTCCCTCCCCGAGCCGATCTCGCTCGCCGAGGACGAGATTCGCTGCGACTTCCGCTTCTCGCGGGAGGAGGGGCGGATCGTCGTCGAGAGGGAGTATCGGATCGTGACCCCCCGCGTGACCCCCGAGGCCTACGAGCGCTTCAAGCAGGTCGTCGACACGGTCGAGACGAAGCTCGAGGAACGGATCGTCCTCGAGCCCGGAACGGAGGTGAACTGATGCCGGCGCACCCCCTCCACCGCGGGCGACGCGGCGCTCTGCTCGCCCTTTTCATCGGCTTCGTGATGCTCCCGACCGCCCACGGCTCCACCTCGCAGCCCCTCCCCGAGCAGGACGCAGGGAGTCCCGACCTCGGGGCCGCGGTCGGCTCCCCCGCCGAGTGCGCCGGCGACCTCACCGCTCTGCGGGACGAGTGGTGGGAAGCCGTCTCCGCCGAGCCGGATGCTCCCCTCACCACCATGATCCTTCACCGCTGGGCGGACACCCTGCGCCTCGCCCCCGGGTCCGGACCGAGCGCGAACTCGTGGACCGAGCTCGCCC
>JAFMMO010000008.1 GCA_017859655.1 Pseudomonadota bacterium | reverse complement strand
GCTTCGATGTGGGGGAGCGTTGGGCTCCGCCGATGCGCGCCGTCCTGCGCCCCGGTCTCAATGAGCTCCGCATCCGGATCCCGGTCCGCCACTCCCTCGCGGTGCGCTGGTCTCCGGAGGATCGAGGGAGAGGCCTCACTCTCCTCTCCCTGGAGCATCCTCCGCTCGATCGCCTGCAGTTCGCCAGCGAGATCCGGGGAATGGTGCTCTTCTTCCATGGTCTCCCCCCGGGGAGCTACGCTCTCCGCGGCGAGCGAGGATGGCACCCGGTGACGGTGCCGGCCGACACGGAGGTGACCTTCGACCCCCGTCCGGTCGAGGCGTTGCGACTCTCGCTGGTCCGCCCGGGAGACGCCGCCGCCCGCGCCGCTCTCGACGCCACTCCGCTTCGCGAGGGCGACATCCTCGTCGAGGAGGGGGGACCGTCGATCTCCGTCCTGCAGGGATCGCACTCCCCGGCGCTCGTCTCCCTCCCGGTGCTTCGCGGCGGGGCTCCGATCGAGGTGGAGACGAGCCTCCGGGTGCTGCGGGAGCTGGAAGAGGCGGGGCTGATCCTCCTGCCGACCCTTCCGTGATTCGCCGGGAGCCCGAGCGAGGGGACCGACGAATTTCGTCGCATGCCGCCTCTCCCGGCGCGGGGTAGTCTTGCTTGGCCCTCGATCGCGCCCGCCACGGCGCCGCGGGGAGCTGCGTCCTCGAGGGGAGGGCGCGTCCCGAGGGGGGAATTCACTCTTGCCGAGCCCGCATCTGCGAGCCGTCGTCCGCCTCGATGGAGCGATCTCCATCGAGCGACTGGAGGAGCACCTCCGCCGGATCGGGGTCTCTCGACCCTCGGTCCGCGAGGGGGGAGCCTCCGTCGCCTCGGACGCACGCCGCCCGACATCCGTCGTTGGTCCGATCCTGCATCTCATCTCCGCCGATGCCGACGGTGAGGCGCTCCTGCGCGCGACCCGCGCCCTCCACCCGGAGATCGCCCTGCTGGTCCTCTCCCACGGTCCGCTTCCCACTCCCCGACTCAGAGAGCTCCTCCTGGCCGGGGCGAGCGAGGTGGTCGAGGTGCGGGAGCTGGAAGGGGGGACGCCGATCGGCCTGAGCGCCCTCCTCAAGGCGACCGAGGACGCGTCCGCCCGCTGGGAGCTGCACCGGATCGGCGAGGCGCTCGAGGTCGCCCGAGCCCGGACACGGCAGCTGGAGGCGTGCCTCGAGAGACTGCACCAGAGCTTCGGGGGCGGGCTCGAGAGTCCGCTCGAGGCGGTGCGGGAGCCGATCGCGGCTCTCCATGACGCGGAGGTCGGCTCGATCTCCGAGGAGGCGCAGGAGTTCCTGCGCATCGCGACGGGGGGCTGTCGCCAGCTCGGGCGCATCGGGCGGGACCTGGCTCTCCTGCGGCGCCTCGAGGTGGGAGAGCTCGAGCTGCGCTCCGAGTGGTGCTCCCTCGATGAGCTCCTCGAGCAGGTGGTCGCGATCCACCGTCGCCGCGCGTTCCAGTCGGAGGCCCACCTCATCACGATCCCCAGCGGCCTCGTCGTCCGCACCGATGCGATCCGCCTGACCCAGATCTTCACCCATCTCGTCGACAACGCCCTGCGATCGATCTCCGAGGAGGGGAGCATCGTCCTCGATGCCCGAACCGGAGAGGATGGCGTCGTCGTCTGCACCGTCAGCGACGACGGGCAGGGCATCGACCCGGTCGAGCAGGAGCGGGTGTTCGAGCGCTTCCAGAAGTGCGGCGCCGAGGATCCGACCCTCACCCCGGGCCCGGGGCTCGGTCTGGCGATCTGCCGCGGCCTCGTCGAGGCGCTCGGTGGCGAGATCACCCTGCGGAGCTCCCCCGGGGAGGGGACCTGTGTCTGCTTCGAGCTCCCGCTTCCGGTGCGCGCGCCCGGGCTCCTCGTCCCCGCCTGAGCCGGTCCCGGCCGGTCCTGCATGCCGGATTCGGCTCCACGGGGTACTCTTCATCGGGCGGAGGTCCGCATCGCGGTCCTGCCCGGGAGAGGGCTGGATGGTGTCGACCGGGGTCGCCGTGGGCGATCTGGTGTCGTGGGAAGCGCGCGATGGAGCCCCGCTCTCTCCGCATCGGCCTCGAGTGCATGGAGCCCCTCCTCAACGAGGAGGTCCGGTCCCTGCTGGACTCGGCGAGCGACTGGTGCGTCACCCTCGTCCAGCCACGCCGCTCGAGCGATCCCCTTCCTGACCCGTCCGCCTGCGATCTGATCCTCTGCGGGAACTCCGACCCGGCCTGGCTCGACGCGAGCGCGTCCGACGACCCTCCCCGCATCGTCCTCACTCCCGACCGGGAGGAGGAGGCGCTCTCCACGATCCTCCAGGCGGGAGCGTGGGAGGTGATCCCCCACGCGGAGCTCGATCTCCCGCGGCTCATCCGCACGGTCATCCGGACCGCGGAGCGGGTCGAGGTGAGGCGGATCACCCAAGAGCGGACCCGTGCCCTCGAGTCGGAGAACGCCCTCCTTCTGCGTCAGCGCCGCGAGCTGCAGGCGTTCCACCACCTCCTCTCCCACGAGCTGCGCACTCCTCTCACCTCCGTCCGCGAGTTCGTCTCTCTCATTGCCGATGGCATCGCGGGTCCGGTGAACGAGACCCAGCGGGAGTTCCTCCATCGATGTCTCGACGGTTGCGATCAACTGAAGCGCTACACCGAGGATCTCCTCGACCTCTCGCGCCTCGACACCGGGAAGCTCTCCCTGCGCGCCGAGCCGATCGACCTCGGTCGGGTCATTGATGACCTCATCGCGGCGGAGGCTCCCCTCGCGAGGAAGCGGGGGGTGGAGCTGGTTCATCCCGATGAGCGGGAGGATGAAGCGCCCCCCTTCCTCGTCGAGGCGGATGCGGCCCGGCTGAGACAGATCCTCAGCAACCTCGTCGACAACGCGCTGCGCCACGCCCGGCCGGGGGGGACGGTGACGATCTCGGTCGAGGAGAGCCCCGATGACTCTCCGGAGGCGCGGGAGTTCATCGTGAGCGTCTGTGATGACGGCCCCGGGATCGGCACGGCGGATCCGGAAGAGCTCTTTCTCCGACACCGTCAGGGGAGCGATGGCGGGGGGCTGGGCCTCGGGCTCGGCCTCTGTCGGGACCTCGTCGAGCTCCACGGGGGAAGCATCCGCCTCGAGAGCCCTGCGAGCGGCGGTTGCCGCGTTCAGTTCACCCTTCCCCGCCCCAGGGAGCTCACCGCTCCGCGAGAGGAGCTCACGACATGAACCCGCCTTCGCCCATCCACCCGGGAACCACCGCGCCGCGACGGACCGGGAGCATCCTCCTCGTCGATGACGATGCGGCGATCTGCCAGAGCCTCGGCATCCGGCTGAGGAGCTGCGGCTTCGAGGTGAGGACCGCGCAGGATGGCATCGATGCGACCCGGCAAGCGCTCGCCTCCGCGCCGGAGCTCCTCATCCTCGACATCAACATGCCGGCCGGAGACGGCTTCGCGGTCCTGGAGCGGGTCCGGGAGAGCCCGGCGACGGCCGGGACGCCGGTCATCGTGCTCACGGCGAGCCAGAAGCCCGGCCTGCGCGAGCGGGCCCTCTCGTCCGGAGCCAACGCCTACTTCCGGAAGCCCTACGAGTCGTGGGACCTGCTCCGGACGATCGATCGACTCCTCGATCGCTGAGGCTCAGATCCGCGGAGGAGCGTCGATCGTCCGTTCGTTGCGGAGATTGCCGGTGTTCAGGGTGGAGGTCGGCTCGAGCAGGAGGACATGGGTCTCCTCCTCCGCGACCGGCTTGTGCTCGACGCCTCGCGGCACGATGAAGAACTCACCCTCTCCCAGCTCGATGATTCGATCCCGGAGGTGGAGGGTGAGGTGCCCGCTCAGGACGAGGAAGAGCTCATCCTCATCGGCGTGATGATGCCAGTCGAACTCCCCGAGGAGCTTCGCCAGCTTCACATGCTGGCCGTTGAGCTCGCCGACGACCCGCGGGCTCCAGTGCTCGGTGAACATCCCGAGCTTCTCGACCAGGTTCACCTTCTCGCCCATCGGTTCCTCCCCGTCCGCCGCTCAGCGGACGATCGCGCTCACGACCTGACCTTCGATGAGGACCCCGATGCAGTGGCTCGTGTACTCGAACGGGTCGCCGTCGTAGAGGGCGATGTCCGCGTCCTTCCCGACCTCGATCGAGCCGACCCGTGCGGAGATCCCGAGGATCTCCGCGGCGGAGAGGGTGATCGTCCCGAGCGCGTCCGCGAAGGAGGCGCCGTAGGCGCAGGCGATCGCCGCCTCGAGGAGCACGACCCGCGTCTTCGGGACATACCCCTCATAGCCGCTCTGGAGCGCGCACGGGATCCCGGCGGCGATCAGTCTCGCCACGGTGGTCATGCTGGCGTTCTCTCCCTGTCCGGTCGCCCGCATCATCGGCGGGTGCGCCAGCACGGGGATCCCGCGGGCCTTGACCTCGTCCGCGTGTTCGAGGACCTCGGCCGCGCCATCGAGGATCAGCCGGAACCCGAACTCGTCGGAGAGACGCAGCGCGTTCTGGATGTCGATCGACCGGTGGCAGTTCAGGAGCAGGGGGACCTCCCCGCTGAGGACCCGGCCCAGCGCCTCCTTGCGAAGGTCCCGGCCGGGGCGCTTCTCCGGGTCGTCTCCGGCGCGGCGAAGCTGGTCCGCGTGCTCCCGCGCATCGAGCAGGGCCTGCCGGAGCATCGCGAGCTGCTTCGCGCGCGTGCCGGGACTCCTGTCGCTCTCCATCGCATCGTCGCCGAGGGTCGCCGCGATGGCGAACAGCGGCGTCACGACCGCATCCTCGAGCTCCCCGGTCCGGGTCTTCACGATCATCGTCTGACCCGAGATGAGGTTGCCGGGCGCATGCCCGGTGTGGGCGGTCGTGACACCGAAGCTCCGGATCCACTCGAGGAGGGGCTCTCGCCCGTTGAAGGCATCGGTCGCCTGCAGCTCCGGCTGGATCGGCTCCGAGTCCTCCAGCTGGTCCTGGTCATGACCGTAGTTGAGCCATCCCGCGAGGCCGACCACGGAGCGCCCGTCGATGAGGCCCGGCGTGACGACCGGCGCCTCGATGACCCGGGCGCCGTCGGGGATGATGACCGATCCCGCCGGTCCGACCGCCGCGATGCGACGGTCGCGGATCACCACGATCCCGTCGGAGATCGGCGGTGCCCAGGCGCCGGTCGCATCGCGGGCCTGCGTGTGGAGGATCCCCGCCCGGATCACGGTCGGCTGACCGCTGCTCAGGGGCTGCTCGAGGCCCTTCGCCGGGGCGCGATCGGGGAGCCCCGCCATCGGTCCGTCGGCTGGGGTTCCCTGCCCGGCCGCGGCGCCGGTCGCGAGCAGGAGGAGAAGGGTGAGGACGGTCCGGAGTCGTCCGGTTCTCGCGGCGAAGGGGCTCATCGCGCTCCCTGCCTTCCCATGCAGCATCCCTGGAAGGTCTGGTCATCCCCCGCCCCGCGGCCCCCTTCTGCGAAGAGGAGGTCCTCGGGCACCGATCGGTCGAAGACCTTCCGTCCCTCGACGTAGGTGGCGAGGACCTTCGTGTAGACGCTGAAGGGGTCCCCATCGAGGACGACGAAGTCCGCGTCCTTGCCGACCGTCAGCGAGCCGGTGCGCGCCTCGAGGTCGAGCATCTCCGCGCCGGAGAGGGTCAGCGCCCGCAGCGCGCCCTCCCGGGTCATGCCGGCGCGGACGGCGAGCGCCGCCATGCGGAGGAAGAGACGGCTGTCGGTGATCCAGTCGTCGGTGTGGAACGCCACGGGGACCCGCCGGGACTCGAGGATCGCCCCGTTGCGGTAGTCGATGTCCCGGGCTTCCAGCTTCCCGCCCGGGCTGTCGATGAGGATCAGCGAGCAGGCCGCTCCGGCCGCGGCGATCTCATCCGCGACCTTCCACGCCTCGCTCACGTGGTGGAGCACGACCCGGAACCCGAACTCGTTCGCCAGTCGCAGCACGGTCAGGATGTCGTCGTGCCGATGGGTGTGGTGATGGACCACCCGCTTCCCCGCCATCGCCTCGACGAGCGGCTCGAGGGAGAGATCGCGCGACGGCAGCTTCTCCGGGTCGCCGGCGGCGCGCGCGATCTTCTCGGCGTACTCTCGCGCCGCGAGGTACTTCGCGCGGACGAGCGCCGCCGACTTTGCGCGGGTGCCGGGGAAGGGAGCGCCGCGGAGGGAGTTCGTCCCGTTCGCCATCTTCAGCCCGCCGAGCCGCAGTCCGTCGGCGTCGCGCAGGACGAGGTCGTCGATGGTGTTGCCATCCCGGAGCTTCAGGTAGGTGGTCTGCCCCGAGATCAGATGCCCCGAGCCGGGCATCACGTTGATCGTCGTCAGACCCCCGGCGACCGCGCGCCGGAACCCGGCGTTGCGGATGTTCACCGCCTCGAAGATGTCCGCCTCCGGCTGGATCGGTCCGGCGGAGTCTCCGCCTCCCCCGCGCCCCAGATGGCTGTGCGTGCAGATGAGTCCGGGGATGAGGGTGCGACCGGAGAGGTCCACCACCGTCCCACCGGCGGGGAGCAGGGTCGTCTCCGCCGGCCCGAGCGCGGTGATCCTCCCGTCGTTCACCACCATCACGCCGTTGGGGATCGGTGGACCGTCGACGGGGATGATCGTGGCTCCGGAGTAGGCGATCGGCCCCCCCGGATCCTCCGTCGCGAGGGTCAGGGCGACTCCGAAGGCGAGGGGCAGGAGGAGGACGGGGCGGAGGCGCCGGAGCGGGCTCCGGCTCGCGCGGATGTCGTGTCGTCTCACGATCGACTCCCTTCGTGTCTGTCGCGGATCGAAGCTACGCCGGGAGCGCCCACTCGACAAGGAAAAGGACCTCGGAGGCGGCTCCGGATGAACGAAGCACGGCCCCGGATCGCTCCGGAGCCGTGCTCAAGGATGGCTCAGTCCGGTCGGTGGACCGGTCCCGATCCACGGTTCTATAGGTCGCATTCGGGGAAGTTGTCGCAGCCGATCGGATTGACGGCGTCGACCCCGCACTCGGTGAGGGGCGCGGGGGGCGGCGTGCCTCCCAGGAAGATATAGCTCATGGCGTAGATGGTGTCCGCGATGTCGATGAGCGCGTCGTCGTTGAAGTTGCAGGCATCGAGGCAGCTCGACGGCTCGAAGCCGTTGAAGAGGAACCGCACCACGAAGATCCCGTCCGCGATGTCGATGAACCCGTCGAGGTTGCAGTCACCCCGCCTGAACGGGTTGAAGCACTGGACCGAGCAGCAGGCCGGGTCGGTGGCATCGCCGCAGGAGGTCGTGCCCACCACGCAGATGTCCGCGCTCATGTCCATCAGGTTCACCGTCGCGGAGGTCGCATCCCCGGCGAGGGTCGCGTAGGAGACGCCGTTCACGAGGACCTCGAGCCCGGAGTAGGTCTGGGGGTTGAACCAGGTCACCTCGACGGTGCAGCTGTCCGCATTCACGATCGTGCAGCTCAGGCCGGAGGGGGCCTGGGGCGCCGGCGGCCCGGGGCACTCGAGGAGGCAGCAGGCGTCCGCCGAGGAGAGGGCGTTCCGCACCGCGGTCACGCAGAGGTTCTTCGCCCCGACCTCGATCGACACGCTCGTGCTCGTCGCCGACCCGGGGAGGGTGTCGATCAGGATCCCGTCCGAGCGGATCTCGATCGCGTCGTAGTCACCGGCGGCGTTCATCCAGCTCAGCGTCCCGAGACAGAGGCAGCTGTCGTCGATCGTGCACTGGACGCCGGTCGGAGCCGGCGGCGGGAGCGGGCAGTCGATGGTGCAGCAGAGCTCCTCGGAGGCGAGGCCGGCCCGCACCGCGGTGAAGCAGAAGGTGTGAGGTCCGGGCTCCAGCGTCCCGTACTCGATGGTGGTGGCACCACCCGGGAGGGTCGCGTACGCCGCCCCGTCGAGAGTGACCTCGATGGAGTCGTAGTCGGTGTTCCCGTTCATCCACGAGATGGAGCCGGAGCAGGGGTCGGAGTCGATCAGGCAGCTCAGACCCCCGATCGGATCGGGCGGGAAGATGCACTCCGCCGGGCAGCAGCTCGGAGCCGCCTCATCCCCGCAGATCGTCGTCGCGATCAGGCAGATCTCCTGCAGTCCGGGAGTGGAGAGGGCGACCGTCGTCATCGTCGCGTCGCCGGGGAGGGTCGCGATGACGACCCCGCCGAGGGTCACCACGATCTGGGAGTAGAGGCTGGTGTTCGTCCAGGAGACCGTGGTCTCGCAGCCCGGCCAGGGACCCGTCGAGCAGGTCACGGCGGCCGGACCGGTCACCGGCGGCGGACCCGCGCACTCGAGCGAGCAGCAGGCCGCATCCGAGCTCAGCCCGTTCCGGATCGCCGTGACGCAGACGCTCGAGGTCCCCGGCTGCGGCAGCATGACGGTGGCGTTGTCGGCGTTCCCCGGGAGCGTCGCGATGAGGACCCCGTCGACGGTGACCTCGATCGCGTCATAGTCCGCCTCGGTGTTCATCCAGGTGACGGTGCCGAGGCACATGCAGACATCGGTGAGGGTGCAGGTGACGGCGGTCGGAGCCGTGGGCGGGAAGAAGCACTCCGCGTCGATGCAGGTCGGGCTCAGCTCGACCCCGCAGATCGTCGTCGCGGTGAGGCAGATCGTCCGCAGCCCCGGGCCGGGCAGGTTGACCGTGGTGGTGGTCGAGGTGCCGGGCAGGGTCGCCACGGGCGCCCCGTCGATGGAGACGACGATCTGGGAGTAGTCGGAGTTGTTCTGCCACTCGAGGGCGGTCGCGCAGGTCGGGTGGTCGCCGACCGTGGCGGTGATGCCGTTCGGAGCCAGGAGCGGGACATCCGGGCAGTCCACGCCGCAGCAGGCGGGATCGCCGTCCACCGCGTTCACCACCGGGATCAGGCAGATCTCGTAGGCACCCGGCGCCCCCACCGACAGCGAGGTCATGGTCGCGCTGCCCGGAAGGGTCTGGACGAGCACGCCGTCGATGTTGACGCGGATGGAGTCGTACGCCCAGGGGCCCTCGTTCGTCCAGCTCAGGTCGTAGGTGCAGGTGCAGACATCGGCCAGGGTGCAGGTGAGGTTTCCGACCGGGTCGGGCTCGAGCTGCGGGCAGGACACGATGCAGGAGACCTCCTCGGTCACCACGCCGCAGACGGTGGTGGCGACGATCGAGAGGGTGTTCGCACCCGGGTAGGTGAGCAGGACCGTCGCGGACCCGTTCGCGCCCGGGACGACCTGGTCGACGATGCCGTTCAGCCGCACCTCCACCTGGGAGTAGAGCGAGTTGTTCATCCAGTTGATCGTCGCGTTGCAGGAGACGGCATCGACGATGCACTCGAGGACGGTCGGCGGGATCGGGTCGGTGACCGGGCAGGTCGCCGAGCAGCAGCTCGCGGTTCCGGACACGCCGTTGCGGATCGGGATGACGCAGAGCGAGTAGTCGTCGGGACTCGGCAGCGCGATCGCCGCGGTCGTCGCCGAGCCGGCGATGGTCTGGTCGAGCACGCCGTCGATGAGGATCTGGATCGAATCGTAGTTCGACTCGGCGTTGGTCCAGCTGAGGTCCAGCGTGCAGGTGCACGGATCGACCGCGCCGCACACGAGATCGAGGACCGGGTCGGGCGGCGGGATCGTGCAGTCGATCTCGCAGCAGGCGGGGGCGGAGAGCTCGCCGCAGATGGTGGTCGCGGTCACGCAGATCTGGTGCGGACCCGTGAGCGGGGACATGAAGTCGTAGCTGGTCGCATCACCGGGGAGGGTCGCGATCACCGCTCCGTCGAGGGACACCTCGATCAGGGTGTAGGGGGCCGGGTTGCTCCAGCTCGCGGTGAAGACGCAGGTCAGGGGGTCCGGCGTGCAGGTCAGCCCCTCGACCGCGTCGTTCGGGATTCCCGGGCAGTCGACGACGCAGCAGGTCGCCTGACCGAGGAGGCCGTAGCGCTCCGGGACCAGGCAGATGTTCGCGGGGCCCTCGGTGAAGAGGCTCAGGGGCAGGCTGGTGGCGGTGCCGGGGAGCTCCTCGTGCAGGACCCCATCGATGAGGACCTGGATCGTGTCGTAGTCCGTGTTCCCGTTCATCCAGGTGAGGGAGAACTCGCAGGTGCAGATGTCATCGAGGGTGCACATCAGCGTGTTGATCGGGTCCGGCGGCCCGATGCACTCGACCGTGCAGCAGACATCGGGGAGCAGCTCGTCGCAGATCGTGGTCGCGCGGACGCAGATCTCATGGGGTCCGAGCTCGGGGATCGCCACGCTGGCGGACTGGCTGGTGCCGGGCAGGGTCGCGTAGAGCATCCCGTCGAGGAGGATCTCGATGGTCGAGTAGTCTCCGCTGTTCAGCCAGTAGATGTCCGCGGTGCACTCCGGGGCGGGCGGCGCATCGCAGCTCAGCGCCATCGGGGCGCCGTTCGGGATCTCCTCGCAGGTGAGGGAGCAGCAGGTCTGGTCCCCGGTGTAGCCGTTGCGCTCGGGCACGATGCAGATGCTGGAGGTCGCGCCGGGGAGGAGGATCGGGTCGAGGCCACCGGTCGGGGAGACGATCGCGTTTCGGGCGTTGCCCGGCAGCGTCGTGATCAGCTCTCCGTCGACGAAGATCCGGATCACGTCGTAGTCCGCGGCTCCGTTCGTCCAGGAGACGGAGAAGGAGCAGTCGCACGGGTCGATGATCAGGCACTGGAGATCGTTGACCGGGGGCGGGATCGGGTCGTCGCAGGAGAAGCTGCAGCAGACCTCGGGGAACGGGAGCCCGCAGTCGTCGGTTCCGTTGAGGCAGACGGAGTGGTACCCGACCAGCGCCTCCGTCAGGGTGAAGGAGGTGGCATCCCCGGGGAGGGTCGCGTAGGGGACGCCGTCGACGGAGAGGACGAGCTCGGTGTAGACACGCTCGTTCGTCCACTGGATGTCGACCGCGCAGGTGAGCGGGTCGGGGGTGCAGCTGAGGGCGGAGGGGGAGGCTGGGGTCAGCTCCGGGCAGACGACGATGCAGGTGGCGGGATCGGTCTCCTCGTCATCCTCGCATCCCTCCTCGTAGTCGTCCTCATCGTCCTCATCGTCCTCGTAGTCCGGCTCGTCAGGGTCATCCTCGCTGAAGCGGCCTCCCGAGTGGGGGCTGTACTCGCCGCAGTGGTCGTACACCCCGTCGTAGTCCTCGTCCTCGACCCCGGTCACCTCGATGAGGTGGGCACCGGTGCCGACGGTGAGCGTGGTCGAGGTCGCGCTCCCGGGGAGGGTCTGCACGAGGACCCCGTCCACCCGGATGTTGATCAGGTCGTAGTAGCCGATGTTGGTCCAGCTGAGGAAGGTCTCGCACGTGCAGGGGTCGAGGGTGCAGATCAGGTCCTGCGGGGGGAACTCGACCTCGGTGCAGTACTTGCTCGGCCCGCAGATGTGAAGCTGCTGCGGGTAGTCGCCCGCCTTGAGGGAGACCTTCGTCCTCGACATCAGGTAGGCATCGTCGAGGGTGACGCTGAAGAGCACCGGGATCCCGGGCTCGAAGGTGATCCCGCTCGTGTTCCACTTGATCCCGTAGAGTCCCATCTCGCCGCTGTAGCCGACCCAGCTCCCCGCCGGGCTCGCCTCGACGACATCCGCATCGTGACAGAGCTTCAGCATGAAGCGGTCAAGCACCGGCCCGATGCCGTCCCAGGTCACCGCGTAGTTCCAGACGCTCGTCTCGTCGGGGAGGTACTCCGTCCCGATGAGCTCGACCGCGAAGTGCTCGCTCGCGGCGATCTGGGTGCAGGCGGTGTTGTCGTTCTCCTCTGCCCGGATCGAGGAGGCGCCGACGGCGCCGAGGAGGAGGAGGCAGACGCTCAGCGCCCCGAGCCGTCGCGCGCGACGCCCGGAGAGAGGGGAGGACAGGGAGATGCTGTGTACGGACACCAGCGGGCCTCGCTTTCATAGATCGACAGGCGTCCCCCCTTCACTCCGGACTCCGGCGTGAGTGAGGAACCACCTCGCGCGCCCCCGATCGGGAGCGCCGATAATCTTCTCGAGTCGTTTGTCGTTACTATCGAGCCAGAACTACCGTCGCAGCCACGACGGTCGCATAGCGACTAACATGACAACATGACAATCGGGCCTGCGCAACGACCTATCCCGGAAGCGGGAGGATCCCCTCGGCCGATTGCGGTCCCCCTCTCAAGATGAATCGGCGAAGGAAGTTAGGTTTCGTGTAAGCTCTGCCTTTCCCCAGCGTTGGAGGTCCATCGTCATGAGCGCACCGGAGGAGATCGTGGCGGATCGCCGTCCCCGACCCGGCCTGACTCTGGGAGCCGTGCTCCTTCTGCTCCTCGCCGTCGGCACCCTGGCCTACGGCCCCGGGGCGCTCGAGCACTGGCGCTGGGACATCCACCCCGTGATCCGGGTGGTTCATGGGGTGCACTGCCCCGGCTGGCAGCGCGTGCCCCGGGGGCGGGGCCCCGGGGTCGCCGAGGTCGGAGGCCTGCGCGTCTGGCACCCCGAGACCGGGTATCTGGTTCAGGAGACCCAGGCGGACGAGGGGGGCAGGGTCCGGACCACCCTCTGGAGCCCGGACGGGACGGTCCTCCAGCAGACGCGCCTCGAGCTCGAGATGGTCCTCGACACCGAGCTGCGCTCCGAGCCTCCCTGGCTGTGGGGCGCCGCCGATCAGGAGTGGCCTTCGATCCCCGATGAGCTGGTCCGATTCGCGGAGGAGGAGAGGAGGCGGCGGGAGCGAGCTGAGGCGGCGGGGACCGCGTCCGGGAAGTTCCGGTAGAGCAGGACGCGGGGTGAGCCGAAGAAGAGAGAGGGCCGGCGCCGGGTCGGTCCCCTCTTCGGACCGCCAAGGGAGCCAGCGATGCCGACCCCTCAGAGACTCCTCGCCATTGGACGGATCGACTCACCTCCCGCCGGGATCGAGCTGCTGCGGCAGGAGGACACCGGCGCCGGGGGAGGCCACCTCACCGGCCTCGTGGAGGACTGGGAGTCCGGAGAGAGCGACTTCTCCCGACCGGAGGAGGCATTCTTCGAGGTGCGGGTGGGAGACCGACTCATCGGGCTCGGCGGGATCTCCGTCGACCCGAGCTCGACCCAGGGCTCGACCGCGGGGCGGATCCGCCACCTCTACATCCTCGAGGAGATGCGCCGCTCCGGAGTCGGCTCCGCGCTTCTGCAGGTCATCCTCGCCCACGCGGATGGGAACTTCCGCCGGGTTCGCCTCCGCTGCGATGACGAAGCTGTGGCTCGCTGGGCGGATGCCCGCGGCTTCTCCCCGATCGAGAGCGCCGACGGGACCACCTACGAGCGACTCCTGGGCGCGGGTCAGAACCTCGTCTTCGAGTAGCCCCCCGCCTCAGCGCGCGCCCCGCCGCTGCGGTCTGAGATAGATGAGCCAGTAGACCGCGCCGACGAGCAGGGTCCCGCCGATCACGTTCCCCACCGTCACCGCCGCGAGCGCGGTCATCGCCGGGCCCGTCTCGATCGCCTGCGGGTCGATGAGCCGAGCGAGCGCGAAGATCCCCCAGTTCGCGATCACGTGCTCGAAGCCGAGCGCCACGAAGGCGGCCACGGGGATCGCGACGGCGATCACCTTGTCGGTGGCGCTCCGGGCCCCGAGGGCGATCCAGATCGCGAGGCAGACGAGCGCGTTGCAGAGGACGCCTCGGGAGAGGGCCTCGACCCAGGGGAGAGACGACTTGGCGCGCGCGGCCGAGAGCACTCCCTCGGCGACCCCCGGGGCGATGGACGCGGCGCCGGCCAGCTTCAGGAGCACGGCGGTGACCCCGCACCCGATCACGTTCCCGAGGTAGACCACGATCCAGCTCCGGACCAGCTCGACTCCGCCGATTCGCCCGCTCGCCCAAGCCATGGCGATGAGGTTGTTCCCGGTGAAGAGCTCCGCGCCCGCGAGCACGACGAGGACGAGCCCGAGGGAGAAGCTCAGCCCGCCGAGCAGCCGGGTCGGACCGGCGCCGAGTCCGCTCTCCGCCATCACGACGAAGCAGAGCATCGCGCCGAGGGTGATGAACGCCCCCGCGAGCACGGCGAGGAGGAAGGTCGAGAGGAGGTCTCCCCTGGCCTTGCGGACACCCACCTCCTCCGCCCGATGGGCGATCTCCGCCGGCGGCAGCGCATCGATGCCGTGGGTCGGCGCGGCGCGGCCGGTGTTCACGGATTCGCCGGCCCCCCTGTCTCCGGCCCCCCTGTCTCCGGCCCCCCTGTCTCCCTCCACCATCGGACCCCCTCTCCTCTGCGCCCCGTGCTATCAGAGTCCGCCTGCGACCGCAAAGGAGACCCCTCCGGGAGGGAGTGTGGCCGGGAGCCGGGAATCCGGCGGCATCCGCCCCCTCATGGTAGAATCGGAGTTTCGAGCGCCGACCGATCCCCAGCAGGGGACGGAGGCTGGTGGTCGCGGATCCCGGAGATCCGGGGGCGTGCCGCCCCGGGGAGGGACCCGCCCTTCGAGAGCATGAGGATCGAGCGTGAAGCGTCTACGCCCCGGCCTCCTCATCGGCGCCGCGCTCCTCCTGCCCGGAGGAGCTCGGGCACATGATGGTCTCCACGTCGACATTCAGGAGATCACCGCGCGGATCGCCGAGCTCGAGTCCCCGCCTCCGGAGCTGCTCCTCCAGCGGGCGCGGCTCCTTCGAGAGCACGGCAAGCCGACGGATGCCCTCGCAGACCTCGACCGTGTCGACCTCCTCCTCGAGGAGATGCCCGACTCTCCCCTGCGGCGCCTCACCGCGCCGCTCCTGCGCGCACAGGTCCTCGTCGATCTCGATCGATCGGACGGAGTCCTCGCGCTCCTCGACGGGGTGCTCACGGAGGCCCCCGACCATCCCGGAGCCCTCGATCTTCGGGCGGACCTCCGCGTGGCCGCGGGGAACCTGGACGGCGCCATCGAGGATCGACGCCGCGCCTTCGAGGCGCTGCCGACCCTCGAACGGACCCTCACCCTCGGCGCGGCGCTGGGCGGGACCGGTCGCCTCGAGGCGGCCTCCCGCCTCTACGCCCGGGCGATCGAGCGTCTCGGGGAGTCGCTGCTGATCCGCGATGCCTGGATCTCGAACGAGATCGCCCGCGGGGAGTTCGAGAGCGCGCTGGCGATGATCGGGGCGGAGCTGGGTCGGGCCGCGGTGCGGACCCCCTGGCTCCTCCGCCGCGCCGAGGTCTATCGGGCGGCGGGGAACGAGGCTCGTCGGATCGAGGCCCTCGATGCGGCGCTCGCCGAGGCGGATCGCGTCATCGCCCGGCGACCCTTGCCGGTCCATCTCGTCTCCCGGGCTCGCGTGCGGCTCGCCCGGGGGGAGCTGGACGCGGCCGAGGACGATGCCCGCCTCGCCCTCGAGCGGGTCCCCGAGTTCGCTCTCGCCGCCACGCTGCTGGCGGAGATTCGAGAGCGCAGAGAGTCTGTCCCGGAGGCTCCCGCCGGGGAGGGAGCCACCGAAGCTCCGCCGGACGGCGGCTAGAGAGGATCGTCGTGAGGAAGGAGACCTCCCTCCTTCGGGCCGGGCTGATCGGCATCGCCGGACTGCTCCTCACGGCGGCCTCCGCCTCCGCCCAGGGAACGGCGCCCGTCGTCGTTCGCGACGCCTACCTCCAGCAGGTCTCCGACACCCGCGTCATCATTCGCTTCCGCACCGACGCCGGCTCCGGCGGCGCACCCTTCGTCGAGTGGGGCATCGAGTCCGGGGTCTACACGGAGACAACGCTCGGGACGACCGTCATCCCTCCTTCCTCCCCGACCGCGCGCGACCACGAGGTGATCCTCGATGGGCTGGTGCCCTCGTGCTCCCATCACTATCGCTTCGGGACCACCGTCGATGGGGTCCTCGGCGGGGGGACCGCTGCGCATCGCTTCCGCACCGCGGCCCCGCCGGGGGAGCCGGACCCCTTCACCGTCTGGGTGCTCGCCGACTCCGGGACCGGGGAAGCACCCCAGCGCGCGGTGCGGGACTCCCTCCTCAGCCACCTGGGGGGCGACGATCCTCCCGAGCTCATCCTTCACGCCGGAGACATCGCCTATGAGACCGGAACGGATGGCGAGTTCACCGCGCGGGTCTTCGGGGCCTACGCCTCGCTCCTCTCCCGCTCCTGCCTGTGGCCGTCGATCGGGAACCACGATGCGGACAGCCTGACCCCGGCCTTCCAGGCCGGTCCCTGGTTCGAGGCGTTCACCCTCCCCGCGGGCGGGGGGATGGGAGGTGTCGCCTCCGGGAACGAGGGGCACTACTCCTTCGATCACCACAATGTCCACTTCATCGTGATCGACACCGCGACCGGCGATCTCGTCCCCCCCTCCACCATGCTCGACTGGGTGACCGCGGACCTGCAGGGCACCCTCGCCGACTGGGTCGTGGCGCTCTTCCACCACCCGCCCTACTCGAAGGGGACCCACGACTCGAACGATGGCACCGACTCCGGGGGGCGGCTCGTGCTCGCCCGCGAGTACCTGCTCCCGCTCCTGGAGGCCGGAGGGGTCGATCTGGTCATCTCCGGGCACTCTCATGGCTACGAGCGCACCTTCCTCATCGACGGCGCGCACGGGTATGGCTCCATCCCCGACTACGCGACCCCGGATCTCCCCACCCTGATCGCCGATGGACGCGTCATCGACGCGGGGGATGGCGACCCCGCGGGCGCGGGCGCGTACGAGAAGTCCCCCGGCCCCCCGGGGGTGGGGGGAGTCTGCGTCGTCGCCGGTCACGGCGGCCGCACCATCGGTGGCACCGGCGGCCATCCCCTCGTGGTGCGCGAGGAGTTCGAGCACGGCTCCTGTCTGCTCCGGTTCGACGGGGACCTGCTCTGGCTCGAGAACCTCCGGGTGGATGGAGCGATCACCGATCGCTTCGTCATCTCGAAGGGGACCCGCACTCACACCCTGGTCACCGAGGTCGAGGGGGCCGGCCGGATCACGCGCTCGAACGGGCGCCCGCTCCACGGGGACGGCGAGAGCGTCATCCTGCACGCGGTCCCAGCTCCCGGCTGGACCTTCATCGAGTGGACGGGCGATGCCTCGGGCGCCGACCCCACCGTCGAGCTGGTCCTCTTCGGAGATCGCGCGGTCACCGCGCGCTTCGCGCCCGCCGAGGAGGATGTGCTCATCGTGGTGAACGACCTCGCCTGGGTGCCGGGACAGTCGACCGCGAACCTCACCCGGTTCACCTCCCCGAACGGCGGCTCCGGGCTGCCCTCTTCCGGTGAGCTCGTCAGTCGCGAGGACGGATCCCCGACCGGGATCACCCTCACGGTGATGGGGGGCAGCTACGACGGCGGCGAGCAGGGAACCACGCGGAGCGGCTCGCCGCTTCCCGAGACCGATGCCGCGCTCGCCTTCGGGCTGCTCGTCGATGCCCACGGGTCGATCGGACCCCCGGCGCCGGCCGCATCCGGACAGGACCTCGTCCTCGAGCTCAACGGCCTCGACCCCGCACGAGACCATGAGATCGTGTTCTTCGGGGATCGGAACGATGGCGGCTGGACCGAGGGATCCGTCGTGACGATCGAGGGCGCGGACTCCTTCCGCAACGACAGCAGCCTCGGCAGCGGGAACCCGGACCCAGCCTCGGGAGGACTTCTCTTCCTCGACTCCGATGATCCGAGCACGCGCCTCCCGGCCGAGAACCGGGATGGCTGGATCGCCCGCTTCGTCGAGGTGGACCCGGGCCCGGATGGTCGCGTCCTCCTGCGGGTCGCCGCCCTCGACTCAACCCCGGGTGTGACCTCGGGTCGATACGCGAACGCGCTCCTCGTCGTGGCGCGCCCTCGACCGGTCGCCTTCCTCCGGGGCGATGTCGATGCTTCGGGGGACCTCGATCTCGGGGACCCCATCACCCTCCTGATGGGACTCTTCGGCGGTGGGGCGCTTCCCTGTGAAGATGCCGCGGACTTCGACGGGGATGCGGCGCTTCAGCTCTCCGACGCGATCCTGCTCCTGAATCACCTCTATGCCGGGGGGCCGGCGCCCCCCGCGCCCTATCCGGCGTGCGACAGCGAGGCTTCGCTGCTCGGTTGCACGCTCGGGGGGTGCTGACCGGCGGGCCTCGGTGCCTCCCCCGGCAGGCTGTGGTTCATCTTGCCGGTGGAGGAGCGTCCGCTTGCCGTCTCCATCACTCACCAACGACGTTCGTCGCTCCAGCCCCCTGCGGGTAGACGAGGCGATCCGATCATGTCCCAGATCTCATCCCAGACCCTCCTGGAGTTGGGGGAGTCGCTCCAGAGCTCCCTCAGGGCTCTGGTGTCGAAGGACGGGGAGCTGCCCCGGCCCACCGACCTCGCGCGGGTCTGGTCCCTCGACCAGACACTCTGCGTCCGCACCTGCGCCGCCCTCCGCAACGACGAGCCGCTCCGAGTCCTGCACCAGCTGCCCTCTTCGGGGGGACTTCGCAGCATCGTCGAGGCGGGAGAGGGCCAGGGGGTCCCCCGGAAGATCCGCGAGGCGGCGGCGGCGGCGGTCGACCGTCTGGATGCCGTGATCCGCTCCCTCGGCGGAAGAAAGACCAACCTCGACACGCTGATCGGGGTGGACCTCGTCGAGGCGCGACAGAAGATCGAGGCGAGCAGCAAGCAGGGGGTCTACCGCGGGCTCAGCACGCTCTACGGCACGAGCACCCGGGTCGCCCTCACGACCTACTTGATCCAGCCATCCTCGACCGACTCCGAGACTCTCGATGCGGTCGCTCTCTACGGCTCGGTCGAGATGCGGAGGATCCGCCCCGACCGCAGCCTCCTGTTGGGGGGGCGTCTGCTCTGCGGGGAGTCCGCCGAGATCTCCGAGGAGGAGCTCGATCGACGGGTCGAGATCGCCGAACGGAATCTCCTCAGCGAGGAGCTCCCCGGAGATGGCTCCTCGATCGCGCTGCGGGAGTTCTGCTCCGACCCCCTGCCGCCGCTCCAGCTCGAGAGGTCGGGGCGCAAGCTCCTCTACACCCTCCCCGCGGACCCGGATGGCATGAGCCAGATCAGCACCGTGCTCTTCCTCTCTCGCGATGGCGGGGTCGGGCCGACCCGGATCCCGGAGGGAGGACCCCGGAACTTCGTGTTCGTTCCCCGGACCCCATCGGAGCACATGCTCCTCGATGTCCTCGTCGATGAGGCGGTCTGGTCCGGATGCGAGCCGCAGGTCGAGATCAGCCGGGGCGATGTCCTCCTGCGCCCCCTCTCGGAGCAGTCCGCCGCCGATCGCCTCGACTTCTGCGAGTCCGCCCGATCTCTCGGCGAGGAGTCCCCGGGCTGGGACTTCGCCGAGGTGCCGCGCTACCGGGAGATGCTCGGCGCGGCGGCGCGGATCGCGGGCCTCGATCTCGGTCGATATCGCCTCTTCCGCCTCCACGTGAGGTATCCGGTGATCAGCCTCGCCTACCAGCTCCAGCTCATCGTCCCGCCTTCCTCAGACTGAGTCTTCCGCTCCGCTGCCGAGTCGCGCGAGCAGGGCGTGCCCCTGCCGGCTCAGCGGGAGATCCCGGTGCCTCACCCCCCAGGCGATGCAGCCGATCGCATGAACGGCGGTCAGGGCCCGGATCTCCGGGACCAGATCAGCCCAACGGTCGAGACCGAGCCCGCCGACGAGCTCCCGGAACTCCGGGTCGCGCTCCGTGCCCACGTGTCCGAGCACCCGGATGAGGTCGGTGAGAGGGTGGTCCGGGCGCGAGTGCTCGAAGTCGATGATCGACAGCCGGAGACGCTCACCCTCTCGAGAGACGATCCAGTTGCGAGGCTGGAAGTCGCGATGGCAGGCGACCCGGGTCCGATCGCGGAAGAGGGCGCCATCTCCCACGAGCCGGCGGGCGAGGAGTCCCTCCTCGCGGGTGACCTCCCCGCCGCCGCGCTCGAGCCAGAGCTCCAGACGGGCGGGGATCGCATCGCGGAGGGGCAGCGGATCGGTGTCGACATGGGGGAGACTCCGGAGTTCACGGAGGAACTCCCCGGCCCGCCGCCAGACCTCGCGCCCGCCCGGCGCGCCCGCTGCCTCGGAGAGGAACGACTGCCCGGGGACGCTCGTCATCAGGACGGCGCGCAGCGCGGACTGGGAGGCGATGAGCCGCGGGAGACCGGCGGCGCGAGCGGGGAGCGCGGCCGGCCAGATCCTCAGCGCCTCGACCTCCTGACGGAAGGCCCGGTCCTCGCCGAGCACCTTGGCGTGGAAGGAGTCTCCGTTCTCCCGCCGCACTCGCCAGACCCGGTTTCGGCCGGCCGACCAGCCGCAGGGAGTGCACGAGCGGATCGAGCCGAGCTCCTCCGAGAGCCAGGCGGTCAGCGCATCGCTCGGGCCTCGGGACACGGCCGCTCCTCTCTTCGGATCGATTCGGCCTCGGGCGCGCTCCGCCCACGGGGAGCCGATCCCCGAGTCTACCCCGGAGCGTGGGGATGAGGGGCGCGGGAGGGGCAGGAGAAATGCCTCACGAAGCACGCTTCAATCACGGCGGAGTTGCTATCCTCTCGGGGCCCCTCCCGGCCGAGGCATGGGGCTCATCCGCGGGCTCCTTCTCGTTCGAGCCCGGACCATCCGAACTTCAGGGGGAGCAGGCCTGCTCCGAGCCGCTGTGGGAGACATCCATGAACCCGACGACTCCGGACCACGACCACGGATCGAGCGCGCAACTCCCAGCCGACCTCGTCCCTCCCCGACACGGCGCGTCCGATCCCTCCTCCACCGGCGCAGGCACCACCCCCGGGAGCTTCTCCCTCGCCCCGGATGTGGGAGGACCACGGATGTACTCCTCCCCGGATACGCCGGGGATGCCGCACCCGAGCGGGCGGACCGCGTGGCACTTCCTCCCCGATGGATGGGAGCTCCGGGAGACGGAGTCGCACGCCGAGGGGTGCGCCGGGCACGGGCGCCCGGACCTCGGTCGTTTCCTGCGAGCCGTGCCTCCCGACGGCTTCACTCCGGTCACCCAGCTCGAGCATGCCCGCCTGGGGACCATCACCCCCGAGATGCGCAGGGTGTCGGAGCGTGAGGGACACCTGAGCGCGGAGCAGATCCGGGACGAGGTCGCGGCCGGGCGGATGATCATCCCGGCGAACCGGGTCCACCTCGGCTACCAGCTCGATCCCATGGCGATCGGGAGGGCGAGCCGGACCAAGGTCAACGCGAACATGGGGGCCTCCCCCGTCAGCTCCGGGACCGAGGATGAGGTGGAGAAGCTCCACTGGGCCGCTCGCTGGGGTGCCGACACCGTGATGGACCTCTCCACCGGAGGGGACCTCGATGAGTGTCGGGACGCGATCCTCCGAAACAGCACCGTCCCCATCGGCACCGTCCCCATCTACTCGATGATCATCGGCCGTCAGATCGAGGAGCTCACCAAGGAGGTCATCCTCGGGCAGATCGCCCATCAGGCCGCCCAGGGGGTCGACTACTTCACGATCCACGCCGGGGTCTCGCGGGCCCATCTCCCCCTCATCCGTGACCGCCTGATCGGGATCGTCAGTCGAGGCGGCTCACTCCTCGCGAAGTGGATGCTGCATCACGGTGAGGAGAACCCGATGCAGACCCATTTCGAGGAGATCTGCGCGATCATGCGCCGCTACGACGTCTCCTTCTCCCTGGGCGACGGACTGCGACCGGGGGGCCTCGCGGACGCGACCGACGCCGCTCAGCTCGGCGAGCTCTCGGTGCTGGCCGATCTCACCGAGCGCGCGTGGCGGCAGGGCTGCCAGGTGATGGTCGAGGGTCCGGGCCATGTCCCGCTCGATCAGATCGAGTACAACATGAAGCTCCAGCGGCGGCTCTGCCATGGAGCGCCGTTCTATGTCCTCGGTCCCCTCGTCACCGACATCTTCCCCGGCTATGACCACATCACCTCCGCGATCGGCGCCACCAGCGCGGCCTGGCATGGTGCGGCGATGCTCTGCTATGTGACGCCGAAGGAGCACCTCGGCCTCCCGAAGAAGGACGATGTGAAGCAGGGCTGCATCGCCTACAAGATCGCCGCCCACGCCGCGGACATCGCCCTCGGGATCCCGGGCTCCCGGGACCGCGACGATGACCTCACCCGCGCCCGGGCCGCCCTGAACTGGGAGCGCCACTTCGAGCTCAGCTTCGATCCGGACACCGCACGGGCCCTCCACGATGAGGACCTCGATGTCGACACCGACTTCTGCGCGATGTGCGGCCACGACTGGTGCAGCGTGCGGATCTCCAAGGAGATCGTGGAGTTCACCTCGGGCAAGGCGGAGGGTTTCGCTCGAGGCGGGACGCGCCGGTCCGCTCCGCTGAGTCCCGAGCAGCAGAGGATCCTCGAGAGTCGGGGTGTCCTCAGCCCCGAGGAGATTCACCGCCTCGCCTCCAAGACCCGTCGTTCCGTCGGGGCGGAGGAGGGCAAGGCGAGCTGTCACTCCGATGTGACCGACGGATCGACGGCTCGGGAGATCCAGGCCACGGCCCTGGACTCGCGGAGCACCGCCTCCCCCTGATCCCTCTCCGATCGCAGGTGGCTCTCGTGTCCTGCGGGCCAGAAGCGACCGACCTGACCCACCTGACTCCTGCTGGAGTCGTGCCCGTGAGGCCGCGAAGATCGGTTCGGCATCATGGTCAGGTAGAGGACAGTTGAGCGGGAGCGGTCGTGTCGGGTCAGCAGCAGGGAAATCAGCAGCAGGGAGAGACCGTGGGTTCCGGCGTCCGGTGGCGCATCGCCTCCGATGGCTGGAATCGTGCCTTCCTCGGGTTGGCTGCCTGCGCCGTGCTCTCCATCGGCACGGCGATCTTCTTCGGTCTGTCCCTCTCCGGATTCGTCGAGGGCCACTCGGATCGCCACCGGTCGATCCGGGCCTCCCTCGAGCAGCTCCACCAACGCCACACCTGGTCCACCACGCCGGCGTACATCATTGACCGGACCTTCTCCGGACTTTCGATCACGGAGGAGGTCGAGGCGCTGAAGCAACAGCTGGCGCAGCTGAGTTCGGGCACGACACCTTCAGAGACTTCGCAGCGACAGGACCTGCATACCGCCGGACAGCTCCTTGACACTCTCAAGCGACGGCTCCTCGTCATCTCGGAGCTGCGGAACCGCTGGCTCGACGCGGATCCCGCTCCCCCCGCCTCGGAGGAGACACGAAGTCTGGCAACGGCGCTTTCGGGGCAGTTGCTCGCCGAGAGCCAGCAGGCGAGGGAGATCTTCACCGAGCTGCTGCTCCTCGTGTACGAGATCGAAGAGCGATCGATGATGCACGACACCGCTCTGGTTCGGGACCTGCTCGGATATGAGTGGGGGATCGCTCTGCTGCTGCTCTCCTTGACCGTGATCACGCTCGTCAAGTGCCGGAGGCTGACTCTCGATCTGCGGCGGCAGAGGCGACGATTGAGCCACCAGGATGATGTTCTTTCCGCCGGCCTTCGGGATCTGGCCCGTCAGGAGTTCGAGCTGCACGAGGTGGACAACGCCAAGACACGGTTTCTCGCTCAGATGAGTCACGAGATCCGAACTCCCCTGACCGCCCTGATCGGTTTCGGAGAGATTCTCCGTCGGCTCGATCTCACGCCGGAGGAGACCCGCGCCGCCCAGGATGCGATCCAGCGCAACGGCGATCACCTCCTGCGCCTCGTGGATGATGTCCTCGATCTCGCGAAGAGCAGGGCCGGGAACCTGACGCTGGAGGTCCTGCCCACCGACCCCGTCGATCTCCTGCGGGACGGTCTCGAGACGCTCCGATCTCTGGCGCAGAAGCGGAGTCTGCATCTCGAGCTGGAGGTGATCGGGGAGATTCCCGAGCTCCTCGAACTCGATCCCACTCGCATACGACAGGTTCTTCTGAATCTCACCGGCAATGCCCTCAAGTACACCGAGGTCGGAGGCGTGACGGTCCAGATCGAGTGCAGAGGCGGCGGATCGGAAGAGTGCGAGCTCCTGATCTCCGTGGTCGACACGGGGATCGGTCTCTCGGAGGAGGCGCTGCGGAAGGTGTTCGACCCGTTCACTCAGGCGGACGAGAGCATGACCCGTCGATACGGAGGCACGGGGCTCGGTCTCTCGATCAGTCGGGAGATCGCCGATGAGATGGGAGGGACGCTCTCCGCGACGAGCGTCGAGGGACTCGGATCCCGCTTCGTCTTCTCCGTTCCGGCCCGACGCTGCGGACCGGATGCCGCCCCCCCGGAGGCCACCGCGGTTCCGGTCCTGATGGAGCGCGCCCTCTCAAGGCTGCGGATCCTCGTCGCGGAGGACGGAATCGACAACCAGGAGCTCCTGACCTTCATCCTGAGGCGGGAGGGGGCCGAGGTGCGGGTCGTCGAGAACGGTCGCCAGGCGGTCGAGGTCGCGCTGGACGCAGAGCTCAGCTCCGCTCCCTACGACGTCGTCCTCATGGACATGCAGATGCCCGTGCTGGACGGATACTCCGCGACCCGGGAGCTCAGGGACCGCGGCTACCTCGGGAAGATCATCGCCCTGACGGCAAACCACACCCCGGACGAGCGCGCGCGCTGTCTGGCGTGTGGTTGTGATGACTATCAGAGCAAGCCGATTCGTCGCGAAGTGCTCATTGACGCGGTGCACAGCATGGTCTCGAAGAGCGCCTGAGCCCTCTCGTCGCGGCCCGAATCGCGATTCCGCACCCCCCATTCAAGTTCCCACGCAGGGGAGCGGAATCCAGGATCCACCCTCAGGGCGTGGGGTCCCCGAGGGTGGCCTGGGTCAATATCCTCAGGGGCAGTTGGTCGACTCGTAGCACGGGAGCTCTCCCGCGCCCTGACCGGTCGATCCGCAATCCGGGAACGGAGCCGAGGGCGTCGGTCCGGTCGAGAAGAGGTACACGAGGGTGTAGATCGGATCACCGATCGTCACCGTCCCGCTTCCGTCCACGTCGCAGGCGTTCATGCAGGGCATCTCCGGGCCGTTGTTGAAGAGGAAGTCGAGGGTCACGATCGCATCCGCGAGGGTGCTGAGACCGTCCCCGTCGCACTCTCCCCGCACGAACTCGGGGCTTGGGACGCGGAACACATCCGCGGGCAGGGTGTTGATCGAGGTGTTACGCAGGATTACGCGGCTCAGGGTCGAGTCGTTGACGAGCGCCAGCTCTTCCGGCTCGAGGTCGTTCTCGTACCAGAACCGGTCACCATCCCGAAGCGCTCGGAACTGCATGCTCAGGACGCTGTGGAACAGCTCGCCCACGAGCGCGCCGGCGACATGATCCTCCGCCAGACCCCCGATCCACAGGTCCACCTCTCCCACCGTCGGGTAGGCGGCCGCGAGCGCGGTCTGGACCTCGGGGTCGCTCGTGATGTCGGACCAGGTCGTCACCGGCGCGAGACCGAGCTGGACTCTGGCATCCGCGTAGGACGGCAGGCCGTGGTCGCGTCCCCGCTGGATGTTCAGGGAGGCGAGGTCGAAGCCCCCCGCACCCGGCGGCCCGAAGAGGAAGTTCCGGACCGAGCCGATGATCTTGGTGTCGATCGACTGGGCCCGCTGCAGGGCGAGCCCCCGGAGGATCGGCTCGATCCCCCCGTCGTCGACGACGAGGTTCGGGGCGAAGAAGGCCGCGGCGAGCGGCAGGTTCCCCTCCGGGATCTCCTGACCGCCCGGTCCGAGGCGCAGGAGCGTGGGCGAGAGCATCGTATGTCCCACGCGGTAGCAGGCCGTGGAGAACAGGTTCCGGATGCTGCCGTCAACGGTCGGGTCGTAGCCGGCGTAGGGGGGAATCGCCCCCGGTCCGAGCAGCAGCGGAAGGAACTCCTCGAAGGTGATCCGCTGCATCTCGGCTCCGACCAGGCGACGGGCGCGCAGGTAGATCTCGTCCCCGCTCAACCCCGGAGTCGCGGCGGCGATCTGGGTCGCGAGGCGGTTGTGCTCTCTCATGAAGAGCGTGTGCATCGAGATCAGCCCCACCTGCTCGTTGCACCGCTCATCTCCCGCGAGGAAGAAGACTCCCGGAGGAGGCCCCGGAGGAGCGGCGTTGGGGAGTCCCTGCTCGTTGAAGGGGAGCAGGTTGCCCGCGCTCGTGCGGAGGCGCCCCGTGCCGTCCAGGGTTCGGAGGGCGAGGGCCCGGGTCACATCGGATCCGTAGACGTTCGAGGCATCGATCCAGGTTGTGATCATGTTGATCTGCTGACGGGGGCTCGAGCCCGGCTCGAAGAGCGATCGCATGAATCCGATCGTCTCGGTGCCGGTGCCGAACGGGTCGAAATGAGGATCCCCCGCCGGGACCGGGATGGGGAGCTGCTCCCCCGGGGTTCCGAAGTCGTGGGAGGGCGAGAGATCGATGTCGTGATCGAGGAACTGTCCCCACTGCCAGAGGAAGTCGCTGGCGTCTGCCGAGTTCGGCAGTGAGGTCGTCTGGTCGCAGATCGTGTTGCTGATCAGGCGGGCGCCCGGTCGCGTCATGCCCCCCGGCATCTGCACGCCGTCCTCGTACGCCTCACTGACCTCCCGCATCAGCATCATGCCGACGCTGCCGATGCTTCCATCGGCCACGTTGTTTCCTGAGCCATCGATCGAGCGATATTCCTGAGCCGAAACCACGGTCGAAGCCCCCACGATCAGCGACACCACGAGGGCGCCGATCAGCTTCGATTCCAAATGAGAACACAGACTCCATCTCATAGTAGAGCCTCCCCACGTTGTCGAAGTTGCCCGGGCGAAGCCCGGGCCTTCGAACAGTAACCCACGATTGTGACCGTGGGCCTCCTCTCTCCGGCAGAACAGCGACCACTCAAGCGCTGATAGTCCCCAGTCTAAGGTGCTGGGGGGCGATTTGCGTGCTGTAAGGAGCGAGTCAGCTCAGGCCACACAGACATGTTAGACAGCATGTATACGACAGGTCTTGGGGCCGATCCAGAAAATTATCAAGATAATTACTGCTGGCAAGTATGTCGCATTAGTCACTTTCAATGCGACTAACAGATCGGCTGCCTGACTCATATGACACTCATGGCGTCTTGTTTGGGGTGTTTAGGCCAATCTGCGCCATCGCGGCCCCCAGGCCGAGCGGGGGAAGGGAGTCCCGTTGAGGAGAGGTCGTCCTGCGTGCTTTGTCAGGATAGTCAGGAAAGACAGAGCTCTGGTTGCGGCTCGCAAAGGGGAAAGACCGCCCCACCATGCACCTTGAAGCGCTCGAGCCCAGCGCGGGCATGCGCGCCATTTACATGGGAAGGTCGCATTGCTATCTTCCGCGCCTCTCCGACTCCCACTCCTGCGCGGATCGGCAGCCGACGCCCTTGTTCCAGCCCCTCGCTCGACGACTTCGCGGCCTCTTCTCGGCTGACCCGGGCTCTCAGGTCCGGCAGAGCGTGCTCGAGGGCGGGCCGATCCCCCTCTACCACTGGTCCGGGTCTCCCAACCTGGGAGACTCCATCGCCCGCGTCCTCGTGGAGGGTCTCTCCGGTCGCCCGACGATCATCGTGGGCAAGCGGGAAGGACCCCGCCTCCTCGCCTGCGGATCGATCCTCGGGCGGGCGCGTCGGGGGGACATCATCTGGGGTGCCGGTTCGCTCCGGCCCGATCATCTCCCCCATTCCCGGAGGATCGAGGTGCGGGCCGTGCGCGGGCCTCTCACCCGGAGTCTGCTCCGGGAAGAGGGCATCCCCTGCCCCGAGATCTTCGGAGATCCGGCGCTTCTCCTCCCGCTGGTGATGCCGCGGCCACCGGAGATCACCTCTCGGTTCCGGGTCGGCATCGTGGCGCACTACGTCGACAAGCCGGAGGTCCGGAAGAGGCTCGGGGCGAGCTCGGCGGACCCCTCGATCGTCCAGCTCGACATCCAGGGGGGCCTCGAGCCGTTCCTCACCACGCTGTGGCAGTGCGAGCGGATCGTCTCGACCTCGCTGCACGGGGTCATCTTCGCCGAGGCCTACGGGATCCCCGCCCGCGAGTGGAGACTCACGGACGAGGCGGGGCGCGATCGCGTGCGCGGGGCCTCGCACAAGTTCGAGGACTACTATCTCGGGACCGGCCGTGAGCGGCCCGAGCCCCTCACGGGTGAAGCGTGGGACGAGGTCGATGAGGCTCCCCCCCCTCGGATCGACCCCGGCCTGCTTCCCTCGTTCCCCTTCCTCAGGGCCGAGCCCGACGGGGGTGGGGGAGGGGACGTCATCTCCTGAGCCTCTCCCGAGGCTGAGCTTCCCCCGGACCGAGAGATCGGCCAGACAGGAGTGGACAAGAGAAGAGGCCCGAAGAGCCATCGCTCTTCGGGCCTCTTCAGGAGGTGGCGCCTCGGACTCCGCTCGGGGTCCCTAGGGCGTGAAGTCGACCGTCGCGGAGGCGAACTTCGGCAGGACCGAGGCGCCGCCGACGACGATGACCGACTCCACCGCCGGGCTCCCGAGGTTGTCGGAGAACGGGAACTCCACGGTGAGCCCCGCAGGGTTCGCCTGCAGGAAGGCCGGGACTGCCTCACAGTTGACGACGAGGAGCTCCTGGGTGGTCGAGGCGAGCAGGGTCTGGACCCCGAAGAGGTCGACCACGACTCCCATCGTCACGCCGCCGGTCACGAGGTTGATCGTCTCGAAGGCCGGAGGGTTGCCGTTGTTCGCGGTGGCGGCATCCGCGCCCCGGACCGCGTTGATCACGGTGACGATCGTGTCGTCGAACGCCATCCCGAACGACCAGCCCGCGACCTCGCTGAAGCCGGGGGCGCCGATTCCGCTCGGGGTCTCCAGCAGGTTGGCCCGGACGCTGAAGGGCGCCGCGAGACCATTCGCGGGGTCAAAGCTCACGGTCTGGCTGTCCCCCGAGAGGGTGAAGACGAGGCCGACCCGGATCTGGATCGTCACGTCGGTCGAGCCGAGGCCGTTCGTCGCCGTGATCGTGTAGCCCTGCGGTCCCTGCTCCGCGGTTGCGGTCCCCGCGATGACGCCGGTGACCGGGTCCATCGAGAGACCCGCCGGGAGCGCCGGGTTCACGGAGAAGCTGTCCGCGCTGCCCGCGGCGAGGGAGGGGGTGAGCGGGGTCATCGGCTGGCCGATGGGGAGGAACGCATCGTCGTCGGAGTAGGTCAGGCCGACGGGCGGGGAGGGCGGATCCTCCAGGGTGATCGTGGCGGTGCCGGTGCCGATCGTCACGGTCGGGCTCGACTGCAGGGTGATCGTCACCGTCTCGTTCCCCTCGTCCGCTCCGTCATCCACCGGCGTGAGGACGATGCTCGCGGTGAGCGAGCCGGCCGGGATCGTGAGGGGGGAGGCGGGGGAGAGGGTGAAGTCGTCGATCACCGTCGCGCTGCCCCCGGTCGTGAACGGGATCACGGTGTCCACGGAGGAGACCGTGTTGAGGCCGACGGTGAGGGTGAGCGGGGCGTCGGTCTCCATCAGGTTCGCCGCCGTGGGGGAGATCCCCGCGGTGGGTGCCGGGTCGTCGTCGATGATCGTGTGGGTGTGGGTGGTCTCGTTGCCGATGTCGGCCCCGGTGGCACCGGCGATCTCGACGACGATCGTCTCGTCTCCCTCGAACTCGGTGTCATCGATCAGGGTGACGGCGAGGTTTCCGGAGATGCTGCCCGCCGGGATGGTGACCGTCGCGCTGGGAACGTCGAAGTCTTCCCCGTCGGTGGCCGTGGCCCCCATCGTTCCGAGCTGCACGGTGACGACCACCTCGTTCGATGCCGCGGGGACCAGGGAGATCCCGATCGTCACAGTCCCGGCCGCCTCCGAGGCGGAGGAGGTGGGCGCGGTGAACACCACGGTGGGGACTCCCTCATCGTCGACGATCGTCACGACGTGCTCGACGTCCGCTCCAAGGCTTCCGTTCGTCGGCGGATCGAGGGTCACGACCACGGTCTCGAGTCCCTCCGCGGTCGCGTCGTCGGACATGTTCACGCTGATCAGGGCCGAGCTGCTGCCCGCGGGGATCGTGATCGGGGAGGCGGTGATCGTGAAGTCATCGCCTTCCGTGGCGGTTCCGCCCACCGAGAACGGGATGACCACATCGACGAGGGTCGTCTCCGAGAGGGTGACGACGAGCTCGCTGCCCACGCCGTTCTCCTCGACGGTCGAGCTGGTGGTTTCGAAGTTCACATCCGGCACGGGGACGGGGATCACCGCGAGGATCAGGTTGAACGAGTCGCTGCCGAGGGTGTTCTCCGCCGTGATCGTGTAGCTGGCGCTCGGGGTCACCGTGGTGGGGGTCCCGCTGATGCGCCCGTTGGCGGTGTTGAAGTTGATCCCGTCCGGGAGGGCGGGCGCGATGCTCCAGGTGTCGATGCCTCCGCTGACGGTCGGCACGAGGGTGGTCATCGCGAGCCCCTGGTAGACCTCCACCGGGGAGGGGTAGCTCAGCCCGGAGGGCGCGACCGGGATCGACGGCTCGTTGCGGTCGTCATCGAAGATGTCGTTGCAGCCCGCGAGGAAGAGCGCGGAGAAGAGAGCCAGGGTGATGGTGAGGAGCCTCACCGGAGCGGTCCACGAAGTGTTGAGCATGGTGCCTCCGTAGAAGGGGACGGTTTTCTCCGCGCTCGCCGAGCCGGCAGGAGCCCGGGCGGAGGCTGTCCGCCGGGGCTTTCGCCGCCTCAACGAGGGAGCGGGGTCGGGACCGTGCCACCGGGCACGGACCCCTGGGATGGGAACATCGAGCCGGACGCCCTGCACGGTTCCGACCGAGGAGTCGAGTTCCGTCAGGAGGAAATGCCCTGAAATGGGGATGGTGGGGAGTGCCGCGAGCCGAGCGAACCCCCCAACGTCCGGACCCACGGGGAAGGTACCAGTTTGGGGATGAAGTGTGAACGGCTCCTTTATGCGCCCCTCGCCGATCCGGAGGCCGTGAAGCGATCTTCACGAGAGGAAGGGGAAGAGGCCCCTCCGGTCGAGCCGGGGGGGCCTCCTCTGATCTGCCCTGAGTTCAGGGGCGTAGGCTAGGGAAGGAAGTTCACGGTGCACGGCTCCAGCTCGGGCCAGACCGCGGCCGTGTCGATCACCAGGAGGGCATCGAGCGGGGGACTCCCCAGAGTGTCGACGATCGGGAACTCGACGGTCGCGCCCGAGGGGTTCGCCGCGGCGAAGCCGGCGGTGACCTGGCAGGTGATCTCGAGAAGCCCGGTCTCGACATCGCAGACGAGGGTGTGGGCTCCGACGAAGTTGACCACCGAAGCGGAGGTGACCCCCGTGGGGAGCAGGCTCGTCTGGTGGTAGTCCACCGGGCTCCCGCCGTTGATCCCCAGGACATCCGGACTCTGGACCGCCCCGAGGACGGTCGCGACCGAAGGGTCGATCTCGATCCCCAGAGACCAGCCCTGAATGTCGTGGAAGGACCCGGCTCCCGGGCCGCTCGGGCTCTCGGTGAGCGTGATGTCGATGACGAAGCTCGTCGCCCCGAGGGATGAGGTGACCTCCCCTCCGGAGAGGAGGAAGGCCATCCCCACCCGGATCCGCACCACCGCGGTGGTCGAGCCCAGGGCGTTCGTGGCGGTGATCGTGTGATCGGTGGGGTCCGCCTCGACGGTGGGTGTCCCCGTGATCCAGCCGGTCATCGGATCGAGGAGGAGCCCGGCCGGAAGGGGCGGATCGACCGTCCAGGCGTCGGCGGCTCCCACCGCGAGGGTGGGGACGAGGGGGACCATCGGCTGCTGAAGGGCGAGGAACGCGTCCGCATCGGAGTAGGTGAGCCCGCCCGGAGGGGGGGGCGTGTGATGCAGGGTGATCTCCGAGGTGGCGGCGGGGCCGACCTCGACGCCGCCCGCGGCCACGAGGGTGATCACGATCGTCTCGTCCGGCTCCTCGATCACATCCATGAGCGGCGTGACCTCGATCAGCCCGGTGAGGGACCCGGGGGGGAGGACGAGGAGGGTCGGGGAGACGCTGAAGTCGTCCGCCGTCGCGGTGCCGCTTGTCTCCACGAGGAGCGTCACCTCGAAGTTCGAGGCCGCGCTGAGGCTGACCGTGAGGGCGAGCGGATCCGAGATCTCGGTCAGGCTCGCGGTGGGCGGAGAGAGGGAGGCGGTCGGCAGCGGGTCGTCATCCTCGATCGTGATGAGGAGCGTGGAGCCCGGTCCGACCTCGGCGCCGCTCGCCCCGACCAGCTCGAGCCCCGCCAACTCCTCGAGCTCGTAGTCGGCATCGTCGTGGAGGAGCAGGGTGAGCGTTGCCGTCGAGGCGCCCGCGGGGATCGTGACCTCCGCCGCGGCGAGGCCGAAGTCGAGTCCTTCGCTCGCGGAGGAGACGGCGGGGTCGACCTCGATCGTCACGGTCGTGTCGAACGCGGAGACCGGGTCGATCCCGACGGGGATCTCGATGGAGCCCGCGCTCTCGGGCACGGCGAGGGAGTCCTGTGTGAACTCGACGACCGGGACTCCCTCGTCGTCCTCGATCGTCACCACGTGGACCACGGTCGCGCCGAGCACCCCCCCGATCGGATCTCCGAGGATGACCTCCAGCTCCTCGACTCCCTCCGCGATGTCATCATCGATGGCGCCGAGGAGGAGGGAGGCCATCGTCTCTCCGGCGGGGACGACCAAGGGGCCCGGATCGATGAGGAGGTCCGCGCCGGGAGTGGCGCTCCCCGATGTGGTGAAGGGGACGATGACCTCGTGGATCGTCGGCTCCGAGAGGAGGACGATCAGGGCTCCGCCCCCGACCGCCTCGCCGAGGATCGAGCTCCCCGTCTCCCAGGAGACCGCAGGGATCGGGACCGGCACGACCTCGAGCTCGAGGACGAACTCCACACCATCCCCGGCGGCGTTGCGGGCCGCGATCGTGTAGGGCGCCAGGGGCCGCAGCGCCGTCGGGGTCCCCTCGATCCACCCGGACTCCGGGTCGAGGAGCAGACCATCCGGCAGGCCGGGGTCCACCGACCACTCGGTGACCGCTCCCGCCACGGTCGGCTGAAGGGGCTCGAGGGGGACGCCCAGGTGGGCGGTCGTCGGTGAGGGGTAGCTGAGGTCGGCAGGGGCGGCGGGGGGGCTCGATCCTCCTCCGGACGAGCCGCAGCCGCTGAGCGAGACGCCGACGACCAGCAGGAGGCCGGCGACGGAGGATCCACGGAAGATCGTGGATGAGCGCATGTGTCCTCCCATGCGAACTCGGCACGCCACGCCGCCGGCAACGCCTGCGGGGACTCCGCCGCGCCGCATCGGGGATGCGGCCGGAGGGATCCCCGGCGGCCCGGAGGGCGGGTGCCCTTGTGAGTTTTCGAGGAGTCGGTCTTTCCGGTGACCGACGGTGAGATCAGCGAGGCGCGAATAGGTGCTTCACCTCAGCTGCTCATTGCTCCTGTTACGGAAGCTAGCACCCGAAAGGGAGGTGTTGAACGACCTGTCAGGGCAGGTGGACCAAGGTCGACCTGCCCCACGCGACTCTCCTGTCCGTCGATCACGATCCGGCGGCGTGAGGCAGGCGTCGGAGGCGGATGACATGCTCGCCGCGGAGGTGCTTCTCCGTGCCGCCGGGGGCCAGGACCCACAGGATGTGCCGACAGCGCGGCCGGACGGTCGGGGAGGGCGCGAAGCCATCCGTGAGGTAGATGATGCCGTCGAAGGCGCGGCGCAGCTCCTCCTGGCGGATCCAGCGCAGCGCCGGGTCGTAGCCGGTCCCGCCGCGCCCCCGGGCGTGGGTCGGGGGTCGCCCGTCGTAGGGTCGCGCACTCTGGACCGCCGCGTCGCACTCGATGATCACGACCTCGGCCCCCGCCCGCCAGATCGCATCGACCTCCGAGAAGAAGCGCTCCAGCACCGGGATCTCGATGGAGCGGGAGGTGTCCACGACCACGGCGAGGCGGCTGGTGCGCCGGAGGCGGAGGCCGGGATAGGTCCCGAAGCGCCGGCTCGGTCGACGGATGGTGTTCCGCAGCGGGGCACGGCGCACCGACTGGGCGAACCGACGGAGGGTCCGCGTCCAGTCGCGCGGCGCGCGCCGGTGCGTCAGCAGCTCCTCGATCCCCCGGGTGACCTCCCCGGGCAGCGCCGAGCGCGTCTCCTCGGAGACCTGCTCCCACGCCTTCTCGATCGCATCATCGACGAGCTTCGCCGCCGCGGTCCGACGGGAGTCCGGCTCTCCTTCGGGCCCCTCTCCGGGCCAGGGGCGATGGCTGCCCGGTCCGATCCCCCGCTCCTGCTCCGGATCCTCCCCACCCTCGAGCCACTCCGCGAAGGCGGGGCGCTCCGTCGCCGCGCGCTCGAGCGCCCGGTAGTAGTGATCGAGCGACTCCCCCGGCCGCAGACCGAGGGGAGCGAAGTGCTCGATCGTCACCGCGTTCGCGGGGAGGGGCCAGGGCGGGACGAGGGCGTTGACCACGAGGTCCGCCGCGATGCCGAGGATCCTCGGGTCCCGCCCCGCATCCCGGAAGGGATGCCGGAGGAGGAGGTGGAGCACCTCGTGCTTCAGCACCGCCACCCGCTGCGGCTCGGGGAGCCCGAGGATGAAGCGGGGATTCACCATCAGCTTGCAGACCCCCTCACCGGGGTCGTGGAAGCCGACCGCGGCGGTCCGCACGCTGCGGGTGATCCGCCGGGGAATGCCCGACAGGACATGGGCGAAGAACGGCTCCTCGACGAGGAGGACGCGCACCGCGGTGTCGACCGCGTCGCGGGCCCGCGCATCGATGGTCGCATCCTCGTTCGGGTCGTGGGACATCGCTCAGCCGGCGAGATGGAGGGCGACCGCGCTGTCGAGGAGCCCGTCGGTGACCTCGGGGCGCTCGAGAGCGAGGAGCTGCTGGTGGATGCTCACCGCGAGGTCCTTCGGGAGCGAGATCAGGAAGGCGCGCAGGTTCGACTGGACCTTCTCATCGACCCCGAGCTCGGGATCCCCCGACCGCACCACGACCCGGGTGGCGAGGACATTCAGGCGGTCGATCCGGTCGCTCTCCACCACGCGGGCCACGAGGGCGGGGATCGCCTCCGGGCTCGGAGCGGTGAGGACCTCCTCGGGGGGAGGAATGCGGTCCATCTCTCCGCGGAGGAAGGCGATGAAGGCGGTCACCGTGGATGGGTCGAGCGCGCTCGCCGCGAGGGTCTCGATCAGGTCGAGGTCGCCGGACCAGTCCAGCTCGCGGATGGAGCGGAAGAAGTGGACGAGGGAGCGCGGCGTGGTGCGCTCGCCGCGGGTGATCAGCTCGGGGTAGAGGAGCACGAAGTCGATCGCCGAGGAGGGGAGTGCCTCGCCCGTGCCGGGCGCCGAGGCCCACTGGGCCCAGCGCGCCGGGTCGAACCCGAGGGTCACATGGAGCATCCGCGTCGTCATCGCCGGATCGAGGGGGGTGACGGAGTAGTCTCCTCCCTCGGGGTTGGCGGTGAGCACGATCCGCCACCCCGGGGGCAGCTCCCAGGAGGGGAACCGGCCGAGCTGGAGGAGCTGCATCAGTCCCCGCAGGATCCGATCATCCGCCCGGTTGAAGTCGTCCAGCAGGAGGATGCCCGGCCCTGCCGCGCGGGGGGCCCAGGCGGGCGGCCGATAGACGGTGACCTCGGTCCCGTCATCGGTCGCTTCCACCGCCGGCAGGCCGTGGAAGTCCCCCATCTCCTCGAACTGGGCGGGGGCGATCTCGATGAATCCCCACCGCTCCTGCCGCGCGAGGTCGCGGACGATCTCCGTCTTGCCGACGCCCGCCGGCCCCCAGATGCAGAGGGGCGGCGCGTCCGCGCGGGCCGCCACATGACGGACCAGCTCGGCGAGGCGGACGGCATCCACCCTCCGCCCGATGCCCTCGCCGTCGGAGGTGCCGCCACCGCTTCCGTGTCTCACTTCGACCTCCGTCCGGGGATCGGTGCCGGGGGAGGCCCGGGCACCGCGGATGATCGTAGCGAGCCCGGGGGAGCGGGGCGAGGGTATGGGCGGTTATGATCCGGCGACCCACCCGCCGGTTCGGGTGGTCTTCGCTCGACCCCTTCCCGAGGAGCCCCGTGCCGATCCCGCCTCCCGACCGCGAGACCGAGGAGCGCCTGCGCCGGGAGGACCTCGGGCTCGCGCCGGCGCTCGCGGCCCGCCTCGACCCGAGGCCGGACCTTCGGCGCGCCCTCGCCACCGCGATGCGACTCGCCTGGTCGCACGAGCGATGGGCACAGCGCCAGGGGGTCGAGCTCTGTCGCACCCTCGCCGCCACCGATCCGGATGCTCGACACCTCCTCCTCGCCCCACTCGATCCGCGGGACATCCGCGAGGACCCGCTCCCCCGGGTTCAGCTCACCGACGGTCCGTGGATTCCGCTCGAGGTCCTCGCGGAGCTCGCGGCGTTGGTCGGACCGGGCGCCTGGGGGGAGGAGGTCCGCGAGCTGACGATTCGCGAGACCCCCGCCGCGTCGCTGCCGCGCCTCCCCGCGAGCCTGCGCTCCCTCGTGATCGAGGATGCGCCCCACCTCCGCCTCGACCCGGATCCCGGTGGCGAGGCGCTTGATGCGCTCCAGGTCGTCCGAGCCGAGGGGGTGGAGCCGTGGTCGGTGGAGGCGCTCAGCGGGCACCGGGGCTGGGTCCGCTCCCTGCAGTGGGGACCGGGGGGCGCGTGGATCGCCTCCGGAGGCTCCGATGCCGGCGTGCGGATCTGGGCCGGAGAGACACTCGATGGGGAGGCTCCCTCCCGGGGGGGGGCGCTCCGGGCCGAGCTGACCGGGCATGCTCGTCCCGTCCTCGCCCTCGCCCCCTCTCCCCGCGGGTCGGAGTGCGCGTCCGCTTCGGTCGACGGCACGGTTCGGATCTGGCGCGAGAGCGCCGGGCGCTGGCATGAGCACGCGGTCCTCGCCCACGGCGATCCGAGTGACGGTGACGGTCCCCCGGAGGTCGGCTCGGTCGCCTGGAGTCCGGATGGGACGCGGCTGGCGACCGCCTGCGACGATGGCGAGGTCCGCGTCTGGAGCGTCACCCGGGAGGGGTGGCGACCGACGCTTCTGCGCGGGGCCAAGGGCTCCGGTCACGCCGGTCCGATCCGACGGGTGGCCTGGTCCCCCGAGGGTCTTCGGCTCGCCTCCACCGGGGCGGACGGAACGGTGCGGCTCTGGGTCGATGAGGGCGGGGAGTTCACCGAGGGGGGGGTCCTCGCGGAGTTCGGTGACTGGGTTCGGGCCCTCGCCTGGTCCCCCGATGGTCGACGGCTCGCGGCGGGGAGCGACGACGGATGCGCGCTCCTCCTCCACTTCCCGGTGGGCCGGGCCCGCCGGCGGGGCGCCCCAGCGCGTCGCGTCGAGGTCATCACCGCGCTGACCGGGGCCGAGGGCTGGGTGCGGTGGGTCGAATTCGCCGACGGGGGCGACCGGCTGGCGGTGACCGGAGACGATGGGGTGCTCCGGCTCTATCCGGTCACCGAGGAGAGGGAGCTCGCCCCCGAGGGCGCGGTCGAGCATGGGGTGCGGATCACCGCGGCGGCGTGGGCCCCGCGGGGGCAGTTGATCGCGACCGGCGATGACGCCGGCGTTCTCCGCGTGATCGCGACCTCGGCGGGGAACCCCGTCGTCGAGGGGCACGCCGCCGATGGCACGATCGGAGCGCTCGCGTGGCATCCGCGTCGCGCCGAGCTGTGGAGCGGCTCTGACGATCGCACGATCCGGGTGTGGCGCCCGTCCCCCTCCGGCCTCGGGCCGGTGTGGGGGAGGATCCTCTCGGGCGAGACGCTCAACTGAGGAGCAGCGGCAGGAGGGCGCCGTCGAGGCAGAGCCCCCACGCCCAGCGCGGACGCTCCGGCCCGAGCCCGACGATCGCGCCGGTCAGGAGCAGGGCGGCCACGAGACATCCTCGCGGCAGCAACCCCAGCAGCGCGCCGAGGAGGCTCGCGGCTCCGAGCGCGACCGCGGCCAGCGCGAGGAGGGCGCGCGTCGTCGGCCCCCCCAGCTCGGTCGCGATCGTTCTCTGCCCGATCCTCCGATCCGCCTCGACATCCCTCAGGTCGCACGCGACCGCGTTCACGAGCAGGATCGAAAAGACCCAGGAGAGGGCGGCGATGATCGAGGGGAGCGGCACCGGACTCCCCGCCTCGAGGAGCGGCAGGAGGACGGTGGCCCCGGTCACGAGGGTGGCGACCATCAGGGCCTTCCCCACGGGGTGGTCCTTCGGGCGCGACCACGGTCGGGAGATGGGGAGGGGAACCGCGTAGAGGAGGCAGAGCGGCAGCCCCAGCAGGATCGCGAGGCGGGTCTCCCCCGCGAGGAGAGGGAGGACTCCGAGGAGGGATCCCCCCGCCGCGACTCCGACGACGAGAATCGCCCGGGGGAGCGGCCCGGGCGTGCTCCGACGGTCGATCCCGCGATCGAGGATGTAGATCAGCGTGGTGGCCGCCATCACGGCCATCGTCAGCGGCGGGGAGACCGGGACGCCGAGCACTCGCGAGACGGCGACGACGAGACCGGCCGCGGCCGCACCCACGATGAGGCGGGACTCCACGGAGAGCGTGAGGAGTCGGATGGTCCCGCTCACGCCGGAACCTCCGCATCCGCGCGATGCGCCTCGATCACCTCGTACCAGCACGGTCCGCGTCCGCCCAGGCGCACGCCTCTTCGCTCGATCCGGGTGAAGCCGGCCGACGCGACCGCGGCGCCCAGCTCGTGGATCGGATGGCGTGCGTTCCCGGTGAGAGCGGCGAAGGTGTGCATCGGCAGGTCGTGATGGAGGCGCTGCAGGTGGCGATGCAGGCCGGAGCCTCGCAGGGGGGCGAAGTCCGCGATGAGCAGGCGTCCCCCCGGCGACAGCCACCCGTGGAAGCGACCGAGGAGCGCCTTCACCTCGTCGGCGTGGAAGACATTGAGGAAGAAGCACGCGACGACGACATCAGGGGGAGTGGGGGGCCGGTGATCCCGCACATCCTCCTGCCGCAGCTCCACCGCCGCGCCGGGAGCGCGGCGCTCGAGGCGTCGCCGCGCGTGCGCCAGCATGCGCGGGCTCGTGTCGAGCAGGCTGGCGCGCGCTCCACGCCGGACCGCCGCGACCGCATCCCGGCCGCCACCCGCTCCCGCGAAGAGGACCCTCTCTCCCGGTTGGATCCGATCGGCCACGATGCGATGGCACGCCCCGATCCCCCCACCGCTCCACAGCGCGGCGAGGGGGTCATAGAGCCGGACCAGTCGATCGTATCCGTGGACCCGGGTCGGTGATGGGCTCAAGGAGCATCCGAACGCCGGAGATCGCGCGAGGCTCGAGACCCCCGACGGCCCCCCGTTCGGGAGTCTCGAAGGAAGCAGTCTCGAGGTCCGTCCCGGTGATCGCTCACTCGAAGATGGCCGCTCCCGCGGACTCCATGAGCATCCGCCACCGCCCATCCTCGCGACGGTAGAGGTTTCCCCAGATTCCCCGGGCGATGAGCGCCCCTTCCGCGTCCTGCATCCGCCAGACTCCACTGGCGATCGCATGCTCCGCGTCGAGCATGCGGACATGGAGCGGGATCCCCTTCAGCGTGGACCCCCGGAAGGGCGAGGATTCACCGAAGTTCTCCTCGAAGCTGCGTCGGATCGCGTCTCGGCCGATGAACGGCTCGGGGGCCGCCGCGACAATGCGCCATGCGTCCTCGGAGAACTCCTCCGTGATCGCCGCCGCGTCCTGCCGGTTCCACGCGTCGAAGAAACGCTGGAAGTGCGCTTCCAGCTCGGGGTCTCCGACCGGGATCCCCTCGACCTCGGCCGAGCCCGGGTCTCCCTCCGGCGGCAGCAGAACGGCGCCTTCGGGGATGGTCGTGTGCGCGGACTCCTGAACCAGGAGCGGCCCACCGTCCGCCTCACGGCTGACGTTCCCCCACAGACCCTGATCCAGCACCGCTCCGGCCGCATCCCGGATCGTGTAGCTTCCGTGGGCACGGAAGTAGCCCCCGGGGAGACTCTCCACGGCCCCCGTGGTTCCTTCGATCTTCGTGGCATGGAGAGGTCCGTCGGGACCCAGGACCTTGGTGAGATTCGCCTCGATCGCTACCAACCCCGCGATCGGAGCCGTCTCGCTGCTGAACGCGCAGATCGCGTTCGCTTCATAGGACCAAATCAGCGCGGAGGGGCCGCCATCCCAACGAGACACGAAGTTGTTCAATTGCTGCTCGGCGAGCGCATCGATGGAGGAAGGCACCGGAGAAGGGCGCAGGTAGAACACCGCCCACCCGACCAACACCAGAAGGGCCAGAAGGAAACGCATTTCGCTGCTCCTTGCCAGATCGGGAAGTGGAAAACGGACCTTCGATCGACGGGTCCCGCTATCATCTGCCGACCTGCGGAGCCTAGTCCGATGGGAATGGGAAATCCAATGCCCCGGGATGGGTCCGACAGGTGTCTTCTGCATCTCCCCCGGAGGATCGCGAGGCCCGTTTCATGCTCCTCGCTGCGAAACACGCTGCGAAAATCGATGCGGAGCATCCGCCTCGGCGCTCCCTGCGGCGGAGGACGCTCCGGTTCGTCCTCTTCGCCGCACTCGGCCTCGTGCCCGCGTGCCGGGGCGCGACGCCTCCACCGCTCCAGCTCCTCAACGCCGACTTCCGGGTGACCTACGCCGAGGCTCGCGCCCGGTCCCTCGCCGCGGAGGGGCCGATCGTTCTGGCGACCGGGGATGAGCTGATCCTCTTCCACGAGGGCGCGATGGAGC
>JAFMMO010000096.1:2246-12294 GCA_017859655.1 Pseudomonadota bacterium | reverse complement strand
GATCTCCGGCTCCGCCTCCTTCCTCCGGGCGGACGCGGACCGCAACCGCCGCCTCGACCTCGCGGATGTCGTGCTGACCCTCTTCTACGTCATGGGGATCTGTGACGGCTGTCCGCCGATCACCTGCATGGCCGCGCTGGACGCGAACGACGACGGCCGGGTCGACATGGCGGACGGGATCTGGACCGGGAACTACCTCTTCTCCGGGGGGCCGCCCCCCCCTCCCCCGTTCCCGAACTTCGGCCCCGATCCCACGCCGGACAACCTGACCTGCGACGAGTACTGATCCCCCCGGGGATCCACCGGAGACCCACCGAGAGGGGGGGAGGGCGACCAGCGGTCGCCCTCCCCCCCTCTCGCTCCATCCCCCGGCAGCGCGCGCCGTGCCCGATCTGGCCGGGCATCCTATCCTTCCCATGGGGAGGGGGTCCTTCCCCTGGAGTGGATGCCATGACCGCCGACCGTGAAATCGCCTATGTCCGTGTTCTCAGCGGACCCCAGAAGGGGGGCGTCTTCGTCCTCCGCGGGCACTCCGTCTACGCGATCGGACGGGGGGAGGGGTGCCAGCTTCGGGTCGATGACCCGGCGCTGGAGGTCCGTCATGGGTTCATCACGCAGGAGGACGGCGCCTGGACCTTCCGAGACCCCCAGCGGTATGGGAACTGCTTCGTGAACGACATCCCGACCCACCGGAGGAACCTCGAGGGGGGGGAGGTCGTGCGGATCGGCAAGCGGGTCGAGCTCTTCTTCACCTTCAACCGCCCCCAGCCCCGCACCCGGACGCCCGAGGAGCGCCTCGCCCGCGTGGAGGAGGCGCCCCTCGCGGTCCCGCGGGCCCCGGGCGCCCCGAGCGGGCTCGAGGAGGAGGTCGGGACCCTCGTCGCTCCCCTCCGTCCCGCGGACCAGGAGGAGGTCCCCTCGGAGACCGCGCGGGCGGAGCAGAGAGCGGCGGAGCAGACGGCGAGGCCCTTGCGGCTCGTGGTCGTCGATGGAGATCCGCGCGACATCGGCAAGGAGCTCATCCTCGACGAAGACGGGGTCTATCTCCTCGGGCGGTGCACCGACTGCGACCTCCCGCTCCACGACAAGAAGATGTCGCGTGAGCACTGCCGGGTGGAGCGCGTCGGCGAGACCTGCCGCGTCTCCGACCTCAACTCGCTGAACGGCACGGTCGTGAACGGTCTTCGGGCGGCGAGCACCCGCTTTGGAGCGGGGGACTACATTCGGGTCGGCTTCACCGTGCTCGCCGCGCAGAGGGTCCGGGCCGCCGAGACGACCTGAGCCGAGCCTCCCGGCCGCCGCGGCTCCGGGCCGCGGCTTCTCAACCTCGGGGGTGATGGCGCCGATGGGTCGACTTCAGCCGCCGGTGGTCGATGTGGGTGTAGATCTCCGTCGTCCGTATGTCCGCGTGCCCCAGCATCTCCTGAACCTCCCGCAGACCGGCGCCCCCCTCGAGGAGATGCGTGGCGAAGCTGTGCCGCAGCGTGTGCGGGGTGACGCGGCCGCGCAGACCCGCCCGGAGCGTCGCTCGGCGCACCATTCGGGCGATCGTCTCGCGGGTCAGCGGCTGGCCGCGGACCGACAGGAAGAGCTCGCTCCGGCGGCTCTCCGGGCGCTCCTCTCTCCGATAGCGCACCACGGCGGCGAGCGCCCGGTCTCCGAGGGGGACGAGGCGCTCCTTCTCCCCCTTCCCAATGCAACGCAGGAAGCCGTCCTCCGGCCGCAGGTCTCCGATGGCGAGGCCGCAGAGCTCGCCGACCCGCAGGCCGGTGGAGTAGAGGAGTTCGACGATCGCGGCGTCCCGCGTCGGGGTCCCGCTCTCCGCCGCGGCCGCGATGAGCGCCTCGATCTCCCGGACGGAGAGGGTGGGGGGGAGCTTGCGCCCGTCTCGGGGAAGAGCCACCTCCCGCACGGGGTTGCGGGGGACCCGTCCGTCCGAGACGAGGTAGCGGTAGAAGCCTCGGATCGACGAGAGGCGCCGCCGCCGGGAGGTGACGGCGGAGCCGGCGGCGACCTCCTCGTGGAGGAACGCGAGGATCGCCGAGCGGTCGATCTCCTCCGGGAAGCGCAGCGCCTGGCTCGCCGCGAAGCGGCGGAACCTCTCGAGGTCGCGTCGGTAGGCTTCGCAGGTGTTCTTCGCAAGTCCGCATTCAACGGAGAGATGGGTCAGAAAGTCCTCGATCTCGGGCGGCGGCGGGGGGAGGTCCGCTCGGCGGGGGCCCCCGGAGGTGGCCTCGGCGGCGCCTGTTCTGGGGCCATTGGTTGCAGCCATGCGGTCCCCTCCCTAGAATTCCGCCCTCCCGAGCGGAATCCTCGGTGCTCCTCCGCCGGAGCCGCCGCCGATCGGGCGCCTCCGATGCCGCCGACCCTTCCCGGGTCCACAACGGCCTCGAAACGGTAGCCCGGCCCGTTCCGGGTCACAACCCCGCGGAGAATCCCCCCCGGGCTCGCCGGGGGCCTCCCGCGGGCGACGGAACCTCCAGCGAAGGAAGCGGAGCCGTGGCCAAGAAGCTCACCAAGAAGGAGACGAAGGTCTATCGGGACCTTCTCCTCGACCGACGCAACCGGCTGACCGGCAGCATGGACAGCATCGGGGGCTCCGTGAGCTCCCAGAGCGGAGAGCGGGACAGCGCCTCCGGCGACGAAGCCGACCTCGGCTCGATGAGCGTGGCGCAGGAATTCGCCCTGAGCATGCTTCAGAACGAGTCGGGTGCGGTGCAGAAGATCGATGCCGCTCTGCGCCGGATCGACGACGGCGAGTTCGGGTTCTGCGACGACTGCGAGGAGCCGATCGCGAAGCCTCGGCTCGAGGCGATCCCGTGGACGACCCTCTGCATCGACTGCCAGCGAGAGGCCGAGAGTCACTGACCGTGACGATGTCTCGTCTCCGATCTCCGGACCCCACCGCGGCCGACGCCCGTCCGGCGAATCGGACCATCTCTCCGGCCGAGGTCGACCTCTCCGTCGAGATCCCCACCCGGAGAGGGCCCTGGCGCTGGTCCCATCCGATCCTCCCCGCGTCCGGTACCTTCGGGTACGGGGAGGAGTTCGAGCCCTTCCTTCCCCCCGGGACCTTCGCCGCCATCGTCCCGAAGTCGATCAGCCTCGAGCCGCGTCCGGGGAATCCCCCGCCTCGCTGCATCGAGACCCCGGCCGGGCTCCTCAACTCGATCGGACTGCAGAACCCGGGACTGGAGGCGTTCCGCGCCCGGAATCTCCCGCAGCTCCGGCGCTACGGGGCGCCGATCGTCGTCAATGTCGTCGGCCGCTCGATCGAGGACTACCAGCAGGTGGTCGAGAGCCTTCACGAGGAGGAGGGGGTCGCCGGCTTCGAGCTGAATGTCTCCTGCCCGAATGTGAAGGAGGGGCTCCAGTTCGGTCTCGACCCGGAGGCGACCGGTCAGCTGATCGCCGCGGTCCGCTCCGTCACCGATGCGGCCCTGGTGGCGAAGCTCACCCCGAACGTGACCGACATCGTCGAGCAGGCCCAGGCCGCGGAGGCGGCCGGCGCGGATGTCGTCTCTCTCGTGAACACCCTGCGAGGGATGGCGATCGACTGGCGGACGGGGCGCTCACGCCTCGGACTTCCGACCGGGGGGCTCTCCGGGCCGGCGATCCGCCCGGTGGCGCTGCGAATGGTGTACGAGGTCGCTCAGGGAGTCTCGATTCCGGTCTGCGGGATCGGTGGGATCACCGATCCGGAGCATGTGCTCGACTTCGTGGTGGTCGGAGCGAGCATCGTGCAGGTGGGGACCCATCTCTATCGTGACCCCGCCTGCCTCGTGGAGTGGCTCGACCGCCTGCGGGTGCTCCTCGCGGCCGAGGGGCATTCCCGCCTCTCCGATCTCCGCGGGACCTTCCGCGCGGGCTGATCCGGGCGAACTGCGGCCTCCTCCCCGCTTCCCACCGAGGCGCGCTCCGCGTCCGGAAACCGCTCCGGCGGGCCACCTTCGGTTGCTCAGGCCCTCCCACGGAGTACCCTGATCCCCCCATGCCTCGGGGTCCCCCCGTGAACCGGAGCCCCGGGGAGATCGATCCCCCCGCGCGCCAGAGCGCGCGAGCCCCGCGCCCTCTCCCCCGACCGCGGGGGGGAGCGGGCGCCGAGGGCCGGAAAGCGACCGACCATGCTCGGAAAAGTCCGCAAGGCGCTCGGAATCCCCTCCCGCAACGAGCGCATCGTGAAGGCGATGGAGGCGAAGGTCGCCGAGATCAACTCGTTCGAGCCCGCCCTCGAGGGACTCTCGGATGAGCAGCTCGCCGGCAAGACCGCCGAGTTCCGGGACCGGCTCGCCGCCGGCGTGGCCCTCGACGACCTGCTCCCCGAGGCCTACGCCTGCGTGCGGGAGTCCTCCCGACGCCACCTCAGGACCGCGACCGGGGTCGCGATGCGGCACTTCGACGTGCAGATGATCGGAGGCATCGTCCTCCATCAGGGGGGCATCGCGGAGATGATGACGGGGGAGGGGAAGACCCTCGTCGCGACCCTGCCGACCTACCTCAACGCCCTCCCGGGCGAGGGTGTCCACGTGGTCACCGTCAACGACTACCTCGCTCAGCGGGACGCGGACTGGATGCGCCCCGTCTTCGAGGGGCTCGGGATGACGGTCGGCGCGATCCAGTCGAACATGGGGAACGCCGAGCGCCACCTCGCCTACGCCTGCGACATCACCTACGGAACGAACAACGAGTTCGGCTTCGACTACCTCCGCGACAACATGAAGGTCCGTCCCCAGGACCAGGTGCAGAAGCGCCGTCACTTCGCGCTCATCGACGAGGTGGACTCGATCCTCATCGATGAGGCGCGCACCCCTCTCATCATCTCCGGTCCGGCGGAGAAGTCGGGTGGGATCTACTCCAAGGCGGACAGCGTGGTCCGGAAGCTCCGGCTTGGAGAGCACTTCGAGGTGAAGGAGAAGGAGCAGACGGTCTACCTGACCGAGGAGGGGATCGAGGCCGCCGAGCGCCTCGTCGGCCTCGAGAGCTTCTACTCGCCGGGGAACATGCACTGGCCGCACCACCTGGAGCAGGCGCTCAAGGCCCATCATCTCCACAAGATCGACGTGGACTATGTCGTCAAGGATGGCGGCATCGTCATCGTGGATGAGTTCACTGGGCGACTGATGGACGGACGCCGCTGGTCGGATGGCCTGCATCAGGCGGTGGAGGCGAAGGAGGGGCTGAAGATCGCCGACGAGAACCAGACCCTCGCGACGATCACCTTCCAGAACTTCTTCCGCCTCTACGACAAGCTCGCGGGGATGACCGGGACTGCGATGACCGAGGCGGAGGAGTTCCGCGAGATCTACGGCCTCGAGGCGGTCCAGATCCCCACGAACCGCCCGGTGGCCCGCGACGATGAGAACGATGTGGTCTATCGCACCCGGAACGAGAAGTGGAACGCGATCACCGACACGATCTTCGAGGTGCAGAAGGCCGGCCGCCCGATCCTCGTCGGCACCGCATCGATCGAGTCCTCCGAGCTGCTCTCCAGCCGGCTCACGCGGCGCGGCATCGCTCACAACGTGCTCAACGCGAAGCACCACGAGCGCGAGGCGGACATCATCGCCGAGGCCGGGCAGCCGGGGAAGGTCACCATCGCCACGAACATGGCGGGGCGGGGGACTGACATCCAGCTCGGCCCGGGGGTCAAGGAGATGGGCGGCCTGATGGTGATCGGCTCGGAGCGGCATGAGTCGCGCCGGATCGACAACCAGCTCCGGGGGCGCTGCGGTCGTCAGGGGGATCCGGGCACCACGACCTTCTTCCTCTCCCTCGAGGACGACCTGATGCGGATCTTCGCCTCCGATCGGGTCTCCGCCCTGCTGAAGCGGTTCGGGATGGACGAGGGCGTGGACATCTCCAGCCCGATCGTCAGCCGCGCCATCGAGCGCGCGCAGAAGAAGGTCGAGCAGAGGAACTTCGAGATCCGGAAGAACCTCCTCGAGTACGACGGCGTCATGGACCAGCAGCGGAAGCTGATCTACCGCATCCGCCACCAGGTGCTGATGAGCGAGGACCTCGAGGAGCTCGTCGTGGAGCATGTCGGCGACACCGTCCGCGATCACGGCTCGGAGCTGCTCGCCATCGAGTCGGAGAAGGACGACCAGGGGGAGCGGGTGGCGGATTGGGTGCGGGAGCGCTACGCCGTCGGGCTCCCCACCGAGATCACCTCGACCTCGGAGATCCAGCGTTACGTGGACGGGACCCAGGCCGGCTACCGTCGCATGCTCGCGGACAAGCAGGAGGCGTTCGGCGACCAGTTCACCGCCGTCCTGCACTACATCATGCTCCGGGCGATCGACGACAAGTGGAAGGACCATCTCCGCGAGATGGATCATCTCCGCGCCGGGGTGAGCATGCGCGGGTACGGTCAGCTCGATCCCAAGCTCGAGTACAAGCGCGAGGGCTTCCGCAGCTTCACCGAGATGCTCCACTCCCTGAAGGAGGAGTACTGCTCCCTCGTCCCGCGGATCCAGATCCGCATCGACGAGGAGGAGGCGGAGCGGGAGCTCGCCTCGACCTGGCAGGGGAGCAGCGCCGTCTCCGGGGCGCAGGTGGAGCAGCAGTTCCGCGATCACGGGGCTCGCCAGGATCGGGTCATCGACTCGACGAAGCAGAAGGGCCCGGCGAAGCCGATCGTGAACACCCAGCCGAAGGTGGGTCGGAACGATGACTGCCCGTGCGGCAGCGGGCGGAAGTACAAGAAGTGCTGCGGGAAGCTCGGGGGCGATTGAGCGCGCCTCGCCCCGGGCTCGCCGTCCGCGTGGGGCGCCGGCTGCGGGGGCTCGGGCTCGACCTGCTCCTCCTCCCGCTGCTGCTCCTCGCCTCCCCGTGGCTCCTCTCCCTCATCCTGGTGCGCGGACGGGGCGTGGGCTCCCTCGTCGAGCGCCTCGGGTTCTGGAACCTCTACCGCACCGATCGCGAGCGGATCTGGATCCACTGCGTGTCGGTGGGGGAGCTGAACGCCGCCTCGCCTCTCATCGACGCGCTGCGGAGGGAGCGCCCGTGGTCGGAGATCATCCTCTCCGTCACCACCGCGAGCGCCCGCGCCGTCGCCGCGGCGCGACATCCCGACCTCTCGACCTACCACTTCCCCCTCGACCTCTCCGGCGCGGTGCGGCGGGTGATGGAGCGCGTTCGACCGAGGGTGCTCATCCTGATCGAGCTGGAGCTCTGGCCGCAGCTCGTCCTCGAGGCATCCGCGCGCGGCGTGCCGATCGTCATCGCGAACGGGAGGATCTCCGCCCGGGGGCACCGCCGGATGCGGCGGCTCCGCCCGCTGCTGCGCCCCGTCCTCAATCGGATCACCGAGGTGCACGCGCGGGATGCCGAGTGCGCGGAGCGGTTCATCGAGCTCGGCCTGCCGCGGGAGCGTGTCCGCCTCCTCGGGAACCTGAAGTTCGACCGGGCCCCGGTCCCCTCACGCGCCGAGGTGCGGCGAAGGTTCGCGCGTCGGTTCGGGGAGGGGCCGCTCTGGGTCGCGGGCTGCACCCACCCCGGTGAGGAGAGCGCCGTCCTGACGGCACACCTGACGCTGCGGCGGACGCGCCCCGACCTCCGGCTCCTCCTCGCCCCCCGCCATGTCGAGAGATGCGAAGGGGTCATCGCGGAGGTGCGCGGGCGGGGGCTCTCCGTCGCCCGGGAGTCGGAGGTGTGGAGCGCGCAGCCGCCGCCCGAGGTGATCGTCGTCGATCGCACGGGAGTCCTCGCCGAGCTCTACGCGGTGGGGGATGTCGCCTTCGTGGGGGGGAGCTGGATCGAGCATGGAGGACAGAACATCCTCGAGCCGCTCCTCGCGGGGGCGGTGCCCCTGCACGGACCGCACATGGAGAACTTCCGGGAGGTGGTCGACCTGCTCCGACCCGCCGGGGTGGCGAGCTGCGTCGGTCGGGACGGGCTGGCTGCGGCGATTGACGCGCTGATGGATGACGAGGCGGAGCGCGAGCGGCGCCTCGGAGAGGCGGAGCGACTCCTCGCGGGTGCGCGCGGGGCCGCGGAGCGGAGCGCGCGACGGATCGGCGAGTGGGTCGATGAAGGCGCGACGAGGGCGGAGGGTCGGAAGCTCGACGAGCCCGGCCGCCGCGCCGAGGATGCCTCCCGCGCTTCGGTGGAACTCACCGACCCGAGCCGTTAGCATCCCCCCTTCGACGGGGGGCTCTCCCCCCTCTGCACGGCCTCCGACCACAGCCTCCTTTCACCTCCCCAGGAGAGGAACAACCTCGATGACCACCGAGCGGGTCCTGTTCACCTCTGAATCGGTTTCGATGGGCCATCCCGACAAGATGGCGGACCAGATCTCCGATGCCGTCCTCGACGCCTTCCTCGCCCAGGATCCGTCCAGCCGGGTCGCCTGCGAGACGATGATCACCACGGGACTGGTCGTCCTCGCCGGCGAGGTGACCACGACGGCGCAGGTCTCGATCCCCGAGCTGGTCCGCGAGACGATCCGCGACATCGGCTACACCGACTCCGCCATGGGCTTCGACTGCGACACCTGCGCGGTGATGGTCGCCCTCGACCCCCAGAGCCCCGACATCGCCCAGGGTGTGGACTCCTCCGAGGAGAAGGCCCAGGGCGCGGGGGACCAGGGGATCATGTTCGGCTACGCCTGCCGGGAGACGCCGGAGCTGATGCCGCTTCCGATCGCCCTCTCCCACCGGCTCGTCGAGCGTCACGCGGAGTTCCGTCGCTCCGGCGCGGTCGACTTCCTGCGCCCGGACGCGAAGAGCCAGGTCACCGTCGAGTACCGGGACGGCAAGCCGGTCCGGATCGATGCCGTGGTGCTCAGCACCCAGCACTCCGATGCAGTGAGCAACGAGGAGCTCCACCGGGTGGTGAAGGAGGAGATCATCCTCAAGACCCTCCCCGCCGAGTTCATCGACGACGGGACGAAGTTCCACATCAACCCGACCGGGCGCTTCGTCGTCGGTGGACCGCAGGGGGACTGCGGTCTCACCGGGCGGAAGATCATCGTCGACACCTACGGCGGCCGCGGCCGCCACGGCGGCGGCGCCTTCAGCGGGAAGGACCCCTCGAAGGTCGACCGCTCGGCGACCTACATGGCGCGGCACGTGGCGAAGAACATCGTCGCGGCCGGGCTCGCGGAGGAGGCGGAGGTCCAGCTCGCCTACGCGATCGGAGTCGCGGAGCCGGTGAGCGTGCTCGTCGACACCTTCGGCAAGGGCACGATCCCCGATGCGGAGATCGTGCGCGCGGTCCGGGAGACCTTCGATCTGACCCCGGCCGGGATCATCGAGCACCTCGACCTGAAGCGCCCGATCTACCGCGAGACCGCGGCCCACGGGCACTTCGGACGGGAGCTCCCGAGCTTCAAGTGGGAGTCGACCGACATCGCCGCTCGACTGAGGGAGTGCGCGGGGAACACCGCGACCTCGTAGACCCGCGACTGCACGCCCCCGCGAGCTCAGGCCGTGAGGGGTGCGCCCCGGGGAGGGTGGTTCTCGCCGACCGCGGCGGGGGCCACCCTTCTCGCGTTCCGCGCCCGGTCCTCCCGCGCCGGTCGCTCAGGCGAGGCCGAGGCGGTCGACGTCGTCCTCGTCGAGACCGAGGTGGTGGCCGAGCTCGTGGAGAAGGGTGATCCGGATCTCCTCCTCCAGCTCCGCGCGGTCGCGGGCGAACCGCTCCAGGTTCCGCCGGAAGATCTGGATCATCGTCGGGGGGCCGCTCGGATCGAAGGAGCCCCGGTCCGCGAGGCTCACCCCGGTGTAGAGGCCGAGGGTGTCATGGGAGATGCCGCCGCGCGTTTCCCGGATCGTCGCGAGGGGGGGCAGGTCGTCGATGACGACGGGGACCTGGGGGATCAGGGCCCGCACCGCCTCGGGCAGCTCGGCGATCACTCGGCGGGCGAGGGCCGCCGCCTCGTCCGGTGAGATCGGGATCGGGCGGGGGTACTCGTCCGGGGCGATCCGCTCCGCGCTTCGGAAGGCGCGATCCGCCCGCTTCGGAGCGCCCAGGTGATCGTGGCAGAGTCCGATGAGCCAGTGGGGACGCGGCTCCGCGGCGAGGGTCTCGGGGGGGAGCGCCTCGA
>JAFMMO010000096.1:0-2236 GCA_017859655.1 Pseudomonadota bacterium | reverse complement strand
TTCCAGCCGCCTGAGCCGAGGCCCCCGCAGGTCCGGAGGGCCTCGGCCGGCTCGCCCAGCTCGAGGAGGCACTCCGCGAGGCACTCCTCCCGGACCTCGGCATCCTCTCCCTCGAGGTCCGCGGGATCGATCCTCTCGAGCACCTCCCGCGCCTGCTCCGCCCGTCGGGCCGCGACGAGGACCTCGGCGGCCGCGAGGCGCAGGGGCGCGGGCGCGGAGAGGGCCAGGAGGCGCTCCGCGAGGGGGAGGGCGGCGTCCAGGTCGTCCGCCTCCCGAGCCGCCTCCAGGGCGGCGCGCAGCCGCTCCCGCTCCTCCTCCGGGTCATCCCGTCGCTTCCATGGCCAGAGGATCACGGGACGAGACCCCTCTCCTCCATCCAGTCCGCCACCCGGGCGAGGGCATCGGGGGTGAGCCGATGCCCCCCGGCGTGGGAGTGGAGCTCCACATCCGCGCCTGCCTGCGCGAGGACCGCGCGGCTCTCCTCCGCCCGCTCGAAGGCGGTCGCCGGATCGTCCGGAGAGTGGAGGAGGAGGACCGCGGGGAGCCGCCCTCCCGCCAGCTCATCGGTGAGGAACTCGTGCTTGAGCCGGGCCGCGCTGATCACCAGCCCGCCGAAGCGATGGGGGTGGCGGAGCGCGACGAAGCCGGCGAGATAGCCCCCCTGGCTGAAGCCGAGCAGGACCGACCGGGCTCGATCGACGCAGCCATGCTCCTCTTCGCAGCGATCGATCACCGAGAGGAGGTGCGCCTCTGTCGCCTCCAGCTCCCGTCGGAAGGAAGGGGAGTCCCCGAGGTAGATGTACCAGGCGTGTCCCGCCCGGATCCCGTCCGGTCGCCGCTGCTCGAAGACATGGGGTCCTTCGGGGTAGAGGTGCGCGTGTCGCGGAGCCTTCAGATGGCGGAGGACACGGCGAAAGCTCTTCGCTCCCATCCCCTGGCCGTGGAGCGCGGTGAGGAGGGGCGGAGGTCCCTCGGCGGGGCTCCGCGGCGCGTGGTGGAGATGCCGCACCGGGCGCACGAAGGGCGTCTCTCCGACCGTCTCGGGGCCGAGATGGTCGTCCTGCGGTGCGGAAGGGTGTGGGGTCGTCATCCCGGGCTCCGATCACGGCCCCGCGCGGGGCGGCCGGATCCTAGCCGATGCCGGCGGGCGCGGCATCCCGGATGGAAGGGAGGCGCGCTCCGGGTCACCGGAGCGCGCCTCCCAGGGCCGGATCCTCGGAGCGAGGGTCTAGCAGCCGTTGTAGTTGTTGCAGCCGAGGGTGTCGGTCCCCGGAGCGGCGCCGCAGGCCGGGAACGGGGAGGGCGGCGGGCTGCCGTCATTGAAGTTGTACTGGATCAGGAAGATCGCGTCGCTGAGGTCGGCGAGGTTGTCGCCGTTCGAGCTGGCGGCGGAGAGGCAGGCCGGCGCGGGTCCGTCGTTGAACAGGTACTGGATCAGGAAGATCGCATCCGCGAGGTTCACCTGACCGTCCTGGTTCGGGTCGCCGCGACGGAAGAGCGGGCTGTCGATGAAGTCCACCGTTCCGTCGATCCGGTCGGGCAGGACGCTCGAGCCGGTGATCGTGAGAATGTTGAAGAGCGGCGGGCTCCCCATGCCGTTCTCGAGGGTGATCGTCGTGGAGGTCCCGACGAGGGCGGGATTGTTGGCGCTGTCGAAGCTGAAGTGCACGAGGCTCTGCTCGGTCCCCCCCGGCAGCGTGTGCTGGGTGAAGGGGAACTGGAAGTCGAAGATGGCGCCGAACGCGGCCCAGCCGAGTCCCGGAGCGATCGAGGCGTCGGAGGTCGGCGTCGAGAACTCGACCCCGTTCGGCGAGAGGAGCGTCACGAGGTCGGTGTTGTTCGTGGTGACGCTGTCGAAGGTCAGGATCGAGTTGTCGTAGCTGACCGCGACCTGAAAGCCCTGCATCGGGAGGTCATGGGTCACGACGACGGTGGAACTGACGGTTCCGCCCGGGGTCGCGCTGGTGGGCAGGACCTTGAGGATGTTCGTTTGCGCCTCGGCGGGGCCGGCGAAGGCGAGGAGCGCGAGGAGGAGCGCGGCCTTCCCGAAGCCGGAGAACTTGCTGGTCATGATCGGAAACTCCCTGTTGTTGCGAGATTCGAGGTCGTCTGGTTTCGGGTTCGTTGAACGGTGTCGGAGGCGCGGGGTCGCTCAGGGGCAGCCGCCGCTGGAGCCCACCGACTCGCAGGAGAGCCAGCCCGGGAGCGGGCTCGGCGTGGTGTCCACCCCGCAGCC
>JAFMMO010000095.1 GCA_017859655.1 Pseudomonadota bacterium | reverse complement strand
AGCCGAGGATGACGCACATCTTGCCCGAGAGCATGACATCGGTCGCGCGGCAGATGCCATCCACCAGCGAGTGGCGGCAGCCGTAGAGGTTGTCGAACTTGCTCTTGGTGACCGAGTCGTTCACGTTCATCGCCGGGAAGAGGAGCTCTCCGCGATCGACCATCTGGTACAGGCGATGGACGCCGGTGGTCGTCTCCTCGGTGACTCCCAGGATTCCGCTGCCGATGGTGCTCCACTTGCCCGGATCGGCGGAGAGGGAGCGACGGCAGAGCTCGAGGAAGACTCCCCACTCCTCGCTCGCACCCTCCTGCGTCGCCGGGACGGCCCCGGCCTTCTCCCACTCCGCGCCCTTGTGGACGAGCATCGTCGCGTCGCCCCCGTCGTCGAGGATCATGTTCGGCCCGCCCTCGGGCCAGGTCAGCGCGCGCTCGGTGCACTCCCAGTACTCCTCGAGGGTCTCACCCTTCCACGCGAAGACGGGGACTCCCTTGGGAGCGTCCACCGTGCCGTTCGGGCCGACGACCACCGCCGCCGCCGCGTGGTCCTGGGTCGAGAAGATGTTGCAGGAGGCCCAGCGGACCTCCGCCCCCAGCTCGGTCAGGGTCTCGATCAGGACGGCGGTCTGCACCGTCATGTGGAGCGAGCCGGTGATCCGAGCGCCGGTGAGCGGCTTCGTGCTCCCGTACTCCGCGCGCATCGCCATCAGGCCCGGCATCTCCTCCTCGGCGAGGCGGATCTCCTTGCGACCGAAGTCGGCCAGCTTCAGGTTCTTGACCTGAAACTCGAGGCCGCTCCTCGTCTCCAAAGTGGGCATGGTTCCTCCTGTCTCCGGGTCTCCCCGGTCTGGTTCAATTCTCGGAACGGACGGCACGGACGAGGAAGAGCTCCAACCTCGCGACGCGTCCGTGAGTGGACTTCATTCGATAGCGGTCCTCGACCGCGCAGAGCTCGATTCCGTCGAAGCCGTGGCCGCGGAGGGCCTCCATCACGACCTCCGGGGAGATCCCGAGGCGCTCCGCGGCGAGCTCCTCCCGCATCCACTCCTCCTGGTGGGGCATCAGGTCGGTCACGACCAGATGGCCCCCCGGTCGGAGGATCCGGGCGATCTCCTCCACCGCGCGGTCGATCTCCACGACATGGTGGAGGACCAGATTGGTGAAGACGGCATCGACCTCGGCATCCTCGATGGGCAGGGACTCCAGTTCGCCCTGGCGCCATTCGATCGGGGCACCGCGGGGGACCGACGCCTGCGCGGCCTCGAGCATCGCGGCGGAGTGGTCCACGCCGATGACCCGGTCGAAGCGCTCGCCGAGCAGTCGGGTCAGGAAGCCGGCCCCGCAGCCGAGGTCCGCGACGACCCAGCCCCGCGGGGCCACGGCGGCGAGGGCCTCGCTGCGCAGGCTCCCGCGCTCGAGGCTCTCCCCGACACCGCTCCAGACCCCCGCGAGGCGGTCATGGGCCGCCCGACGGGCGGCCCGACGCTCCTCGAGCATGGCCGAGAGACGGGCACGATCCTCCTCCGCGATCTTGGTGATCCGGAAGGGGACGCGAATCTGCTCCCACATCGCCCTCGACAGCGGACTCCCCGGCGCCCCGGGGCGAAAGCGGCTGAAGTTGAAGCTCCCCTCCTTGCGGTCCTCCGTCACCCCCGCCTGACGAAGCTGCCCGAGGTGGTGGCTCACCCGCGACTGACCGAGCCCGGTCACCCGCGTGAGCTCCTGCACGGACAGCTCCTCCCGCTCCAGGAGCGAGAGGAGGCGCAGACGATTGTCGTCCGCCAGTAGCTTCAGAAGAGGGAGGACTTCCATGGACCGCTCCGGTCAGGGATGGGAAACACTCTCCCCCTGCGGGGAGGCCGGATCTACATATCAAGATACCCAGATCCCCTGTCTCCACGCAAGCCCTCCTCCTCCGGATCCGCCGAGAATCGCGGCGATCCGGGTGCGCCCCCCGGTGGTCGGTGCACAATGCGGGCGCCGAACGGGGGAGGCCCCCACTTCGGCTCGAGGAAGGAGTCCCGATCGTGATCCTGTTCAGCTCCCTGGCGGCGGAGGCCGCCATCACTCCCCCCCTTGCGATGATCTTCTTCGATCCCCGTTACTTCATCGTGGTGGGCCCGGCGATCCTCCTCGCCATCTTTGCGCAGGTGCGGGTCCAGAGCACCGTGGCGCGCTGGTCGAGGGTGCCCCTGGCGAGCGGGCGTCGGGGTGTCGACGTCGCCGAAGCGGTCCTTCGCTACGGGGGTGTCGACGGTGTGCGGATCGAGCGGGTCGCCGGTCGGCTGACCGACCACTACGACCCCCGCAGCCGGGTCCTCCGCCTGAGCGAGGGGAACTACTCCGGCAGCAGCGTCGCCGCCGCCGCGATCGCGGCCCACGAGGCGGGACATGCGATCCAGCACGCGCGGGATTACGCGCCTCTCCACATGCGCGGAGCCGCGGTGCCCCTCGCGAACTTCGGCAGCGGCTTCGGAGTCCTCCTCCTGATCGGAGGGATTCTCTTCGCCATGCAACCTCTGCTCCTCGCGGGGATCGTCCTCTTCTCCTTCGTCGTCTTCTTCCAGCTGATCACCCTGCCGGTCGAGTTCGATGCCTCGCGTCGGGCCAAGATCGCCCTGCGGGAGGGAGGCTTCCTCCGGGATGACGAGGAGGGGCGCGGGGTCTCTGCCGTCCTCGGCGCGGCGGCGCTGACCTACGTCGCGGCCGCGGTGCAGTCGATCATGACGCTCCTCTACTACGTCATGATCTTCACCGGTCGTCGGGACTGACCCCGACGCGCGGCAGCCCGAGCCGGATGCGAGAGGAGGGTCGGTCCCGCGGGACCGACCCTCCTCTCGCATCGTGGCTGCGGTCGGACTCGATCAGGGGGAGGTCACCCGTTTCTCCAGCACCCACTGACGGATCGCATCGATCTGGTTCGCGCGGTCCCCCCCCGTGGCGGAGGGGTCGAAGCGGGGAGGGGTCCCACTGAGCAGGGCCGAGATGCCCCGGTAGCTGAGGGCGCGAACGAACTCGTCGTCATGGTCCAGATCGGGGAGGAGCTCGTCGACCGCGCTCTGGAGCCCGAGGCGGATGAAGATCGGGATCAGCACCCTCTTCATCCGTGCATCCCCCCCCTGCTCCCGATAGATCTCCACGAGCCGCGTCTCGCGAACGAGGGACTCCTCATCCGACTCAAGGAGTCGGATCTCCTGCCAGCTGTCATACCAGGCGCGGTACGCTCCCTCGTCCTCCAGCGGCCGCCCGCAGATCTGGGCGAGACACCGGTCGAGGGTCGCCCGCGGACCCTTCCCGTCCAGACGCCCCTCCAGCGCGAGCAGACCGGGGAGCAGCTCCGGCAGGTGATCGAACGGGTAGGCCTCCACCACCTCCTCGAGGAGCTTCATCAACGGAACCGAGGGACGCATTCGCAGCGTCCTGAGGAGCCCCTGGAGCTGGATGGAGCGATCCAGGCGGGGGAGGTAGACCCAGGCGCGGCTCTCTTCCTCGGAACGCTGCTGACCTCCTCCGGAGGCGATCACCTGCTCCGAGGGATCACGCGTGAGGAGGGTCGTCGCACGCTTCAGGACGAGGAGGAGGAGCGCGGTGGAGACCCGAGGGATCTCCCCGGTTCCCCCCGTGTCCCAGGACCCGTCGGGGTGCTGGGCCCCGAGGATCCAGTCGCGGGCGTCGGGGTACCAGTCATACTCATCGAAGCGTGCGATCCCCCCGATGTCCGCGACCTTCTCGAGGCTGTAGACGGCGTAGGCGCTGCCATGGGGAGGGTCGGTCCAGTTCTCCATCATCCAACCGAGGCCGTCCCGGATCGCGGTGGTGACCTCCGCCCTCCGCTCGGGTGTCAGCGCGTGTCCGCCGTGGGAGTAGAGGATCATGAGGGAGGAGACCCCGGAGCAGGTCATGTTCCAGGTCGCCTTGTCGGTCGCGAAGTTGGCGTAGGCCCAGCCCCGGGCCCGAGCGGGGGCGGACCCATCCCCCAGGAAGGGATCGGGCTCGGCCTCGGGGGCGACACCGGTCCCGCCCCGGCGGGGGGAATCCCGCTCCTCCCCGTCGTCCGAGCCCCGGCGTCGATCCCGTCCCCGGCGACTCCACTCGAAGTCCCGCGGCGCATCCTCCTCGAGGACCGCGCGCCGAGAGGTCTCCTTCCCCTCCTTCTGCTGGGAGGCGAGGAGATGGTCGGCGAGCCCGCTCCAGGTCGCCGCGGGGATCCGCAGACCCCGCCGCGCCGCCACCGCGAGGCCGAGCGCCGCAAACTGGGTGCAGGAGTTGTCGAAGTCGTTCGAGCTGGTGTCATAGCGCCACGCGCCGGTTCGGTTCTGCCCGGTGAGGAGCACCTCCAACATCGAGTTCATGTTGCGGAGGTAGGCTCGACCCGCGGTCGCGAGGTCCTTCGGGCGGAAATCCGGATCGATGAGGCGCAGGTCCTGCTCGAGCTGGACGAGCGCCGCGTCGAGCGCGAAGAGACCGCAGGCGAGGTCGTAGGTCCTCCCGGCTCGGGCGATCTCCCGGTTCACGTACTTCAGGTTCTCGCGGATGATCGGGTGATCGACCGAGACCCCGGCGACGATGAGCGCGTAGGTCTCCAGCGCGACCGCGCCCGGGGCGCTGTTCTCGTGGCCTCGTCCCCGGTAGGCCTCCTGCTTCCCCTCGATTCGGGCGAGCAGGTACGCGACCCCGGCCTCGACCGCCCGGTCGAGGCGCTCCTCGGAGGCGAGCGCCTCGAACTCCGAGGGGTCGATCCTGACCTGCCTCCCGATGTCGAGGACGTCGCCCGATGCGATGAACTCGCGCACCCGGATGATCGAGCTGCCCGGATTGAAGCCGAAGCCACCGACATGCCCCCGACGCGCCTTCCCCGAGGCGATCTCCCGACGGTCGATCCACAGCTTGAAGCGTCCGGTCTTGCGCTGGTAGCGGAGCTCGAAGAGCTTGCCCTCGGGGATGAGCTGGATGGAGCTCCCCCGATCGGTGCTCTTCTCCCCGTCCTCCAGGTCCTTCGTGACGACCATCCCCCCCGGTCCGTGGAAGATCACCTGACCCCCTCCGATCTGGAGGCGCGCGTCTCCGCGATCGAGGTCGACGATCTCGAGGACCGCCCGGATCTCGAAGTCCCCGGTCCCGAGGTCATGGTCGGCGTAGAGCCACGCGGTCCCCCCCCGTCCCTCCACGCTCTTGTCGAGGCGGGTCCAGGGGGCGTTCGGCTCGTAGACGCCGACCGGCTTGCCTCCTCGGACGAACTCCACCGTCCCGGCCCTGAGAGGTGCGGAGTGGGTCGGGGCGGAGATGGCCGGAATGGGACTGAGCAGATTGGGACTGAGCGGGTTGGGACTGAGCGGGTTGGGACTGAGCGGGTTGGGACTGGGCGGCTCGGGACTGGGCCCTCGCGCACCGACCGGCGCTGCTCCGAGGACTCCGAGCAGAGTGACGGCGAAGAGCAGGAGGAGGGCGGGGCGAGGACCGCGGCCGAGGCTGCGGGCGTTCCGAGCTTTGCGGAAGTGGAGGCCTGAAAGCGTCATGCGGGTCCCCAGAGCGTTGAGAAGGACGGGGGGGCGGCCGGGGCGCCCCGCGCCCTCAGGATAGCCGCTGTGGCCTCCAAGTGGACGGAAAAGGGCTTCCGATCCCCTACCAGCGCCGCTTATCCTACTCGAGGAGGCGAACGCCTCCGCGCAGCCCTCCCGCGCAGGAATCCAGCCTCCCCACACCTTCCAGGAGGACCCATGTCCGGAGCGATCGAGAACCTCTTCCACGAAGACCGCCAGTTTCCCCCGAGCGACGACTTTCGCCGCGCCGCGAACGCGCGGGAGGAGATCTACGCCCGGGCCGAGGCGGACCGCCTCGGTTTCTGGGCCGAGGAGGCGCGGAAGCTGGTCTGGCGGACCCCGTTCCAGACCATCCTGGACGACTCGGACGCACCCTTCTACCGGTGGTTCACCGATGGAACCCTCAACGTCACCGAGAGCTGCCTCGACCGCCACCTCGAGACCCACAGCGCGAAGATCGCCTTCCACTGGGAGGGGGAGCCGGGGGACACCCGAACGCTGACCTACCAGGAGCTCCACGACGAGGTCTGCCGCTTCGCGAACGGGCTGCGCTCGATCGGGGTCGGCAAGGGAGACACCGTCGCGATCTACATGGGCATGGTCCCGGAGATCGTGGTCGCCATGCTCGCTTGCGCACGGATCGGGGCGGCCCACTCCGTCGTCTTCGGGGGCTTCTCCGCCGACGCCCTCCGTGAGCGGATCGCCGATGCGACCTGCACCACCGTCGTCACCTGCGATGGCGCCTGGCGGCGGGGGAAGGTGGTCCCGCTCAAGGAGAACGTGGACGCCGCGATCGACGGCGAGAGTCCAGTGGAGCGGGTGGTCGTCGTCCGCCGCACCGAGAACGAGGTCGAGTGGTCCGACGCTCGCGACCACTGGTACCACGAGGTGGTCGCGGACCAGCCCGCGACCTGCGAGGCGGAGGAGATGGGCGCCGAGGATCTCCTCTACATCCTCTACACCTCGGGGAGCACCGGCAAGCCGAAGGGGATCGCCCACTCCCAGGGGGGATATCTCACGGGGGTCGCCTCGACCTTCCGGAACGTCTTCGACCACCGGGACGAGGACATCTACTGGTGCACGGCGGACTGCGGCTGGGTGACGGGTCACAGCTACATCGTCTACGGCCCCCTCGCGAACCGGGCGACGAGCGTGATCTACGAGGGGACTCCGGATCATCCGGGGCAGGACCGTTTCTGGGAGGTGGTGGCGCGCTACGGCGTCACCATCCTCTACACCGCCCCGACCGCGATCCGGACCTTCATGAAGTGGGGCACCGCGCACCCCGCCCGCCACGATCTCTCATCCCTCCGCCTCCTGGGCTCCGTCGGCGAGCCGATCAACCCGGAGGCGTGGATGTGGTACCACGAGCACATCGGAGGGAGCCGCTGCCCCATCGTGGACACCTGGTGGCAGACGGAGACCGGCGCGATCATGATCTCGCCCCTCCCGGGCGTGACGACGCTGAAGCCCGGCTCCGCCACGCGCCCCTACCCGGGCATCGATGCCGTGATCGTCGACGAGGAGGGCAACGAGGTCCCCCCGGGCGGGGGCGGCTTCCTCGCGGTCCGCTCCCCCTGGCCCTCGATGCTGCGGACCATCCACGGCGACCCGGAGCGCTACCGCGAGGTCTACTGGAGTCGGTTCGATGGCATGTACTTCCCCGGGGATGGCTGCAAGAGCGACGAGGACGGGGACTTCTGGCTCCTCGGCCGCGTCGACGATGTCATGCTCGTCTCGGGGCACAACATCTCGACGACCGAAGTGGAGAGCGCCCTCGTCGACCATCACGCTGTGGCGGAGGCCGCAGTGGTCGGGCGAACCGACCCCCGGACCGGGCAGGCGATCGCGGCCTTCGTCACGCTGAAGGGGGAGACGCGGGGAGACGACGGGCTCATCGACGAGCTGCGGGGGCACGTGGCCACGAAGATCGGTCCCATCGCGAAGCCCGCGAGCATCGTCTTCACCGCAGACCTCCCGAAGACGCGCTCCGGCAAGATCATGCGGAGACTGCTCCGGGACATCTCCGAGCAGCGCCAGCTGGGGGATGTGACGACCCTCGCGAACGCGGAGATCGTGGAGGCGATCCGCAGCGGAGCGGCCTCCTCGTCGGAGGACTGAGCGACGCGATCCGCTGGAGGCTGCGGCTCCGGGCGGGCGGTCCGGGGTTGCGCCTAGCGCTCCCGGTAGACGATACGGCCCCGGGTCAGGTCATAGGGCGAGACGTGCAGGGTGACCTTGTCTCCCGGCAGGATCCGGATGTAGTGCTTCCGCATCTTGCCCGAGATGTGCGCGAGCACCATGTGGCCGGAGTCCAGCTTGCAGCGGAACGTGGTGTTCGGCAGCGCCTCCGTGACGACCGCCTGCACCTCGATCGGCTCTTCCTTCGCCATGGATCGTCCTCTCTGGGGGATCGAGTCGGGGACCTGACCCCGGAGCTCCGGGGTCAGGAAGCCCAGAGTCTACCGAGCCCCCCGGCGCGTGGCCAACGAACCTGAGACAGAGGCAGGAACCGGGCGCGCCCCCCCCCTCAGCGGGGGATCGCCGTCCTCCGGCGCTGAGCGTAAGTGAGGGCCACCGCGAGGGCGTCCGCCGCATCCGCGGGCTTCGGGACCTCCTCGAGGCCGAGGATCCGCCGGACCATCGCGCCGACCTGGTCCTTCGTCGCGCGTCCGGTCCCCGTGACCCCCAGCTTCACCGCGGCGGCGGCCACCTCGGCCACGGGCAGCCCGGCGTTCGCCCCGGCGAGGACACAGGCCCCCCGCCCCTCACCCGCGCGCAGGGTGCTCCGGGCGCCCTTCCCCTGAAAGACCTCCTCCACCGCCATCACCTCGGGTCGATGCTCCTCGATCACGCGCTGCAGCTCGTGATAGATGGCACGGAGGCGCTGGGGATGCGGCGTCTCCGGGTCGGTGCGGAGTGAGCCGTATTCGACCAGACGGAAGCGGGGTCCATCGACCTCGATGACCCCCCACCCGATCTTGGCGAGCCCGGGATCCACGCCGAGGACGCAGCGCTCCCGGGGCGGCGCCGAGGGGGGGGGGCCCTCCCCTCCGATCACCTTTCACCCTCGCGGCGACGGTAGATCAGGTGAATCGGGACCTCCGGGAAGGGGAGGAGCTCCCGCAGGTGGTTCTCGATCGCCCGCTTGTAGGCCGGCGCGAAGAAGCCGGGCCGGTTCACCATCAGCACGACCGTCGGCGGCAGGACATCCACCTGGGTCGCGAAGTAGATCTTCGGCGCCTTTCCGGGACGCGCCCGGTAGCGGACCCGCTCGCGGATCGTGTCGATCGCCCGGTTCAGGACCCCGGTCCCGACCCGCTGGCTCGCCTGCTTCGCGAGGGACTGCACCAGTCCGATGCAGGAGGCGACGTTCTTCGACTCCTTCGCCGTCACGAAGACGACCGGCGCGAAGTGGAGGGCGGGGAGCTGCTTCGACAGGTACTCCTCGTACTTCTCCGTGTCGGAGTGGTCCTTCACCAGGTCCCACTTGTTCACGGCGATGACCACCGGTCGATGACGGAGCATCACCTCATGGGCGATCCGCTTGTCGAGCTGCGAGACGCCGTGGACTCCGTCGATCAGGAAGATCACGACATCGCAGCGGCGGATGGCGTCCATCGACCGTACCTGGGCGTAGTACTCGACATCGTCCTTGAGCTTCGCCTTGCGGAGGATGCCCGCGGTGTCGACCGCGACGAACTCCTTGCCATCCTTCTCGAAGCGGACATCGACCGCATCGCGGGTCGTCCCCGGAATGTCGCTGACGATGACCCGCTCCTCCTGAAGGAGGCCGTTCACGAAGGTCGACTTGCCCGCGTTGCGTCGTCCCACGATCGCGATGCGCAGGGTGGGGTCCGCCCGGCGCTCGGCCTCCTCGTCCGGGAGGCGCTCGACCGCGGCCTCGATCAGCTCGGTGACCCCGTCTCCGTGGGCCGCCGCGATCGGATGGGGATCCCCCAGCCCGAGCGAGTAGAACTCCCCGAGGTCGTCCCGGGTGCCGTCCGCCTCACACTTGTTCGCGACGAGCATGATCTCCCGTTGCCCGCCCCGGAGCATGCCGGCGACCCGCTCATCGAGGGGATGCACGCCGGCCCGTCCATCCACGAGGAAGAGGATCAGCTCGGCGCTGCCGATCGCCACGTCGATCTGGGCGTGGATGTCCTCGTCCAGCTCTCCCTCATCGACGATCCCGATCCCTCCGGTGTCGATGATCTCGACGACCTTGCCCCCGAGCTCGATGTCGATCGAGACGCGGTCACGGGTCACCCCCGGCATGTCATGGACGATGCTCACCCGCCGTCGAGCGAGTCGGTTGAGCAAGGTGGACTTGCCCACGTTCGGGCGGCCCACGATGGCGATTCTGGGGATCATGAGGAGGGCGCTCCCGTCTCCTTCGGTCCGGCGCCGACGATCTCGGGGCGGAAGGCGTGCAGGTAGAGGAACGCCGCGATCGTCTTCCCATCGGTGATCACGCCATCGCGAATCAGCTGTCGCATCTCATCGAATGTCCGGTCATGGACGGCGATGAATTCATCCGGATCGAGGTCCTGCTCGGTCTCGACGAGCTCCGTCGCGAGGTAGATGTGCATGATCTCGTCGCAGAAGCCGCCGCTGGGATGGAAGTCGAGGAGTCGCTCGATGCGCCCCGCCCGGTATCCGGTCTCCTCCTCCAGCTCCCGGGCCGCGGCGACCGCCGGATCCTCTCCGGCCTCGAGAACGCCGGCGGGGATCTCGATCATCGTCGCGCCGAGGGCGGTCCGGTGCTGCTCGACGAGGATCACCCGTCCGTCCCCCCGGACCGGGATCACGACCGCGGCTCCCGGGTGCCGGACGACATCCCGATCGCCGATCGTCCCATCGGGGAGCCGCTCCCGGACCCGGTGCATCGCGTAGCGCACGCCGCGATAGGCCGCGATCTCCTCGACGACCTCGAAGCCCTCGCCGACGCCGGCCCCCCCGAGGTGAGCCCCGGTCTCCGGGTCCGGCTCCGCCGGTCTGTCCTCCGACTCGGTCATCACTCCCCCGCTCCTCGGCTCGACCCACGCGACACGCCCCCGGAGGTGCGCGCCGCTCCCGGCGGGAGAGTACCGGACCCGCCACCGGAGTCCAACTCCGCCGGGGGACACTCCGCAGGATCCGGCGCCAGCCCCCCGCCGACGCCGCGAGCCCGAAGGCCCACGAGCAGGATCGAGAGATCCGCCGGGGTCACCCCGGCGATCCGGCGGGCCGCCCCCAGCGTGCGCGGTCGAAGACGCTTCAGCTTCTCGACCGCCTCCCGCCGCAGGCCCGCCAGCTCCTCGGGGTCGAAGTCGGAGGGAATCGACCAGGCCTCCAGCCGGCGCAGGGTCTCGATCTGTCCCGCCTGCCGCTCGATGTAGCTCTCGTAGCGGGCGTGGATCCGGACCTGGTCCTGAATCTCCGGGGGGATCTGCCAGGAGTCGACTTCGGGATGAAGCTCGGCCAGGTCGCCGAACTCCGCGCCCGGGCGACGGAGGCGCTGCAGCAGCTGCTCCGTGCCGGAGAAGGTCGAGCGGAGCCGATCGAGGGTCCCCTCGATCATCTCCCGCTTCGCCGCGACGCGCTCTCCGTGCTCGGGGGAGAGGAGCCCCAGGGCCACGCCTCGCTCGACGAGGCGGAGGTCGGCGTTGTCGTGGCGGAGCAGCAGGCGAAACTCCGCTCGGGAGGTGAACATCCGATAGGGCTCCCGGGGATCGCAGCGCACGAGGTCATCGGCGAGGACCCCCATGTACGCCTCGTCGCGCCCGAGCACGAACGGCTCCTCCCCCACGAGCAGGCGGGCCGCGTTCACGCCGGCGAGGAACCCCTGGACCGCCGCCTCCTCGTAGCCGGAGGTGCCGCAGATCTGGCCGGCCAGGGAGAGGCCGGGCAGGAGTCGGGACTCGAAGGTGACCTCGATCTGGTGCGGGGGGAAGAAGTCGTACTCGACCGCGTAGCCGTGCCGCAGGAAGACCGCGCGCTCCAGTCCGGGGATCGTCGCGACCAGCTCCTCCTGGGCATCGGCGGGGAGGCTGGTCGAGATCCCGTTCACGTAGATCGAGTCGGTGGACCACCCCTCCCGCTCGAGGTGGACCGTGTGCCCGTCGCGATCGGGGAAGCGGACCACCTTGTCCTCCACCGAGGGACAGTAGCGGGGCCCGATCCCCTCGATCTCTCCCGCGTACATCGGAGAGCGGTCGAGGTTGCGGCGGATGATCTCGTGCGTTCGCTCGCAGGTCCGGGTGATGTGGCAGTCCATCCACTCCCGGCGGGGCGGGGGCAGAAAATGGCTGAACCCATCGGGCTCCGGATCCGGGGACTGGACCGTGGTGCGCTCGAGGTCGAGGGAATCGCGGTGGAGTCGGGGTGGAGTCCCCGTCTTCAACCGGCCACTCTCGAAGCCCAGGTCGAGGAGCGCGCCGGTCAGACCGGCGATCGCCCCCTCGCCGATGCGCCCCCCCTCCTGCTTCGCCTCACCGGTGTGCATGAGACCGCGCAGAAAGGTCCCGTTGGTGAGGATGACCCAGCGCGAGCGGACCTCGGAGCCGTCTCCCAATCGAACCCCGGCGGCCCGCCCCGCCTCGATTCGGAGACCCTCGACCGAGCCCTCGATCACCGTCACTCCCGGGGTCGACGCGATGAGGCGTCGCATCGCACGGGAGTAGAGCTCCTTGTCGACCTGGGCCCGGAGGGAGCGGACCGCCTCCCCCTTCGAGGTGTTCAGCATGCGGTAGTGGACGGCGGTCTCATCGGTGATCCGGG